>PBZS01000070.1 GCA_002730235.1 Gammaproteobacteria bacterium | reverse complement strand
TAAAGGATGTCTAACGATAACTCCCACCCCATGGCGGCGGTTAAAGAATAAAACCTCAGAGCGCTCTGTGCCACTCTCACAAGAAGCAGCAGCATTACTAAAAGATCTCACTAAAGGCAAAGCAGCGGAAGAGCCGGTGTTTGAGCGCTATGCCAAGAATAGGGGGATGGATAACTGCTCAGCCATGCTCATGAAGCGCCTCAGAACCATAATCACAGATAAGAAGCTCACGATGCATTCGCTACGCCACCGCATGAAGGACAAGCTGAGGAATACAGGCTGCCCGGAGGCTATCTCAATGGCCATCCTGGGGCATGGTTCAAACACGGTGGCAGCCAACTATGGCTCAGGCTATGCAATAGACGTCATGCGGGAGCACATGGAGAAAGTGTGGATTATCGGTTTATAGTGAGGCTGGCGTTTTGTTAGTCGAGCTCTTAATCTCCTACTCATGACAAAACACAAACGCATACCTGCATTTTGCACTCAATGTCGTTCCCGCTGTGGATGTGAGGTCATTTTAGAGAAAGATAAGCTTCTACGAATTGAGCCATTGCCTGACCACCCAAGTGGAGAGAAACTCTGTCCCAAGGGGAAAGCAGCGGCGGAATTGGTATACCACCCAGACCGTTTAAAACATCCAATGCGGCGCACGTCACCAAAAGGTATGTTAAACCCGACCTGGGAGCAGATTTCCTGGGAAGAGGCCTTGGATGAAATCGCTGGTCACATGGCTCGTATTCGGGCTGACCACGGAGCAGAACAAGTTGCGTTTTCAATCACCACCCCAAGCGGAACGCACATGTCAGATTGCATCTCGTGGGTTGAGAGATTTGTAAGAGCATACGGCAGCCCAAACTCGATTTACGGTACGGAAATTTGCAACTGGCACAAGGATATTGCCAGCCGGTTTACTTACGGAACAGATATCGGCACACCTGATTTTGCAGGTACGGAATGCATACTTCTTTGGGGCCATAACCCTGCCTCTACATGGTTGGCGCGCTCGGTTGAAGTGCAAAAAGCAATCCGGCGTGGCGTAAAGCTCATCGTGGTCGATCCGCGCCCTACCCTCTATGCGAGGCGCGCCGATTGCTGGTTGCAGGTGCAGCCTGGCGCGGATCAGGCACTGGCACTGGGAATAGCCAATCTGCTTCTGCAATATGGTCGCTTCGATGTAAAATTTGTCCGAGAGTGGACCAATGCAGCACTTCTAGTGCGCGAAGATACAGGGGCGTTCCTAAATGAGAGCGATCTGAAGGTCGAAGGGAACGAAAAGATACTGTTTGCCGCTAGTGCGGACGCAGATAAGCTGATCGACTATGATAGCGACCATGGCGAGTGGGCTGATGGTCAGTCTGAGCTTTTCACTTCCCGCAACGTCAATACTAAGGATGGTACAGTCTTATGTCGCTCCAGCCTGCAAATCTTTGCTGAAGCTGCCGCAGAATACCCCCCTGAGCGGGTGGTGGAGCTGACCGGCGTTAGCGAAGAGCAACTGAAGGAAGCTGCCAACATCCTCGCAGAGAGTGCATCTATTGCTTATTACGCGTGGAACGGTGTTGGTCAAAGCACCACTGCGTCTCAGACAGATCGGGCCATATCAGTGCTTTATGGCCTGACGGGTAGCTATGGTCGCGCAGGCGGCAATGTGCCGGGAGGGGCCGCGCCTTTCAATGACATCGCTGGACATGATTTGTTAGATGAGCAGCAACGTGCAAAGGCACTGGGACTTACCGAAAGGCCCATCGGCCCTGGTCTTATGGGGTGGGTGATGGCGCGGGATGTTTACACTGCAGTTTTGGAGAAAGCGCCCTATCCGGTTCGAATGCTAATGTCTTTTGGGGGCAATTTGCTGGCTTCTCAGCCAGATACTGATCGTGCAAAAAAAGCGTTTCAGCAGCTGGAGTTCCATGTTCATTGTGATTTCTTTCTTAATGAAACGGCGAAATATGCTGATATCGTACTACCAGTAGCAACCTCATGGGAGCGCGAGGGCTTGCGCACTGGGTTTGATGCGAGTTTAGAAGGAATGCGTCGCGTTCAACTAAGACCTCCCGTAATCGCACCCATAGGTTCGTCCCGCAGCGATACGCATATCGCGCTCGAATTGTCGCGCCGTCTGGGCTTATCAGATGTAATGTTTGATTGTGATCCTGACAAAGGGCATGCGCATATTCTGGCACCATCGGGCGTTAGTTTAGAAGAGTTACAAGCCACTCCCGAGGGTGTAACCCTGCCAGGTAAGGTCACTCTGTCCAGGTATGAGACAATGGGTTTCCCAACGCCAACAAAGCGGTTGGAAATTTATTCAGAACAGATGTTACGTGCTGGATTTTCCCCAGTTCCGCGTTTGGATGCTGGCGATTTACCTAGAGGTACAGATCTCTCCTTCCCATTGAAGCTTGGCTGCGCCAAGACAGTCACCTATTGTCATTCCCAAGGACGTAATATTCCTTCATTGCGCCGCCTCACACCTTATCCAATTCTTGAGATAGCGAGTGAGACTGCAGCCGCTCGGGGCATCAAAATGGATGATTGGCTGGAGATAACAACGAAGGCCGGCGCCTTTATCGCGCGAGCAAAGCTAGATAATAAGCTAGCCCTTGATGTTGTTTTTGCGCAGCACGGTTGGACCGTAAGTAATACTGGCGATAGCCCCAATCGAAAAGGGGATCCTCTTGCGACTAATATGAATCAGGCCATTTCAACTGATAAATGCGACCCAATTAGCGGATCATTCCCTCTTCGCTGTACATGGTGTGAGGTCCGCAAGATCTGAAATCATCTAGTCAGCCAATTTCGGCTTGGGCTACGCCCTAGGCATCATGAGGGAGCACATGGAAAAGGTGTGGTAGTTCTATGAAATTACAGCGAGATAATAGCCAGGAATAATGACGAAAAATAGCGCCCCCTTATGACCAACAGGTCATGTGAAAATGCTCTTGAATACTGACTGAACTTAGAAATATCGTCTTGAGAAACTCAAGAAAGTGCGAAGCTGCTTGTCCTCTTTATCACTTAGAAAATAAGGGTCAAAAAAATACGCGACCCTAAAGCGGACACGAGAACATGAGATGCAAGCTGTAGTTGCAGTAAGCTTTGAACTTTTGCCAAAGACATAAGTCATAGAAAACATACACATAAAAATAGGGCGGGTTCATGACTGAAAGTCAGATAAAAAATACCCGCAAATAATGATGTAATTTTGATGACCATCGAATGTAGTTTGTTTGTTGTTGATTAATCCAATCTTGGTTTGGGAAACACCCAATCCCTTATGTTTTATATCTTACATATTACAACTTACACCTTAGGTCTTACCCCTTAGACTTACATCTTCCCGTTTAATCTTAACCCTTGTCCCAGACCCGGCCCTCCGAGTGTGGATTTTATTATTTTTGGAGAAAATTATGAACAAATATCTTGATACCTTTTTTGAACAAAAACACCTTATAGAGCTACAAGGATATCGCTTGCAGGTCTTCGCCTCGGGCCGTGTGAAGCTTTCCTTCTTAGATGTTGGAAACCGAAGCTTTGAGTATTACGCAGAGTGGCCCAAGAGAGACATAGAGGCCTACCGCAGGCAACACAAACGCTCTGTTGAACACATCCCCCATCATTTTGACCTTGTGGACACCCTGCGTGCAGAGAGCAAAGCGCGCGCAATTCTTCGTGTCCATGCGAAGGGTGACAATAACAAGACTGCAGACAATGCCCACGCACTTCTGAGCTACTCAACTAATGAATGCATCGTTGTGATGAATGCTTTGGTGCATTCTTGGGAACTTCCATCTGAAGTTATGCAGAAATTCTTTGAACGCAATGGTCCACGCAAAGGCGTTTCGAGTGTGTTCAATGAATATATGCCGAGCTATGAGCACGATTGGGAAGATGCCTCGTTCGATGAGCAAGACTATCGTAAGGGCTATCGCAGTCCCAATGCCAATAGACTTCATGCCGATGAGTTTACATCCCATGACGAACTCACATTTTAATTCCACTAAATTGAAAGAAATACATATTATGACCCTACCAATTACAAATTATCACTTGATTAACGACAACAATGCCCGTGCAATTTACGGAGCGTATCATCCAAAAGATTGGCATGCAGTTGAAAGCTATCTGATGAGTAATCCAGATTGGAATCAGCGGCTATTTGACGAAGATGGCGGTGACTGGCGCGAAGCTATTGCTGCATCACGGCAGCTCAACATCGTCTTGAACCATAATGGGCAAAAGTATCAGGAAATCGTTGTGGCGAGCTCACTGGTGATTGAGGCTTATAAAACGCCCCATAACCTCGATGTACTGCAGCAGCATCTCTTGAAGAATGCCTTTGAGCTGGCGTTGTTTAAAACACTTGTAATGTCAGACGAAGAGGACGCGCAGGTGATACAGGCGTATTGCAGTTGGAAAGCCAAAGAAGTGATGAACTTCGTTGGGCGTGATAGTGTGCAACCAATGCAAGACTGCTTCTTCAGCGACTTATTAGATGGTTCAAGCGATGCATGTTCAGCATCGGAGTATTGGTCTGGCCTTTGCGAACCTTACCTTGACCCAAAGGAGCTCAATCCTGACTATGTTGAACCAAAAATTGTCATTAATTTTGACGATTTTTCTTAAACGTAATAATTTTAGGCAGCGAGGGGTCTTCCCTCGTGGCTTATTGCAAAGCAAACTGAATTGAAAAAATATCTTGGTAAAAATAAAAATGAACAAAGCAATGATTGTTAATTACTTATGAGTGAATTTGATAAATGGATTAGCGAAGAGGCCGCAGAGGACATAGCCGAACAAGAAAGCGAAAAGCTTGGCAGAAGGGTGGAGCAAGGACTGGGCCACTTTCCATTCGAGGGCGAACACCATTTCCAGCGATTGGACACAGATGGCCGCCCATACGCTCCCGAAATATCGGAAACTTTGCGTCTTGTATCAGCATGGTTCGTGAAAAAGGACGGAAAATACTATGACGTAAACAATCTTCAAACGTCATATAATGCACAAGACATCAAACAGGTTATCATTCAGCGCATGCGTGTTGAATTCCCGCTGTTCTCATTCTCAAATAACAGTCTCAAGGACTTCTTTAGGGTGCTGTTAGACCCACCACTGGGGAAGTTGAATCCAGAAGAGAGCATACCAGTTTGGTCAGGGAATACGGTAAGTTTACCTGCCAATAAGCAAAAGATTATATTTGAAGATGGGGTTGTCAGCGTGAACCGTTGGACACAACCAAAGTACAGAAACTTGGAACCAGCGAGCATCTCTGGGCAGGCCTTTGATGATTTTATCTGTTACGTCATTCCAGAAGAAAAAGACCGTGCTGTATTCTTAGATTGGCTCGCCTGGAGCCTGAAGTATGAAACTCAGAAGCCCAAGTGGGCTGTCATGTTTTACTCCAACAAACAGGGAACAGGGAAAACGGCACTGACTGATGTATGCCGAGAGCTGTTTGGTCTCCAGAATTCCTCTAGAATCAATGGTGTCACTAAACTTGTTGCTCGATTTAATAAAGAGATTTTGCAGCATAAACTTGTAATTGTTGAGGAAGTAGAAGTTAGGAAAGGGTCGAAGGACGCAAATTCTATCAAGAGTCTTATAACGGAAGATAGCACGACCGTTGAGGCGAAAGGTCTCCCGAGCAGTGTGGAGAGAATTAACTGCGCATTTATACTTACAACAAATCACTTACCTCTATGGCTAGAAGAAGCCGACCGGCGTTTCTTTATCCTGAACTTTGACCATCAAGGCTACAACAATGGTGGTAAAGACTATGAAAACTTCACACAGATTGTTGGAAAGCTGAAAGATTTGATAAGTACAAACGCAGGGGTTCGCAGCATCTACGATAGCTTGATGCAAAGGGACCTTGGGCGCCATAACCCCAACAGCCTCAATGTTGCTGAACGCAGCACTGATATTATGAAGCAGCTTGGGGCATTAGCTCCAGATATTGTTAGACATCAAGTAGAAGAGCAGCTTGAAGAGCATTTTATCAACTTCGTGCCTGTTGAGTTCGCTGGCGAGGTCATAAAGAAATTTGCCTACAGGGAAGCTAATGCCCAAAAGTACTTATTTATAGACATGGGTTGGGAGAAGAAAAGGTTTGCCTGGGATGGCGGTATCCAGAAATGGGCGTGGTACAAACCACAAGCCAATCAACCAAAGGCTGGAAAAGTATGGGTCAAAGGTGGATTTAGGCTTCCCGTAAGCAAACTCGCAAATGTTGATGGTCGAGCTTCAAAAGCAAATATTGATGATGGTTACGAACCCATGTCTGGGCAGATTATCCGACTTAAATTAATGCTTGGTAAAGATGTTTGATGCGGACACTCTGATAAGCCAATTCATCATTGATGGAAGGAGGCGACTTGCTACTTTCGAAAGGTCGCTTTTCCATGAGAAATTGCGGAGTCCGGCTCGAGATAATTATACAAAGTTATTTGAAGAAGCCTCGCAAGAGGCACTTGCAAATTGTGAAAAATATCTTCGAAAGGCGAAGAAGTGTAGTGCGCCAGCTAGCACAGTATCTAGCATGCAAAGCCACACGGGTTGTTGGGAGTTGGGTACTGCAAAGACACCCAGACGCATAAATCTGTTGGGTGTGTCTGATTATCTTTATCGGTTCATCAGTCTGACGCTCACCGCCACATTACCTTACGATGGCGAGGTCGTGCGTCACCTTTGCAATAACCGAATGTGCGTCCGCCCTGACCATCTCAAGATTGGGTCTATTGGTGAAAACAAAATGGACGATATTTTGAATGGCTATGCGGGTGGGACAGACCAGGACGCCTGATGTGGATACAAAAACCAATGTAATACAAAAAATATATCTGACTGCTGACTAGTTGACTGTTAAGGCATCCGGAAACTGAGAAAACCGGGGCTTCTATAATGGTAGATAACCATTAAGGAGAACCATTATGTTTACCACATCAACGCTGCTCGCAATTGCGAGTGGCGCAATACGTCTTGGGCTAACCTATGCTTTTTGGAAGAGCTTCGGTTGGCTTGTTACGCTTCCTCCTGCTGTCGCAGGATTACTACTTGGGTTGGCAGCACTGCCGGACCTACTGAAGCCAATACCCTGGCCATTGCCCCTGTCGATGACCCTTGGCTTGGTCCTGCCGGACCTCCTGCTACGGAGAGCCTGATATGAGGCAGCTGGATATAAGACCAGGATGCATCGTGCTGATAGAAGGCTTTGATGACATCCCAGAGCATGAATTCCGCATAGAAGAAATCTATGAGGAG
>PBZS01000069.1 GCA_002730235.1 Gammaproteobacteria bacterium | reverse complement strand
GCCATGAGCCGGTCCCTCACAACTTCGACCGCTCTGGAGCTTGGCCTACTCATATTCTCAGCAAGGTAGAGTGTCCTGATAGGTATCGGATTTACTATCCTTGCAGTTCCAACGTGCCCGCTCTCCACCTCCCACTTAACTGCACCAATGGATCCTACGGAAAAACCTAACCCTTCTCTAATCAAGTAACGTATCGGTTGAACAGACTCAACCTCATGAACGACGTTTAACTCAACCCTTATTTCCTCAGCAAACCCGTCGACTAGCTTCCTGTACTCAAACTTAGTAGATGGAAGGATTAGCGGATAATCTACCAAGTCCTTAAACTCAATCTCATCCGGAACTTTCTCGGTAACCGAGTCCTTCCAATACGTCAGGACCAAGGTCTCCTTCCCAATTGGTGTAAACCTAAGGTCTTGGTCATCTGATGGAGCATAGCAGAGCGCTAGATCTAAGCGCCCATCATTTAACATTTTCGCAAGGGATTCACTAATCGAGTCTCGCAAGCATACCGATACATCTGGGTACTCAATCGCAACGCTTTTAACCAACTGCGCGGCAAGTAATTGGCCGGTACCATGGGTCAAGCCGACGAGAGCGGGACCTGATGGAGTGTCTCGCAAATTCTGAAGTTCATTCTTGATATAGTGCATCTGACTAATTAGTCGTTCGGCATGTTCAGCAAGTTTCAGCCCGGCAGCGGTAGGTGTTACCCCTCGAGCGTGGCGCGTCACGAGCTCAACTCCAAGTTCGTCTTCGAGACGCCTCAGGTAAAGGCCAAGTGCTGGCTGCGCGATGTAGAGGTGTCGTGATGCTTTGGTGATACTTCGATGTTTAATAATACCGAGAAAAAGGCGTAGGCTTTTAATATCCAACTAATAGACCTCCGGTAACTGGTAGTCGAAAAAAATTAATCTTGCGCCTTCATGGCTGAGATATCAACGCCTAAGTACCTCGCTTTTTCACCGTACAACAAGGCACTGACATCGTCTGCCGAAAACATCTTTACCAACTGATCGATGGTACCAAAGAGTGGTAACGGTAACTTTGCCGTCTGAGCTAACTCCATCGCGACGTCCATATCCTTCTCTTGCCAGGTAAATCTAGTATTATCCCAACGATCAAGGGTAGTGTTTCGCGCCGGGCACTCTAACAAAATCTCACGCATGTGCTGGGCGTCCACTCCGTAGCGTTTTGCCAACGATAGAACCTCGAAATTGGCACAACACGCCGCCCAATGCATCATGTTATTACAGGTCTTTCCGAGCTGCCCGGCCCCAACCTCACCAACGCGATGCACAGCCCTGCTGTAACACATCAGGACTGGTGTTACGTAGGCGACATCTGATTCAGATCCACCGCAAAGGCTTGCCAAGTTACCGTCTCGTGCGCCTTGCATTCCGAAGACAACTGGCGCATCCACGAATCTTACACCCGCAGCCTCGCAGGTGGGCGCCAGTTTTTTCATTGTGTCAGGATGGTTGGTCGCGGCTACAACGATCGCGGCACCACTTTTAGGCTCGTTGGACAGAATTGTGTCTACAACTAATTCTGTTTGCGCATCAGTTGCGACGATGACGACGAATACATCGGTATTAGATACCTGACTGGTGAGATCATTTCCCGCACTCAGGCCTCGAGTTTTAGCCTCAGCGATTTGCTTTTCATCGAGATCTACCCCAACGACATCCATGCCCTTACTCTGGATATGGACGGCCATCTCCAAGCCCATCGCTCCAATACCAACCACACAACTTTTCATGCTCACTCTTCCTAACTATATTTCTTTTCAATCACTGCTTCTTGGCGCTCTATACTAAATCTGAGCCTTTCAACATAATCTAAATCTGTTCCCGTAACTCGGATCCAACGGGCTGGCGGTTTAGAGTGCTGCGTTGCATGAATCACCAACGGACCAAAAAACATTGCGTTTCCTGGCGTCACGTTGGTTTGTTGAATCTTCTCCAGAACCGCACGTCCCGGTCGACCGGGAATACCCTCAATTCGGTCATATGAAGACATTTCAGTCACCCCACTAACTTGGAAATAGAGCGCCCAAGACCGGCCATGATCATGCGGTGAGCCCTGTTTCGGTGTATCGGCACCGTGCAATAGAATTTGCATACCTGATCCCCGGCTGCCCCACAATCTGACTTTTTTTTCAATGTCCAATTTAGCCAATGAATCTTTTACTCCGGGCTTCTGAACAAACTCCAGGATTAACTCAGCGCCACCAACCCCAATATTCTGCTGCGATGGCTCTTCGTTTTTGACCAACGAGAGCATGTCTTCGGCAAGCTGATCTAAAATTTGTTGGTCCATCGTCCTCTCCACACAGAATTCGGTTAGTCGATATATTGCAATCGCATTTCACAGCTGTCCAAAAACGATTTAATCTATGCGGTAACGATGTGGTGTTTTTCGAGAATTTAAAGTGAATGTGCTTCTAGTTGGACTTGGCCGTATAGGTAAGCTTGTCGCACGCAAATTGCTTTTGCAGGATGACGCTAGCTTGAAGTGGGTTGGTGCTGTCGAAGAAACCATAGACTCAGAGTTGTTCACCTACCTTCTAAATTACGATTCAACCTATGGGACAATCGATACACGGGTAGAACATACCAGAAACTCCCTGAGAGTCCGAGGATCAGACGATATCCGACTCTTTGATGACTTATCGCTAGCAATCGAGGAGACTTTACCCGATTTGGTTATTGATTGCTCTGGATCGCAGCAGTCAGCCGAGATGCTTCTATCAAACGACAGGATCCGATCGACACGTCACCTTTTTGCTCAAGCACTGGACGTTGTAAAGCAAGACAGCAACTCCAGAGTCTGGGTCTACGGGATAAATAATAGCGACTTCGAGCGTCAAAATATCCCCAGAAACATCATAAATCCTGGATGCCTCAACAACTGTCTGATTCCTTTGATATCATGCCTAAACGAACTGAATAAGATCACGAAGGGCTCATTTGTTTCGGTCCATAGCATCACAAATACCCAGCCGAGCCTTGATACAGCAAAACGCTCACCTCGTTGGTCCCGAGCATCCGGTTCAAACCTTGTTCCTACAGCACATGATAACATGAGTGTGATTGATCACTTCTTTCCTGAAATAAAAGGCAAGCTGGTCGGCAGAACCGTGAGAGCACCCGTAAATCATACCAGCTACGTAACTTGTAACTTTGAACTCAACGAGAGAACCGACACAGATTCTGTTTTGAGATGTCTCACGAGTACCAAAATCATCCCCACCGTCTTCGGAGTCGATCAAGAACCATTGGTCAGCAGTGACTACTTGACTGACTCGCGGAGTTGCGTGGTAGACGGCACATCGATAAGGGTCATCGACGGCTCTACGGTTCTGATAAGTGCCTGGTATAACAATGAGTATGCATTCGCAAGTCGAATGGTGGATATCGCTAACCAGATTAGTCAAGCAAGTTAGGAGAACATAAGTATGTGCGGTGACTTAGACGATTATGATCCAGGAAGACATGTTGACTTACTGCTCGGCGGAATAAAAAAACATGTCGGTAGACCGCATATTGCCTCCTCGAATACGTGGGCTCAGGACATCGCCAATCTTGATATAAGTAAATCAAACAAAGAACTGCTCGCGCACTTTTTGGAGATGGGCAAAGCCGTCAGCAAACACCATCCTGAAAAAGACCAGTTGGAATCCATCGCCCAAATGGCACAGATCCACGCCTACTTGTCCGGTATTTTGACGGGTGTTTTGCTAGATGATGGGACACTTCAACAAATCGGGATACAAAAGTTTTTAGAGGGAGTCAGCGTCGGCCGGGCTATCGACCAGGATGTTGCGGCGGATCTAGCCCATGGACATTCGCACAACCATAGTCACCATTATTAGAGCGCAGTCACACAAGATTCAGTGACACCCCAAAGAGCAAAACAATTTAGCTCAGACACTGACAAAACCGCCCATCCATGTATTCTGGCAGCGGTAAGGGAGCGCACCGAATGCCAGTTTGGGATAAGTACATTACGTCCGACGTTAAAGCGATGTACCAGCACTATCGTTCTGAACCCCAGATTGGATCGACGCCATGTCTCTTATTAATCGACTTATATAACCTATCGTACAAAGGTGGCGATTTACCGGTCTCGGAAATCATAAAAACAAACCCCTCGGGTTGTGGCGAATATGCCTATCAAGCAATCAAGCCCACACAAACACTCATCAGTCTTTTTCGTCAGCTTCAGTTTCCGATTATCTTCACTACCAGAGACTGGCAAGCGCATTCCACCGGTACACACTCCACCCAGCGACAACGGAAGAATATTTCTGAATCGGATTATGACATCTACGCAGCGTTCAACTATCTGCAGGATGACACACTGATAAGAAAAAGCCGGGCAAGTGTTTTCTTTAAAACTGAGCTTGATCAAATTATCGAGGATCTAGGCATTGATTCAATAGTGCTTGGTGGCGAAAGTACTAGTGGCTGTGTCCGAGCCTCCGTGGTGGACGCATACTCTCGCGGACTACCCCCGGTACTCGTGCAAGAATGTGTGTTTGACAGAAACCCAATCAGCCATGCTATTAATCTGTTTGATATGCACCACAAGTATGGTCATGTAACCTCTATAGAGGAAGTAACTGAACTTCTAAACTCAAAAATACGAGAACAATAATAAAATGAGTACATGGGACGCCGTCTGGGCGGGATTGATACACATACTTGAACCGACGGCATTCCTGTACATGATGCTCGGGATAGTCATCAGTTCTACCCTAGTCGCGCTACCTGGTATCGGGTCTAAAACTGCTATCGCTCTTCTGCTGCCTCTGGCGTTTACACTCGATAAATTCGAGGCCATCTGTCTCATCGTAAGCGTCTGGGCTGTAAGTAACACCGCGAACTCGATCACTTCGATATTATTCGCTGTGCCTGGAGGATCTGGGTCACAGGCAACAATTTTAGATGGCTATCCGATGGCCAGGAATGGAGAAGCATCGAGGGCCCTATCGGCGGCGTTCAGCAGTTCCGCGCTTGGTGGTATTTTCGGTGCCATAGTCTTAGCCATATCGCTCCCAGTATTGAAACCCCTCGTTATTCTATTGGGTCCTCCAGAGTTCTTTGTTTTGATCCTTTTTGGCATCGCAATGGTGTCGACACTGAGTGGTAAGAACAAAGCGAAGGGATTGGTGATCGGTATCCTCGGGTTGCTCATCTCGTCGGTTGGGATTCATCTTGTGAGTGGAATACCAAGATTCACTTTCGGAAACCTCACCCTGATGGATGGATTGAATCTCATCCCGGTTACCATTGGGTTATTCGCGATTCCAGAACTAATATCTCTAGTCGCATCCGGTACCTCGATTTCTAAGATGGAACTCAACAACCTAGACAGTGGTCGTCGCCAAGGAATACAGGATACGCTTACACACTGGTGGCTCGTGATACGGTCCAGCCTTGTCGGCGTCTGGGTGGGCATGATACCCGGCCTCGGCTCCTCAGTCGCAGACTGGTTTGCATACGGTCATGCACGCGCTACTGAGAAAGGCGCCGAAGAAACCTTCGGAAAAGGTGACGTCAGGGGTGTAATTGCTGTCGATTCGGCGACTAATGCAAAAGAAGGCGGATCGTTAATCCCAACTCTGGCGTTTGGTATACCAGGCTCATCAACATTGGCGCTCGTTTTTGGGGGTCTATTAATTGTTGGTGTTAAGCCAGGGAAAGAGATCCTGACCACACATCTGGATGTAACATTTTCTTTTATATGGCTGCTGATCATCGCCAGCGTAATCACGTCGCTCTTATGTATCGTTTTTATCAAACCGCTAGCAAAGGCTACCCAAGTCAGACCGACACTATTGGTTCCAATAATCTGCGCGGTCTCTGTAGTGGGAGCGTTCGCGAATTCGAACAATTTTGGCGATATAATCGTAATGGCAACATTCGGTGTGTTTGGTTACTGGTTACGATTGCATGGCTGGCCACGTCCGCCGCTACTACTAGGTCTAGTACTAGGTCCCGAGGCCGAGCGGCATCTCTGGACATCTTATCAACTCTACGAGTGGGAGTTCGTCCTGCGACCCATCACAGGATCACTGCTACTACTGTTGATACTGATCCTTGGATGGCCAACTCTGAAGGCTTTATTTGCGAAGATGCAGGGAGAGAAGGTATGAGCCTCTCGGTTAGTCGCACATTTCTTGGTCTCAGTCTGCTCGCACTGTTTACCTACACACTAGTTGCGGGCCTAGAGATGCCTTTCAGAGCAAGCATGCTTCCGGTTCTAGCGTCAGGCCTTGCTCTGCCTCTGACACTTCTAGCGATATATATTGAGCGAAAAACAGATTACGAGAAAAAAAATCAAGCCGATGACTCCAGTGGCGATCTAGCCGTTTCAGAGAGCGAGGTCTCAACGGATGCATTCCGACGTGTCCGGTACTTTTTCATATGGTTCGCTTGTCTGATAGCGAGTGCCCACCTTCTTGGGTTCCTGATCGGCCTCCCCCTGATGGTACTTATCTATCTCTTAGGGCACGGGGAACCCCCTAAATTATCGATTTTTTTGAGTTTAATGGTTTTGGCAATCCTTTACGGAGGGTTTCAAAAAGGTCTGGTCCTTCCACTTCCGGAAGGTGTCCTGACAATGATACTGTTTGGCGGTTAAACGCAATAACGAGAGAGGAAACGTAGCCATGCAAATAAAAAAACTAGTAGGTGCAGCGGTAGTTGCCAGTTTGGTCGGGCAAGCCGCGATCATGTCGCAAATCGCAAACGCCGGCTCACACGGTGATTTTTACAAGGGCAAGACCGTGACCGTTGTCGTCCGGTCCAATCCCGGAGGTGGTTACGATACCTACGGGCGGCTTATAGCCAACCATATCGGTAAACATATTCCAGGCAATCCAGATGTCATTGTACAAAACATGCCTGGAGCCGGCGGGATCGTGGCAGCAAACTATCTTAATTCTCAAGCAGATCAAGACGGAACTGTCTTAGCTATCTTCGACCGTGGTGCGGCCTTTACCCAACGTGTCGGTAAAGAGGGTGTCGCCTATGATGTCTCAAAGTGGAACTTACTCGGCAGCGCTACTGGCGAAGCATACGCCTACGTCGCGGCTAAAGACGCGCCATTCAATTCCTTAAGCGAGCTAAAGGCCCTCTCGAAGGTACAAAAGTTCAGCGCCACAGGGCCAGGCTCAGATTCCTATACCTACACGGAGCTCCTACAAAATGCGGGCATGCCAGTCAAGCTGATCTCAGGCTATGTCGGGACTCAAGAGAAACTCTTGGCGATTATCCGTGGCGAAGTTCAAGGTACGGCAGGGAGTTTCGGGAGTATCGCGGAACAAGCAGAGGCAGAAGGATTGAAAGTGGTCGGTCTGCTCGGAAGCGTACCATCACGTCCTGAGCTACAGCAGTTGGCCGAATTTATGCCCGACAATCAAATGCCTACCATGGCAGTCGCGGTCGCGCCTTTGGCTGCAGGCAGGCCTTTTGCGACTGCGCCTAACGTACCAGCTGACCGCGTCAAGATCCTACAAGACGCCTTTGCTGCCGCATTGGAGGACCCGGCGCTGCTGGCCGAAGCCGAGAAAGCCGGACGACCGATCGATTACATGGGACCAAAAGATCTGGCAAATCTGTATGGGAATATCCTGGCGGCGTCTGACGAGGTCATCAAAAAATTTACCGATACACCGGTCGAGAAGGTGACCGCGAAGTTGGATGAGGTTGGTAAAAAAGGTAAAAAAATAAAATTCCAAGGCAAGAAAGGTCAGGTCTCGTCATCGATATCTAAGAGTCGGACAAAGGTCACGATCGGGGGTAAAGAGGCTAAGCGGAGTAAACTCAAAGCAGGTATGGAATGCGCTATTGAGTACAACCCAGGCCACGAGAAGCGAGAGGCTTCAAAGGTCGACTGTAAGTAAGAAATGACCTAAGAAGGCGCGCCCTTTCACTGGGTGCGCCTTTTATTTTTCAGGGCCGCCCTTAATGATCCAAAAATATGCTGGGACGGGAGATCACGCCATGATGTTGGCTGGTGCCGCTGTCTGGCTTCTCTTCGATCTGCCACTGGCGTGGTTACTAGGGCCCGCGATGATCGGTCTGATACTCGCCATCCGCAGCAAACCGATTGGGACTGACTACTTTTTTGGCGATTGTGGTCGCGGGTTACTGGGCGTCGCGATCGGGGCTAGCATCACACATGATCACATTGATTGGATGCTCGACCACCCCGATCTAGGCATCGGATTATTTGTTTATGTCGCGCTCGGTGGCGGCATAGGGTTTCTGTGGCTCCACCGTTTCTGTAGGTGGGACCGACCGTCGGCTTGGTTTGCTGCATTTCCCGGAGGAATGAGCGAGATGATCGCCAGCGCAGAGGCGTTCGGAGCCAACATCCCAAAGGTAGCTCTATCTCACTCACTGAGAATATTTTGTCTGGTCTGTGGCGCGTCCCTTGCGAGCTACTTCTTCGCGGGCGTTACCACCGGGTCGCTCGGCTTCGGTGAAGCAGACTGGAAGATTCAGCCACTGGTATTCCTGACCATGGTCGTGTCGGTTTGGGGGGGCAAGTACCTCAGAATACCGGCCCACTCGTTCATGGCCCCAATGTTTGCCAGCCTGATGATGAACCTCGCGTTCGATATCCAGCTAAGGCTGACGGATCTCGTTCTGATATCTGGTCAATATTTTTTGGGGTGGAGCATCGCCTCACGCTTCAAGGGTGTGTCCAAAAACGAGGTCGTCAAGATCTTGAAACAGGTGTTCGTTCTCCTGCTTCTGTTTTTGCCGATTTGGGGAACGATGGCGGTACTTCTCGATCGATTCACCGATATTGATTTGGCGTCAATTATTCTAGGCCTAGCACCTGGCGGTCAGGCCGAGATCGCGCTGATCGCGATGGCTCTAAACGCGAACCTGGCCGTAGTCATGATACTCCACGTCCTCCGGTCGCTGTTGATTACGATGATTGGCCCTATTGCTTTCGCGCTTATCACAAAATCGAAACCCAAGAGGCGTTCCAGTGTCTGACGATCGATTCAAAAAAAGGGTATGGGACCCGTACATGCCCGAACCCTTTCTCTCCAAGGTGACACAACAAAGGGAACCAACCCTGATAAGCAAGAATTCCGCGTTGTTGGTTATCGATCTGTATAACCTAGTCTACGAGGGTGGCAATAGATCGTTACACGAAGAAGGACTACTCGATCAATTCCCCGCAACGTGCGGAGAGAAGGCTTACCAGGCAATCGAGCCCACGAATCAAATAATTGGTCTGTTCAGAAACAAGGCCTTACCAATCGTTTTTTCAACAAAGGATTTTGAACAGTCCAAAAAAGATGGAAACGCCACGCTACGTCCTAGAAAAACAGCTCAGACGGAGGACTATAAAATTTTTCCTGAAATTGATTTCAGGCCGACTGACAACCTCATTAAGAAACTGAGGGCCAGTGTGTTTTTCAACACGGGGCTGAATGACTATCTTACAAGACTGGATGTCGATAGTTTGTTCATCGTCGGTGAGAGTACCAGTGGTTGTGTCCGGGCCAGTGTGGTTGATGCGTTTTCTCTGGGCTACCGGGTCTGTGTTGTAGAGGACTGCGTGTTTGACCAGAACCCAATAAGCCACGCGGTCAACCTATACGACATGCAACATAAATACGGTCAGGTTACAGGGCTCTCGGAGCTCAAGACCGACCTGGAAAAATTTGTGACTAGAGAATAATTAACTGAAGAGACGCACCGCCTCCTCTGCCCCTAATTATAGAGTAATATTATTATATTAAGATTAATTTAAACAGCGCTCACTAGCACATACGCCCATAACCTAATCACAGAAAAACAACACAAGCAGGTTCATACTCAGACAATGAAATTCTTCCTAGCTATATCTGTTCCGACTTTAGCTTTAATTTCCTCGTTGGGTTGGAGCACACCAAAGCATTACCTAAACATCAGCCTGTCAGACGGAAAAAGGTGCTTTACTACCAACGGGATTCCAGACCATCCAACAGGGACTTTTCCCAATCGAGGAAACCCGAATGCAATCCAAGAGCAACAAGTAAACGTTTGTATACCCTTTAAGCCAGTCAAAGGAGATATGCCTGTCCCCATAAAAGGCACGATGGGAATCGCGGTGAACGGTGTGCAGTTCAGACCCAACACGGCCGGTTACTGGGATCCTAAAGCTAAGCAGGGACACAGCCGCACGGGCGATAAAAATTGGAGTTTAGATATCTTCGGTGCGCCCGGTAAGCTAGGTCTCGATTTCAATAACGGACATGTTGGACGGGGCGGCTTATATCACTACCATGGGATCGCAAAACACCTACTAAGTGTCTCTGGCAGCTCGTTGGTGGGGTACGCAGGAGACGGTTTCGAAGTCCATTATCTTCCGACGGGCAAACAAACGGGGTGGGCGTTGAAGCGAGGCGAGCGGCCTACCGGAAGTCCCCCCGGTGCTTACAACGGACTATTTAATGAAGACTACGAGTATGTCGGCGGCGAAAATAGGCTGGATCAATGTAACGGCGGTAAACTGAGAGGTTCATACGCTTACTTCATTACAGATCAATACCCCTTCTTGCCTCGGTGTTTGCACGGAAAGATCAGCCGAGATTTTAACCGCAGCAGGCATCACTGACTGCTGCCTCACTAGCGCCTTTGCAAGTCTGGCTAGGCGACAACATCATGAGGAATCCACTGCGGCTCTAAAGAATCATCAATAACACCGTTTTGTAAAAATGTTAAATTGACCTTCTTGAGACTTCGCACGATTTTACTCGAACTCTTGCCGTATAGACTGATTTTGCTCACCGAGACTTGGAATTTTTTTGACTGTTTTTCTAGATGAACACAACGGTGATGCAACAGCTTGGACAACCTGGTGGTCAATCACAACTGGCTGTCTGCGCAAGGCCGGATGGGTACTTAAATCGCCCAGATTACTAACCCGTCCAAAAGCAGTACCAGCATCCTCAAGTCTCAACTGAAATTCTAAAGTCGTGAGCATTCGCGTTACATCACTGATCAACTTATCTAAGGCATTTCGATTCGAGACTCTCGCAGTATTAGTTGAAAAACGTTCATCAGTCGCAAGCGTGTCCTGCTGAAGGACATAATGACAAAACTTAGACCACTGCTCGTCACTCTGAACTGCAACTAGTATTTCACCATCACTGCACGAATATGGTCGATAAGGATAGATTGACGAATGCGCCATCCCGTGACGCTCCGATAGTTTGTTAGCATATTCAAAATGCAGTAGTGGTACAGACATCCATTCGGCCACGGTATCGAACATTGCCAATTCGATGTGCGCCCCTTGCCCAGTTTTTTCGCGTTCTATCAGCGCCTCTAAAACCGCCGAATAGGCATTCATCCCTGTTCCCAAATCAGCTATAGAAACACCTACTTTAACCGCTTGCTCTTTTGTACCAGTAACTGAACACAAACCACTCTCTGCCTGAATTAAGAGATCATAGGCTTTCATATCCTTATATTCCGTATCTTGGCCGTAGCCAAAAATATCTAAGATAATCAGCCGTTCAAAATGTTTTTGTAGCTCTTTCCAACCCAAACCAATTCTATCCATGGTGCCAGGCGCCGTGTTTCTAATGAATACATCCGCCTTACTAAGGATGCGTTTCAAAAATTCGAAATCATCGATGTCACGCAGGTTCAGTTCGAGGCTTTCCTTCCCTCGGTTTAATGCTGTGAAGTAAGCACTCTCTCCCGCAACATCTTGATCGTAGCGACGCGCGGTTTCGCCACCTTTGGGCTCTATCTTTATGACACGAGCGCCAGCGTCCGCTAGCCGCATGCTACATAGGGGCGCTGCGACCGCTTGTTCGATTGAAACCACAAGAAGATCTTCAACGGATAACATTATCCTCTCCAACTAAGCCCGCCAATTAGTCAGCGCTTTAGACTAAGCTATTAGATCTGCCAATTCCGACATACTCGAAACGACAATATCAGGCTCGTGTTGAGTTTGCCCAAAAGGCCTGTCTCGTCGGTCAATAAACGCGCTACGCATTCCGGCAGCTTTAGCACCGATACAGTCAAATGTGTGATTCGCCACGTGCATGCATTCCATGACCTCCAGCCCAATCAACTCCACTGCTTTTTCGTAAGTCTTTCGATGTGGTTTAAAATATCCCGCTTCTTGTACCGATATTGTTTGGTCAAATTTATGTCCCAGGTAAGGTTTCGCTGCTTCCAACATATCCCGATCACCGTTCGATAGGATGACGAGCCTATACTGTTTAGCTAACCGTTTGAGGGCATCTGAAACTTCTGGAAATGGAGGGAGTTTCTCAATTTCGGAAACTAGCATTTCTACCTCAGCGCTCGTGTGCTGAATACCGGCCCGGTCTAGAGTAAAGCTTACCGCTCGATGTCCTATTTCTCGATAAGGTGTATGACCTCGATCGCATAACGCGTCAATCATCGAGTTCTCAAAATGGGTACGACGCCACCAAGTAACAAATCTACTTGGTTCTCCCTTCCAACCTTTTTCTTCTAGGTATGGTGTAGCAATTTTAGTGAGCCCACCCTGCATATCGACAACGGTCCCGTATTGATCGAATGTAAGAACTTTCAATTCACGTTTCAAAAGCTTAATATCTGCCACAACTTATCTCCTTATTTGGTACCACTACTTAGTTGATTTGATTGAGAGCCCTGCCTCTTTCAGTAAATATTAAAGAAAGATACGGATGCTTGCCGAAACCGATTTAAAAGCACTTAAAGACCCTACTCTTTTCAGTTTCTGGAGCTCGGTCTCTGTTCGGTTTTCTGATCTTGATCCAAACAATCATGTCAATAATGCGGTCACGCTGAGCTATATAGAAACTGCAAGATTGGGAATTAGATCTGCGGTTTTGAACGAACTGGATGATGAAACCAAAAATTTGTCTTGGGTCGTTGTCGCACAGTCTATAGCTTACTTTCAGCCCATCAGTTACCCTTCTGAGGTCAAGATTGGTTGCTTCGAATCGGGATTGGGTCGGACATCTTTTCAACTCGCCTACGGTGTCTTTGTAAACTCTGTTTGCCACGCCTCTGCCACCAGTCGATCGGTGTGTATCGATGCTAATACCGGTAGGCCAATCGTATTGCCTGATGTTTTTCGCTCTAAATTGAAAGAATTCCATCGGGTTTTAACCTAAAGTTGAAAAATCATCGCATGACAAAAGGATCGGCTGTACTGGGTTTAGTGCAGATCCACACCGACTTAGTTTCAAGATATTCATAAATCGCTTTCAGTCCGCCCTCACGGCCAATGCCGCTTCGTTTATAACCCCCGAACGGTGAGGTGTAACTCAAGGCCCTATAGGTATTGACCCAAATTGTACCGGCTTTGATACGTGAAGCCCCCTCGTGAGCTCGACCAATATCGCTGGTCCAAATACCAGCGCCCAGACCATAAGCCGAGTCATTGGCCATATCATAAGCCTCGTCTTCTGTATCGAACGGGATGGTGGCAAGAACCGGACCGAAGACCTCTTCACGTGCTATCGTCATGTCGTTTCTACAATTGGAAAAAATTGTAGGCTGCACCATCAAACCACCGACTGAACCTGGTCCATCGTATACGCCACCGCCCAAAACACATTGGGCGCCCTCTGCCTGAGCAATCTTTATATAGCGGAGCACTTTTTCGAATTGAGGGCGAGTTGCAACAGGTCCAACGTTGGTCTCAGGTAACATAGGATTCCCGATACGCGCTGCCCCTGCCACATCAATCAGACGCTCCAAAAATTGATCATGAATCGATCTTTGAAGAAGTAGTCTAGAGCCTGCGATGCAAGTTTGACCGCTCGCCGCAAAAATCCCAGATAAAACTCCAGCGATAGCAGCGTCAATGTTGGCATCCTCAAAAACAATATTTGGAGACTTTCCACCGAGCTCAAGACAAACATGCTTGATTCCCGAAGCCGCTTGTTCATAAACCTTTTGACCTGAGTAATCGGAACCGGTGAAAGCAATCTTGGCGACTTTAGGATGCTTTATGATTTCCATGCCAATCTCAGGACCATATCCTGTAACCGTATTCACAACGCCCGGGGGGAAACCAACTGCGTCGATAAGTTCCATAAATGCAATTGTCGACGCGGAAGTAAATTCGGATGGTTTTATGACCGCAACATTCCCCGCCGCGAGAGCTGGTGCGAGTTTCCACGTCAACAACAACAAAGGGGAATTCCATGGGGTAATCATGGCAACTACCCCCAACGGCTCGTGCTGAGTGTAGTTAAGTATATTGTGTTTATCGGTCGGGATAACCGAACCCTCTATTTTGTCTGCTAACCCCGCGTAATATCTGTACCATTCCGCGATGTAACGAGTTTGTCCGGACATTTCTGCATAAAGCTTTCCATTGTCACGCACCTCAATTTGAGCAAGCTCCTCGGAGTGCCTATCGATTACATCAGCGAGTCGGTATAGAAAGCGTCCACGTTCGGAAGGTTTAAGCGATCCCCAACTATCAGCGGCTCTCGATGCGTTCTCTACAGCTAAATTTGCATCGTTATTGTTGCCTCTAGCAACCCTTGCCCAAACTTGTCCCGTGTACGGGTCCTCTGAATCAAAATATTCACCACTCGACGGTATTTGGAACTGCCCACCAATATAGTGATTTATTTCGATTAGCTCGCTCGCTTTAAATTTGTTTAACAACACTCCAACCCCATTTGTCGTCGAACACTATTTGGATTCTGTTTGAAAAGCTCCCTTCCTTCTGATCTTAATATTACGACTACTCGACGCCATGATTGACGTAAAACACTTTCCATTACTGAGCGAGCCAAACAACTTTCATTCGCGACAATCGCTTCAACCAATGCGCGATTGGACTCGATCGAAATTTTCATCAGATCAGGCACCATTGAATAAGCGAGATATCTATATCGAAAAGATTGCTTGGCGATTGATCCTAATAAACGCGCCAACGTTCTATTCCTTGAGATTTCATGAATCGAGTTGGTAATCACCACATTAGCCTTGAAAAACTCTCGCGGAAGCTCTGTCGCAAAGGCATTCTCTAAACCCTTCAAATCCTCGTATAACCTTTCTTTTTCATCTTCGTCACAGTGCTCCGCTGCCTGCGCTGCGGCGAGTGATTCGAGTACAACCCGCGTCGCGTAGACTTCATCAAGATCAGTTATGCTCAATTTAGCAACCCTCGCTCCACGACGAGGTTCTATAAATACCAACCCGTCATGCTCCATTACTTTAAGAGCCTCTCTGACTGGTGAGCGACTTACATTGAACTGCTGGACTAACTCTTCTTCGAACAACCGTGAGCCTGGCGCCAACTCTCCATAAATAATTTTCTCCTCTAATGCTCTCCTAACGATTCCTGACATAGATTGGCTCAGAGGTACCGGTTCCGGAGAAGTAACTTTCATTTAAATTCCACGAGTAGGAAAATATATCTTCTTAGTTCGCATCTAAATCGAAACCTCGTAGCCCAGTTGTTGCTCATCACCCGGCTCGCCCTGAAGACCCCAGCAATGCCTCGGTAACTCAAATACCATTATGTCGAGATCACGCTTATCCATTCCAACCACCGGGGGGACTCTTTCATACAACAACGTGATTAGTTTCTTAATGGTGTCTTTGGAGCGTCCCTCAAAAAGTGCGATCTCTATAATTATATAGTTTTCAGATCTCCCTTCTCCGTAATAGAAATCTTGCTCCGCTAGGCTGAAAAATCGCTGAAGGCGCTTTTCACTCGGGAAATTTAAGGCCTCAGATACACACGAGTGGATCGCATCCGAAAGTTGAGATTTCGCCGGATCTAATATTCGTTTGAGTCCATAAATCTTAGCCGTCGGCATTTCTCTAAGTCCTTTAAAATTGACGATATAAAATTCACAAAAGTTCAATCGACGTTAATCTTGTATACAAAAAATTGCAAGGGGAGCCCACAAATAGGTTTTGTTAGCCTATTTAAACTTGATAAATCATCTGTTAAAAAAAATATCCCGTTATTTCAACATGATAAATAAATATCTGCTTAGAAGATCTTTGCGCCATATTTTTTTATATATTGTTGACGACGTTTAAAATAATGTTGTATACATCAATAACTCTGCATACTTTTGTCTACGCCAAGATTGGAGAAAGCATGGGACAAATCCAAGCCGCATCTGCCATAGAACCAACTGCTGTGACGCCAAGAGAACTAATGAGCAAGCATCGCTTAACAGCGGAAGAAGCAGAACAGATTGAACGAGCGGGACATCTTTTCCCTGGTGGAGCTCTAGGAGGTAATGCCCTTTCCGAAGATGCAAAATTTGTCTTCAGTCGAGGGGAAGGTGCGAGATTTTGGGATACATCGGGCAACGAATACATAGATTATGTACTCGGTTCGGGCACTTTTTTTCTCGGTCACGCCCACCCACGGATTCAACGCGCAATTTCTGAGCAAGCCTCTAGGGGTACCCATTTTTTTGCATACCTGAATGAACAAGCAATAGAATTCGCAACACGGCTCAAACCAATTATTCGGTGCTGCGAACGCATGCGATTTACAACATCTGGGTCAGATTCCACGTTTCACGCAATTAGGCTCGCCAGAGGCTTCACAGGCCGAGACAAGATTTTAAAATTTGAGGGCGCATATCATGGTGCTCACGATTATGCACAAGTTAGCACGACGCCGAAAAATCCCTTGGAATTTCCTTCAGGGACTTCCGACACGGCGGGCATACCTCGAGCTGTCTCCGATCTCACGTTTGTGGCCCCTTACAACGACGCAAGTGCGTTAGAGAGCATCCTAAAGGAACACGCGAGCGAGATTGCTGCAGTGATTATTGAGCCAATACAACGAATCATAAGGCCGAGGGACGGCTTTCTTCAAAAGGTTCGTGAACTCTGCACGCGCTTTAATATCCCTATGATTCTTGACGAAGTTGTCACAGGTTTCAGGTACGGCTTAGGCGGGGCTCAGGACTATTTCGACGTCGTACCAGATCTCGCGACTTACGGCAAAATAATTGGCGGCGGTCTTCCAGTTGGACTTGTTGCGGGTCGAGCCGACATCATGGATCAAGCAGATCCATCAAATAAAGGAAAAGAAGGATATGTCTACCAGAATGGAACCCTCCAAGGACATATGCTTGGTTGTGTTGCTGGTATGGCGACCCTTGATGTACTTTCCGAAGATCGGGTTTACGAACGGACATTTGAGCGCGCAGAACATCTACGCGATGGTCTTCGGCGTGTCTTCACTGATAATAGAATGGGAATCCTTGTATTTGGTGAGGGTCCGATGTGGCACATGCTTTTCACTGAAAAAGAGCCCGAAAACTGGCGTGATATTCTTGCTGCCGATGGAGCTAAGCTAGCTAAAATGGAACCAGAACTGCTCCGGCAAGGTCTATTCGTTTTACCTGGTAATCGACGGTTTATTTCGATCCAGCATAATGAAGATGACCTCGAAGCAACCTTTGAAGCCGCCGATCGAGTATGCAAGGCCCTGAAATCATGACCAAGCCTCTGAAATCCGAGACCGGTACGTCTTCGGGCCATACAACCGAATATTCATCTCGGGTAGATATTGCCACAAGTGCAATTATCGGAGAGTCGTTAGGATCAATCGTCCGTGAGATGAGACGCTCGATGGTTCGCTCGTCCTACAGCTCAATAATTTATGAAGGATATGACTTTTCTGGTGTCTTACTGGATGGTAATGGCAACTTAATTGCTGAGTCTGGAGAGGATCACCCATTTCACGTCGTTCCTGTCGCCGGTGCAGTAAAAAAAGCCCTAGAAATTCACGCGGAAATTAATGATGACGAAATGCTCCTTCACAATGACCCCTACACTGGTGGCACTCATCTGAACGATATTGCTGTTATACAACCGGTCTCGATAAACGGTAGTCGGAGTTTTTATATTGTTATCCGATCGCATTGGGGTGACGTCGGAGGCATGAGTCCCGGATCTCTAAACGGTGAAGCGACCCAGATACTGCAGGAAGGGCTTCGGTTAAATTATGTAAAAATTCCACGTTTCGAACATAGCGAAGTTATGCGTTTTTTGTTTGATAACGTCCGCGTCACTTCAGAGGCTATCTCAGATTTTCATTCTGTACTTGGTACCATAAAGGTTGCTGAAACCCGACTGAGAGCTTTATGCGATAAATATGGATCTACAACTGTTCGCGATGCTATGGCGGATATTCTGGACATTAGCGAAAGACGCATTCGTGCCGCAATAATGCAGATACCTGACGGGGATTACCATCATGTTGGATATTTAGATGGTAATGCACTGACTCCCCATCCATTGCGGGTAAAAGTAAATCTCTCAATTAAAGGCGATCGTTTATTAGCGGACTTTACGGGAAGCTCTGATCAAGTCGATGCACCATTAAATGCTGGACCAGCAATTGCTCCAACATCTGTGCTGACGGTGATAAAATCATTTCTTGACCCAAGCGGTTCAATAACCTCCGGTACATTGAGGGCAATAGATGTTGAACTTCCGTCTGGCTCAATCGTAAACGCAAACTTTCCTGCTCCTTGTGGAGGCCTTAACGAAGTTCGTTTTGCATGCGACGCAGCAATAATGGGCGCTTTAGCAAGGCTAATTCCGAACAAAATAACTGGTGACGTACGAGGCACCTCGAATCATACGTACATAGGGACTGAAGATTTCATTTTCTATGAATATCCGTCTGGTGGAACAGGGGGTTGGAACGGTGGAGACGGAAACAGTGCAGTGCGTGCATTTAATGAGGGCGAAAATGTTTCGATTCAGTCTACAGAGGTAATCGAGTCCAAATTTCCTCTACGTATTCTCCGTTCTGAGATCCGACCAAATAGCGGTGGCGCGGGTGAATTTCGCGGCGGTGTAGGTCTGCTTCGAGAAATTGAGATACTTACTGATAGAGCAAATCTTTCAGTATTATCAGATCGCAATATTATTCCACCAGCAGGTGTCTGTGGTGGTCTCTCCGGCCTTCCGAACCGATATACTGTGATACGTGATGGCAAAGAAATTAGCCCAGGTAAGTTTCCCGGAAAAATTGCAAATTTTAGGTTAAACAAATCCGATATTGTTCGTGTTGAGACATCAGGTGGAGGTGGGTGGGGAGATCCAACTCAACGAGATTTATTAACGCTCGAAGCTGATCTAGCGAACGGATATATTTCCCCTGATAATATCAGCGGGTATAAAGACGAGCGAACCATTGTCACACTAGCCAGTGACTCTTCGATATCAGACAACGAATGCCTGTTATCAAATAATTTTGCTGACCAATCAAGTTTTTCCCCAGGGAGCTTAGTGGAGTTAGTATCAGCGAGTGGACCATCAATTCGTCTGTGGGTAAAAGGAATTGACCCAGCTTTGGCAGACGATTCAATATGTGTAGCTGAGGGTCTGGAAGCAGAATCGAAGATGGCTCTCGTTTCTTTATCGAGTTCTAACGCATTTCATACTTCTCATCAGTCAGTAACTTTATGATGCGATCAGTAGATAGAGAAGACTCCCTCCTAGTTGGTATCGATGTCGGAGGCACATTCACTGATCTAGTTTTGTATAACACTAAGACAAAAAGGTTTTCTGCGTTAAAGGTACCATCCAACCGTGATCAACCAGATGCCGCTATAATATCTGCACTCGACAAGTCCGATGCTGACCCAAAGGATATTGGACTTGTAGTCCACGGAACCACAGTAGCGACAAATGCCCTCCTTGAAAGGCGTGGCTCGAAGGTAGCCTTCATCACAACAAAGGGATTTCGTGACGTATTGGAACTAGGACGAACCACGCGCCTTGTTCCAAGAACACTCTATGTTCCACATTTCAAAAAACCCAAAGCTCTCGTCGATCGTTGCGATAGATATGCCGTTGAGGAGCGAACCGAATCTAATGGTTCCATCACCTCTGATGTCAATTTAATCGAATTAGAAAACGTGGCGAAACAACTACAAGGTGAAGGAGTAGAAGCTGTTGCGATTGGTTTTATTAATAGTTTTAAAAATACAGCTAATGAACTAAAAGCCGGTAGGTTATTCAGTGCATATTTCGATTACGTATCAATTTCAACGGACGTACTTAACGAAATGCGGGAGTTCGAACGATTTTCGGTGTGCGTCATGAATTCTTATGTACAACCGGTAATGGCTAGATACGGAATGGCACTGAGTAAGGAAATTGAGCGACGATCCAAGCATACGAGTTTTTATACAGTTGGCTCCAACGGCGGTCTCCTCAGCACAGAGGCAGTCAAAAACCAGCCGGTGCGATCAATACTCTCAGGTCCAGCCGCGGGCGTAGCAGCAACAATTCACCTCGCAGAAGAGATTCATTTGCAAAACATCATCACCTTAGATGTTGGCGGCACAAGCAGTGATGTTGCCCTCATTGCAAACTCGAAATTTCCACTCAAACGCGAAACGATTTTCGAGGGAATGATCATAAAATTACCTCAACTTGATATACATACAGTAGGCGCGGGCGGGGGAAGTATAGCTTCACTTGATGTTGGCGGCGGTCTTCATGTAGGTCCAGAAAGCGCAGGCGCTGTTCCGGGACCAGCTGCTTACGGTCGCGGAGGCTCTCTTCCAACAGTTACTGATGCGAACGTGGTTTTGGAAAGACTGGGGGCTAATCAACAAATGGGTGGTTCTCTGTGTATTGATTATGAAGAGGCAGTCACTGCGATTTCTAAGATTGCGATAAAAGCGGGTATTACTCCAGAAAATATGGCGGAGGCAATCTTACGTCTTGCGGTTGCAAAGATAGCTTCAGCTGTTCAGGAAATATCAGCGATGAGAGGTCATGATCCGAGAGACTTCGCTCTTGTCAGTTACGGTGGAGCAGGACCACTGCATGCAGCACTTGTTGCCTCAGAAGTCGGAATAAAGGAAGTTGTTATACCACCAACGCCTGGAGCATTCTCCGCCTTTGGAACGCTTTGCTCCCCATTGACAAAAGATAGATCTGAAACTGTTCTTCAACCAATAACCGAGAATACGCTGGAAACGGCGAGACATATTCATAATAAGCTATCTTCGAAACTAACGTCTGAATTCGAGAATGAGAAAAGATCCACGAAAGGAATACACTTCGAAATGCAGATGGACATGCGTTACGAAGGTCAAGCGCATGAACTAACGGTAGCAGTCGACCCTGACTTGCCATTAGACCAAATTATAGAGATTTTTGAGAAAAACTTTGAAAAAGAGTACGGCCGGCGTGATACGGGACGAGTTGTCGAGTTGGTGAATGTGCGGATAATCGCACGGTTACCCGTCGCATCTCCCAGATGGACAGAAGTCAAAGGTGGCTCTGGAAGTCCAAAAGAAACGCGGCAAATTTATGTTTCTGGAGAGAGCCACAATGTGCCGATCTGGGCTCGCGAGGATTTAACCCAAGGCAGTACAATCACTGGACCTGCGGTAATCGAGGAAATGTCAGCGACCACATTTGTACCGGCATCTTGGTTTGCTAAATTAGGACGTGTTGGAGAGTTAAGTCTAAGACGTTCCTAGCTCATCACGTACAACTTTCCCTTGGTACGTGGCTGATCTTTAAAAAAAGGGAACTAAAAAAATCAGAGGACGATTCAATGAAATATTCACGTTTTTTGTTATCTGGTGCCACTGCTGCAATGATTACGGTCTTAGCGCAGGCACCCGTTTGGGCGGCGGATACAATCCGTGTAAGTTATGAAACGACGGATACACACCTCAAAGCACGGACAGTTGCAATATTTAAAAAAGAGTTGGAGTCAACGTCCGGAGGCAAGCTTTCGGTGGAGACATATCCTGGGGCATCACTAATACCATCCAAACAGGAAGTCTCAGCAGCTATTCGGGGGCAGGTAGAAGCCATCGTACCATTCATCAGTTACTACGAGTCGATTACACCCAAAGCTAAATTACTCACTACTCCGCTGGTGTTCCGGGGTTATGAGCATCTGATGAAAGCCATGGAAGGCGAAATCGGCGCATCTATCTTTGCGGACCTGGAAGCGAAAGGACTTAAACCACTCGGATTCTGGTACGAAACTCCAACTGTCGTTTTCACCTCAAAAACAAAGGTAGAGACACTCGACGATATTAAAGGTTTGAAGATACGAACTTATCCATCCGCAACACTCGAGTCGATGCTTGGGGCCCTCGGCGCGAATCCAACCGTGATACCTGGTAATGAGGTATATATGGCATTACAAAACGGCGTCGTTGACGGAGCAGTCACCACTCCGAGCTTTGCTGTGTCAATGAAATTGGACGAAGTTCTCAAGTACATCACTGACATCAAACTAGTCTTCGGCGGATATATTTTCGCTATGAATAAATCGTTCTACGATGGATTGTCTAGTGATATGCAAACCAAAGTAAATAATGCTGCAAAAGTTGCAACTGAATGGAATCAAAAAGAAATTTATAGCGAAATCGATGTCTCACTGGAAAAGGCGGCGAAGAACGGCGTCACTGTTCTTCCGGCATCGGAGAAGGAAATAGCGCGTTGGCAGGCGGCAATGAAGTCGGTCCACGATGGTGCTGAACCAGCTGTTAAAAAGTTAATGCAGATGGCGGCCTCGATTGATTAAAAAAATAAAGAAGACCGGGCAATGTAACTGCCCGGTCAAGCCTCCTGGTCAATTATGGAGGGATTGAAGAAGATTGATTGTTTGCTCGGAAAGATCGAGGAAATTGCCATAGCGCTCGCCTTGGGCATAGCAAGTCTTCTAAACGTTTTCCAAGTTGGGGCTCGATACCTATTCAACGTATCCTTCAATACATTTGATGAAATATCAGTTTATCTAATGATTTCGGTTATTTTCATAGGTCTTGTAAGAGCCGATGCTTTGAGAGAAAACATCTCGGTCGATATCCTCCACTCACTTCTTTCAAAAAGCACAGCACAAAAACTTTTTCGAATTTCCGACGGTTTATTGTGTGTTATAGCTTTTTCGCTCACATATTTCACCGCTGATTCCGTAATGTTTTCGAAAATGATTGGAGAAACCTCCGTTTCTTCTTTAGGAGTAATGATCTGGCCAATTATGGCCGTGATGCCGATAAGCTTTTGTATAGTCGGAATTCGAGCGGGCTTAAGGTCACTCGAAATTTTGAATATCCACAAAGGTGAACAGCTAGAAACCGGAGCACGTATTTGACCCCTAGCGCTATTATCACAGCTTCTAGTCTGTGTTTAATCACACTGCTGTCGACAGGGCTACCGATCGCATTTTCGATTTTAGCTATTTGTCTTGGATACATGCTAGTCACGGGTATGCAGCCGGATATCGCTGGATCCACCATGTTTTGGTTCCTAAACAAATCTAGCCTCGTCGCCATTCCCTTTTTCATTCTATCGGCCGAGATTCTCTCTCGTAGTGGCGCAACTGAAGCATTGGTAAAAGCGAGTAACGTTCTATGCGGAAGACTCCCAAACGGTCTAGCCCTCGTTACAGTTGTCGCAATAATGGTATTTAGCGCTATAAGTGGATCAAGCGTGGCAACCGCTGTTGCAATTGGGCGGGTAATGATTCCACAACTAATTAACAATGGCTATAAAGCACGTTTCGCAGTTGGCTTGGTGGCCGCTAGTGGTGGCCTGGGTATTTTAATCCCCCCGAGTATCCCTTTAATTGTTTACGCCGCAGTTGTAGAAATTTCTGTTGGAGATCTCTTCATCTCAGCCATGCTCCCTGGCCTCATGCTTGGCTCAATGCTTTTTGCGTTCGTATTATTAGTCGGCGACTGGGCAAAAACAAAACAAATAGTAGCCGAAGAGAGGTCATCCAATCCGGGGGAAAGTCGCAGGGCACTTCTCAAAGGCCTGCCTATGTTTTGTTTTCCCCTAGTAATTCTCGGCGGCATCTATGGTGGAGTTTTTACCCCAACCGAGGCCGCGGCGATGTCGGTAATATTAGCAACTTTATTGTCGTTTACTATTTACAGATCTGGAAGCTTAGCTGAATACAGTAAAATCCTTACACAATCTGGAACAATGGCAGCTACAATCCTGATTATCATGGCTGCAACCTCAGTTCTAAGTTATATCCTATCCTACGAGCAAATCCCGAAAGCTATAACTGAACTGATAACACATTCAGATATATCTCCGATCGTTTTTATACTTGCTGTAAACCTCCTGCTTCTAGCATTGGGCTGCTTTTTAGAGATCATATCTGTCATTTTAATTGTTGTACCAATATTGCTCCCAACACTTAACGACTTGGGCATAGATCCAATCTATTTTGGAATAATTTTAATCGTGAATATGGAACTGGCTGTTATCACGCCGCCAATCGGAATGAATCTGTTCGTAGTAAGCGCAATATCTAGGCAATCGATTGGCAAAGTATTCCAGGGCGCTTTACCCTTTGTAGGGGTCATTACTCTCGGGTTAATAATTCTCATACTATTCCCGCAAATATCTACGATATTCGTGAGATGATCGCGTGGTTTTACGTTTGTACTCTGGCGGAACTCAATCGTTAGCACACTAGTCCACGCAAAAATCTAGGGAGAGAAGAAGTCGGCGTTCACGCACATCAAGTCCTGGGGACCGGTGAACCAGTCCCGTACCCTCGTTACCCTCCCATCGTTCGCCTTTGAGCAGGGCAACGTGACCGGACTGGAGATTCTCGATATCTGTCTCTCGCTGGAATAGTCCCGATATCTCATCTGGTTGGACGTGACTGTTTACCCCTAACCTCGTACGATCGACGAACTCATGAGGAATCCACTGCGTCGCGATGCCTGTGTAGGTCTTCAACAACCTGCAGGGAACGTGATCGACATGAAATCGAGGACACATCGCACGATCTAAAATTGCGAGCCTCAGTCCCGTTCGTTCAAGGCCGAATAGACAACAGAACATATCGACTAGCTCCAATATGTCGTCACGCAACTCTGTAAAAGCTTTCTCTGCACCCAAAATTTTTTGGAGTTGATCCTCAGCAGATTTGACCGAGATCACTTCAGATACCTGAAGATCAGGCGACGAGGCCATCATTGCTTTGACAGCACTCTTCAACTCGGTGGAGATCCCTGATTCCCAGATCACGATATTAATCGCGTCCCGATAGATTTCGGTCAATACCTCCGGTTCAGTGCCCCGGGCTTGCTGGCCCCTCTTCTCGAAATTAAGGCCCAATTGCATAGACGCTTGATATGCATTCATGGCGCTTCAGCCCAACCAGGAAAGGGGTCGGAAAGCGTTGCCCAATATTTTTTGCCTTTCAATAATTCATCGTCAGATAGAAGGCACTGATCCAAGGCATTGGTCATAGATTCCTCATTTAAATTTTGACCGATAAATACAAGTTCTTGACGCACATCACCGAATGGTTCAACCCAGTTTTTTTTAATCGATGAAAGATAGTCAGGATCGGTGGGCCAATTTTCTTCAGGGACCGATTTCCAGAACATGCCAGCAAAACCGTATCTCGCCACGCCACCCGCCTGACTCCATTGCCCCGCGAACTCTGGTCGAGATGCCAACCAAAAATAGCCCTTCGAGCGCAATAATTTTCCAAACTCTTCCGTGTTATGTAGAAACTTATAAAATTTCTCGGGATTGAATGGGCGACGCGCAGTGAAGGTGAAGCTGCTGATCCCATATTCGTCGCTTTCGGGGATATGCTCCCCCCGCATCTCTTGGAGCCACCCTGATGCCTGTTGAGCCCTTTCGAAATCAAACAGACCTGTACCCACCACATGATCGAGGTCGATTTCACCTCCCGATACAGGAATGATTCTAGCTTCCCGATTCAATGTCCTTAAAATCGCTGAGAGTCTTGCCACTTCAGAGGGTTCAACCAAATCGGTTTTGCTAATGATGAGCACATCAGCAAACTCCACTTGATCGACCAAAAGATCAGTGACAGAACGGTCGTCTTCCTCACCAAGAGACTCGCCAGTATCCTGCAAGTACTTAGCTTCGTCGTAGTCATTTAAGAAGTTCACCGCATCAACCACAGTGACCATGGTGTCTAGCTCTGCCACGTCTGAAAGTGAGATCCCATCCTCGTCAGCAAAGGTAAAGGTCTCCGCCACAGGCAAGGGCTCTGAGATTCCGGTCGACTCGATCAAAAGATAATCAAACCGATCCTCGGCCGCGAGTTTGTTGATCTCAATCAATAGATCCTCGCGCAAGGTGCAACAGATGCAACCGTTGCTCATCTCTACCAACCTATCCTCACTCCTGTTAAGTGAGACCTCGTTGGTTATCGTGGATGCGTCTATGTTGAGCTCACTCATGTCATTCACGATTACCGCCACTTTTTTATCTTGACGGTTGTTGAGAATATGGCTAAGCAGAGTGGTTTTTCCCGCGCCTAGGAAGCCAGATAACACAGTCACAGGTAACTTATTCATTACATTACTCTTCAAGTTAAAAACCAATTTCCATACTTTTGCATCAAGACGCGAAAACCATCGTCTTTTTATAACAAGGATACCGCTACAAAACCTCTTTCAGTCCCGTAAGATCTTTAGAAGTCACCTTGGCCAGCGGTTTATCTACCTTAAATAAACGTGGGTCGGAGCGATCAGACATCAACATAATGTTGGTCTCCAAGCCGGGGCAACTAGCCTCCATACATTCGACCTCCATCACAGAAATAATCACACCTTCTGGGAGAGCCCAGACCTCGCGGACTAGATCTTTTAATCGTCTTACCTGATCAGACGCGACTTTAGGTTTAAATAGACTCACTTCGCTGATCTCTCCTAGGCATACACTTGCTCTTTCGTTACGGCGATCGACACCGCTGGAGACCTCATGCATTTCACCAAAAATCTCTGATATGTTATAATATAACATATCAAAAAAATTAACAGTAAATCGATATCAGTCTTGTAACGACAAATAAAAAGGGGATGGATGAATATGAACGCACAGGTTCCGGTAACCGTTCTAACTGGCTTTCTAGGCGCGGGGAAGACGACACTCTTAAATCGGATACTCACAGAACAACACGGTCGACGTTACGCCGTCATTGTGAATGAATTCGGCGAAGAAGGCATCGATAATGATCTGGTGGTAGACGTCGACGAAGAAGTCTTTGAAATGAACAACGGGTGCATCTGCTGCACAGTCAGAGGTGACTTAATTCGTATCCTAAGCGGGTTAATGAAACGCGCTGATAAACTAGATGCCATAATCGTAGAGACCACCGGCCTCGCGGATCCCGCCCCGGTCGCCCAGACATTCTTCGTAGACCAGGAAGTCGCGGATCACACTAAACTTGACGCAATTGTAACTATAGTGGATGCGGTACATTTGGAGCTTCAACTGGACGAACACCACGAAGCAGAAGAGCAAATCGCGTTTGCTGATGTCGTCCTTTTAAACAAAACTGACCTGGTAGATCCGGCGATACTTGGTAGGGTAGAGGCACGCATAAAGAAAATTAATCCCTACGCAAAGATTCGCCGAACGACGAGTTGCACCCTCCCTCTCGATGAGATCCTGGGCCTGGACGCTTTCAGCCTCGATCGGATCACAGAATTTGAGCCCGACTTCTTAGAGTCGGATCACGATCATGAGCATGATGATGATATAACTAGTATTTCCTTGACATCAGAAACCGCGCTCGATTACGACAAATTCGAGGAGTGGTTTAGTACGCTTCTACGCACCCGGGGCCAGAATATTTTGCGCTCAAAGGGGATCCTTGACTTTCAGGGTATGGAAAAACGTTACGTGTTTCAGGGTGTCCACATGCTCATGGATGGTTCCCCAATGGATGATTGGCCGACAGGAGGCCGAAGAGCTTCCAAGATCGTTTTCATTGGCAGGGATCTAGAGTCGATGCGCCTGCAAGAGGGGTTTGATGCTTGTAAGGTAGCATAGGCCCCAATTCTTAATATGTTGAAGGGCCAAAAGCGAGAAAATATGCCAACTGACTCAAAGGTAAACGGCATCCACCATAGAACTGGCGCTCCAGTTGTCAATGCCTCAACTATCGGCGAGGTTATCGCTGTAACCTCCGGCGATGGGGTCCTCAGACTGTTTCAAGCTGACCGAGATTCTTTAGCTTTCGCTATCCATGAGGGCGTGATCCTTTCTATGGCTAGGGAGTCCCGGTCTTGGTTGACGGGAGGCGAGGATGGGCGATTCCTCAGAGTCTCAATGGAAGGCGAAGTCGAAGAGATAGCGAGCTTCGGCTCGAAGTGGGTCGACTGCGTGGCCGCAGACGGAGAGCATTTTGCCTGCTCATCTGGAAAAATGGTTTATGTCTGGTCCCCAGATAGATCCCAACCAGAGTTGCTAGAGCACCAGAGTACGATCGGTGGTCTGGCCTTCAACACAAAGCGAAAACAACTCGCTGCATCTCATTACGGTGGGGTAACGATCTGGACACGGCGGGGAAATAGGTGGACAAAATCGGTGCTTGCTTACAAGGGATACCACTCCTCGGTGACGTTCAGTCCCGACGGTAAATTTGTAGTCTCAACAATGCAGGAAAACGCAGTGCATGGCTGGCGGCTGAGCGACAGCGCTGACTTTGCGATGTCGCCATATCCCGCAAAAATCAACAGCATAGCCTGGGCCGGAAATAATCCATACTTAGTGACTTCCGGGGCCAACGAGGTAGTCTGTTGGCCCTTTAAGGGTAAAGATGGTCCGATGGGGAAATACCCTATCTGTGTCGCGGAACGAAAACAAATCGTTAGCTGTGTTGAAGGCTTCCCGAATGTAAACGCTCTACTGGCAGGGTTTCATGACGGCACCGTTGTGCTCACTGAAATAAAACACGAGTCAATTCCGGTCGTGTTGCGGGACGCTAAAGATGTCGAAGTCACCGCAATCGCAGTTACTGAGACAGGGTCCGACCTCCTCATTGGCGACGCCGAGGGCGAGATACTCTGGTTCAAGATGCAGTGACACTTACCAACCTTATTCTCCAAAAAGGATCAGAGGCGTCGGTTCTCGCCGACTCTCCCCCGCAACAACTCATTTTTCTGAAGGACCTCTGCCTAAATTCGCTGGACTGATATACGAATAAACTAACTCATACGCGCTTTCGTTCAGCGCCTCCTTGCAAAATGCTAAATCATCTTCATTCGCTTTTTAGGAATTCGAGGCACGAAAAAAGCCTTCCAAATCATCGGAAAGAAAATTATGAATTGAATCTTACTTGGCATGTTATTAGCCCTGTTTTCAACCCTTGGTTTCGCAGGCAATTGCAACACTCATAGTAATCCAATGGTTCCAGCTAGCGATGCCTCAAAAATTGAAGAACTACAAGCTGAGACCAAAAAAGCTAAAGCTGCCGGCAATCTGGCTTTATATGAAGTATTGATGGCCCAGGCTAAGAATGTGATTCAAAAACGAGACTTTAATTAAGGCTTACGAATGAAAATGACCCGCGCTTTTGCGGGGCCATCACTACTAAACCCTCTCTTTGAGTAATCACGTGAGGGATGATAGGCCAGCATTGTGAAGGAAAAGAAACGAGGATTAGGTTCGTGCAAATGATCTGTCTCCTTCAGTAGTTTAATTTTCTGAAACCCCACCGTTGAGTGGGGATTAGAGAAGTACTACAGTCTTGCAGTGAGAGAGTTCTTATCAGGTGAACTGGGGTGCCACCGCCTCCCTTTCGAACTTCCCCTTGTGCGGCGGAGATACACAATCTTGGGTTCGCCGTCAGATAAATCCTACCTTTTTCATCCCAGCCAAATTTTTGTAACTCCTCCCCCTCCCTACATCTTTCCAACTGCAAGGATG
>PBZS01000068.1 GCA_002730235.1 Gammaproteobacteria bacterium | reverse complement strand
CTCGAGAAAATCTTCATCCCTCGGGATTAACTTGGATACCGACCTCACTCTCTGCTCTTCTACCGACACGCCAGGTGGTGTCTGACCCTTATCCCTGAGAGCTATCACGGCTTTTTTGAGCACCTTCCGGGCCATAATGATACCGTTATCAGTAGAGACCAGATTTTCCTTAGTTCTATCTACGATAGGACCCATCGACTCCTGTACCGAAGCATCCTGCATTGCGAAACCCTCAATACCGCTATATGTATCACCTCGCTTCTGCGCTTCCCTATCCATCAAATAATCGTTATCTTTGTTTTGTAGGGGTCTGAAAGTTCCAGGTACATATGGCACATGAATACCTTCCCCCCGCTCCATAGCATCTCTTTCTTGAACAGATAAGGGTCGTACCGGGTGGTAGTCATATGACCAAGCCATGCAATTGTGGTCATCAATTGGAACCCAAAAATGACCATGTACTGGGTGATCACCACGCGGGGGTATTACCGTAAAACATGGGGCTACAAAAGGAGTGATTCTCCAGTAATACTGATTGTTTTCGGCGTTCCTTCTTGCACCAATCAACAGTCCCCCATCCACTTGCTTCACTTCGAAGGCTGGTTTCCTATCTCTCAAATTATACTTGTTTCCCTCAGCGCCTTTGAACAACGGATCCTTTTTCATTGTGGCTCCGTGCAGAAAAGAGACATGAGATGAATCAATACCTCCTTCCATCGCTTGTAACCAGTTACATTCTTGACTCCTCTTCGAGCTAAATGTTTGCTCGAGGGGTACTGACGCAAACTCGTACTCTGGTTCTGCTGGCTTATGCTCTTCTGGCCCCATGTACACCCAAATAATTCCCCCTTTTTCAATCATTGGGTATGAAGTGAGCTTGATACGATCGCAAAGGCCGCTCTCTTCCGACTCGGAGGGTATTTCAGTGCAGTTGCCGTTCACGTCGTACTTCCAACCGTGATATGGACAGCGAAGACCTTTCTCTTCATTTCGCCCAAACCAAAGACTGATACCACGATGCGCGCAGAATTCATCTATCAACCCAAGCCTACCATCGCTATCACGAAAAGCGATCAACCGCTCAGACAGAACCTGAACACGAACCGGTGGGCAGTCGCTCTCCGGAAGTTCATAGGAAAGTAAAATCGGTAACCAGTAACGACGGAACATATCACCCATTGCCGAACCGGGACCAGTTTGAGTAAGCAACTCATTATCTTCGCGTCTAAGCATAGTTTTTCTTACTTCCTTTCAGTCAAAAACGATTTAGATTTGATCGTCCAGCACGACTTTAGAATGATACGATATCAATATTTGGAAATCTAAAGGTAATTCAATTTCACTATGGCTCTAATAGAATTGTGTTCCGAATCTGACCTAGATCACAACGAGTCCAAACTATTTTCGGTTAATGGATTAGATATCGCGCTATTTAAGGTGGAGGATAACTTCTATGCACTCGATGACCTTTGCAGTCACGGACCAGGCTCATTGAGCGAAGGCTATCTAGACGATTTTAACATCGAGTGTGATTTCCACAACGGGGCGTTTGATATTCGTACGGGCGAGGTCACAGCACCACCGTGCATAGAACCCGTAAAATCCTACGTCGTTTGTAAGCAAGACGGCAAAGTCTTTGTCGAGATCGATTAAACATAGCAAGTAAGAGACATGCGCAAGATTGATATATTCAACCATATCTGGCCGACCGAATTTTTTGATGCTCTTGTTGGGCATATCGGCCAGATGACTGATATCACTCTGCGCAGTCGTGATGTTTCCATGATTACTAACCTTGACCGCAGGTTTGAGGTCATGGACATGTTTGGGGACAGTTATCAACAAGCGCTGACATTAGCATCACCGCCATTAGAACAAATCGCCGACCCCGAAAAAGCGCTTGAACTCAGTCAGATCAGTTCAGATTCGATGGCTTCTCTTTGCGCGAATTATCCAGAGCGTTTCCCCGCATTTGTCGGAACGGCACCAATGAATCATCCTACTGGAATGGTTAACGAGTCACGACGGGCGATTGAAGGACTCGGAGCGGCCGGGATGCAAATTTATACGAATGTCAAAGGCCAACCGCTCGACCATCCGGACTTTGAGGCGTTCTTCGAGTACATGAATGAGAGTGGCAAGCCAATCTGGATGCATCCCGCTCGTGGCCAAGGGTTTGCAGATTATCAATCCGAAGATCGCTCAGAATACGAAATTTGGTGGACCTTTGGCTGGCCCTACGAAACTTCAGCGGCCATGGCGCGATTGGTTTTCTCCGGGATGTTCGATCGCTACCCGAACCTGAATATTATTACCCACCATGCCGGTGGTATGGTTCCGTTCTTAGAGGGCCGAGTGGGTCCTGGTTGGGATCAGATGGGTAAGCGAACCAGTGACAGAGATCTTGGAGCAGTAAACAAGGTATTGAAAAAATCGCATCTTCAATATTTTAAAGAATTCTATGCGGATACAGCGAGTTTTGGATCAAAGAAAGCCATTGAGCACGCTGTTGAATTTTTTGGTGAAGACCGTGTCGTATTCGCATCGGACGCACCGTTCGATCCAGAGGGTGGGCCCATGTATATCCGAGAGACGATCAATGCCATCGATGAAATAGAACTCGACATGAAAATAAAAGAAAAAGTGTTTTATAAGAACGCATGCAAACTGATGGGAATCGATTAACCAATCTAAGATAGTAGGGAACCTGTTTTGGACGCGACCGTAATAATCGTTGGTGCCGGGCCAGTCGGTCTGTCACTTGCCATTAATCTTGGTATGGCAGGTATTAAAACTATTCTTCTTGAGAAAAATCCCGAGCCGCAATTCTTACCCAAAATGGAACGTTGTAACGCTCGTTCAATGGAAATGTTTCGGCGTATCGGATTATCCAAAAAGATTCGTGATGCTGGGCTACGGGCTGACTGTTCGATGGATGTTTTCATCGTTGAAGATCTCGCTAACCCTCCGCTTCTTGATGAGAGGCACCCGTCAATAGAAGAATTCCAAGAAAAAATTCGCAACTGTACTGATCTATCAATGGCGCTTGAGCCGTATCAACTGATTTCTCAATACACACTAGAACCTCTATTAAAACGGGAAGCCGAGTCACTCAAATGCCTTGACGTGCGGTTTGCACACGAGTTTATCGAGTTCGAACAAAACGATGCCTCAGTCACAGTCCGCTGTAGAAGTCCGAGCGGCGAGTTGCTTTCTTTTTCTGCAGACTATCTCGTCGGCTGCGACGGAGGCTCAAGCCCGATACGCAAACAACTTGGGATCAAACTCCGTGGTGAGGGAGGAATACTCGAACTTCAGCAGGCACTCTTCTATTGCGAGGAATTATTCGACCGACTACCTCACGGAGACGGCCCTGGAAAAGGCCGGCATTACCACCGGGCAGATACTGAACATACTTTTTTGATTATGCAGGACTCAACGAAGCATTGGAGTCTACATGCGACCGTTCCAGACAGCGAAGCGATGAAACGTAAATTTGAAGAAATAGTAGGGTTTCCAATCGAATATAAACTAATTTCTTGTGCGCCCTGGCGGCAAAACCTTTTACTAGCAGATCGGTACAGGGACCGACGTGTTTTCCTAGCAGGCGACTCAGTTCACCTCGTAATCCCCACAGGTGGGTTGGGCATGAACACCGGAGTCGGCGATGCATTCGATTTAGCGTGGAAGTTAATAGGAACCCTCAAAGGCTGGGGTGGTCCTGGGCTATTAGACTCGTACGAGATTGAGAGACGGCAAGTCGGAGAAAGAAATGTAGGCGCCTCACGTTATGCCAATGTCGGCCGCCAACAATGGAGATCGATCGCCACACAGGATATTTTCAGTGGCACAATAAGTGGGGAAGCCACAAAACGAGCTCTTATCGAGATCGCGGAATCAGAGCAACGCAAAGGGAACCGTATGATCGGTGCGGAACTTGGATATAGGTATGTCGACTCACCCTGTATCGACAATATACCTGGGGGGCCGGAGCACCGGGTAGGCGAATATCACCCGAATGTTTGGCCCGGTTCGCGGCTTCCGCATTCCTGGCTAGATGACGATACAGCGATCCAAGATCACCTGCCGGAAACATATATTTTGTTAACACTCGGAAATAAAAGATTAAACACGACAAAGATACGCAAGAGCTTCGAGGCCGCAGGCGCACCTGTCTCAGAGGTACAAGTCGAATCGAACCGAATTCGAGACCTATATGGTTTTGATTTTCTTGTTCTACGGCCCGACATGCACGTTGTTTGGCGAGGGACTGAAGCTCCACAGAATGCTCCAGAAATAGCATCAATCGCAACAGGGTATGGCCGACTCGATTCAATCAAATAGCAAAAAAGGACCAAACAATGAGAGGGTACTCTAATTATCTCGAGGCCAAGCTAGACGAGCTTGTGACGGCAAACAGAATCCTTGGTCGAGAAAATGTTTGCGATGCTTTTGGGCACGTCAGTATCAGGCATCCAGATCATCATGATCGGTATTTTTTATCGAGGTCTCGTGCGCCTGAGCGGATCGAGGTTGACGACCTAATGGAATTCACGCTGGACGGTGACCCAATCGATCAAAAAGGGAGATCTCCCTACGCGGAACGTTTCATTCATGGTGCAATTTATACTAAGCGGCAAGACATCCATTCAGTGGTTCACAACCACAGCATGAACGTTATTCCTTTCGGAGTAACCAAGACCCCTATTAAACCCATTCTTCATATGTGTGCATCTATGGGATGCGATGTACCTATATGGGACTCCCGCGACAAATTTGGGGACACCAATCTGTTGGTGCGCTCGATGGACATGGGTTATGACTTGGCCGATTCTCTCGGGAATAAACGAGCCGCTTTGATGCGTGGTCATGGATGTGTTGTGGTCGCCGAGTCACTCCGATTAGCAGTGTTTGCTTCAGTATATTTAGAAATGAACGCCGAGATTCAATTAAAATCACATATGCTCGCGGGCAACGACGTCACCTTCCTTAGTGAAGGCGAGGTAGAACAAATCATCGGTACTCGTACCTCGTTCACGATTGAGCGAGCGTGGGAGCGATGGGCTCGACGCGCGGATCGACCTTACGACCCTGAACCAAATCAAATTAACTTTGACTAGGCAGGCGCACAGGCCACCCGCTGTAAGCGAGTATCATCGCTACACAGCACGGTCGTACGATTAATCCGTCTGATGTCGGGGTAACTGTACCCGCCCATGGCGCTGTGTAAAACACTTCTATTGTCCCACATCACGACGTCCCCGTCGGCCCAGACATATTCCAATTTTGCACTCGTTCTCTCGAGATATACAAAAAGTTCATCAAGAATTGACTGACCTTCATCCTCGGGAATATCGACAATACCTATCGTAAACCTTGGGCTTGCGAAAAGAATCGTCTCTTTGCTTTCTGGATGCTCATAAATGAGGGGATGATGCACGGGAGGATGTTTTTCTAACTGCTGTGCATAAAACTCACGGGCATTGACCCTGTTTTCGGAGATTGTTACACGTCGATTTATCAGTTTACTGACACAATGAATCCCTTCCAGACTCTGTACAGCTTTCTTCAGATCGTCTGACAGCTCTTGATACACCCTACCCATATTTACAAAACCGGTATTTCCACCACTATTTGGTGTCTTCAAACAGTGAAGAATGGAGCCAAGGGGTGGATCGATCTGCCACGACAGGTCAGAGTGCCACTCCACACCAGCGTCAACAACACCGATCGGTTCTCCATCTTTCAAATCGTTCGACAACACTAAGATTTCAGGAAAACCATCTAACAAATACTGATTATTGCTATGAACATCGCATACGCCAAATCGTCTAGAAAACGAAATATGCTGCTCTGGGGATAAAGTTTGTTCAGAAAAGGCGATAACTTTGTGCATAACGAGGGCTTTATAGACAAAATCAAAGTCCTCATCACTAAGTGTCTGGGAAAGATCAATTCCCCTGATCTTTACACCAATAACGTCTGATAACGGCTCAAATGACGGCTTCATCAAGTCCCCCTATTTATCTTTAACAATAATATTCCCCTGCGTGTCCAACTCGGCAGTCTGTAACGGAATGACCAACGTCGTGGTATCCAGCTGCTCTATGACGAGTGGGCCTTTATACGTTCGATTTGGTTCCATCATCTCACGTTGCAAGACTGGTACCTCGATTTGCTGTGGGGACCCGTTGAGATCAAAAGTTGCAGTTCGAACATGAGGCTCTTGGTCTGACAACCCATAAGATGATAACACGTCAAAGACCGACCGGTCTCGATCTGGAGCAGCGCTGCCCACCAATCGATAAGACATAATTTCTACGGGCTGAGCATCAGCAGCATGACCAAATTTTTTTGCGTGCATGTGATCAAAGTCAGACCGGATAATCTGTGTACTTAAGTTATCGATATTCACCGCCACGGACAACTCATAACCCTGCCCCTGATACCTTAGGTCTATATATCGCTCAAATGTTAAAGTAGCCCGAGGAAACCCCTCATCATCAAATTTGATAAATGCGCCTTGTTCGAGATCACTGAAAATATCTCGTACCTCTTCAGACGTCGCTTCCGTCAGGGCCTGTGGCTTAGTGGTAATAAACTCGTGTTTTACGTCAGCTTGTAGTAAGCCCAACGCTGATGTGACGCCTGGTCTGGCTGGAATCAAAACCTGTCTAAGACCAAGTTCTTGCATGATCCTCGACGCATGCAACGGTCCGGCTCCGCCAAATGCGACTAGTGTGAATTCCCTCAAATCTAATCCCTTACTTGTCGCCAGCGCTCTTACGGCCTCAGCCATCTTAATATCAATCACCTTGAGTACACCAAGCGCTGCACCCTCCACAGAGAGGTCGAGAGGTTTTGCCAGCTTGTGATCAATAGCATTTTTAGCGGCTTCAATATCCAAGGTGAGATGCTCTTTAACCTCTTCTCGATTATCCAAATATCCGAGTATTACGTTACAGTCAGTGATCGTAGGTGTTGCACCACCTCGTCCATAAGCTACGGGACCAGGAACTGCACCCGCACTCTCAGGTCCGACATGCAACAGACCACCATCATCAACCCAGGCAAGGGTGCCTCCACCAGCAGAGAGAGTCTCAACCTGAACCGAGGGAAGACAGATATGGCGGCCATCAATATCGAAGCGATCCCGTATCTCGACGGAGCGGCCTTCAGTAACCGCAACGTCACAGCTGGTCCCCCCCATATCAAATGATATACCGTGTTCAAGCCCTGCCTTATCAAGAATGGATAATGATGCCATGACACCACCGGCAAGCCCTGACAGGAGCGTAGACACAGGGCGCTCTGCGGTAGTTTTAAGGGAACCGACGCCACCATTCGATTGCATTACATAACGCTTTTTGGTGGTTACCCCAAGACCCGAAATCGCACGATCCAATTCAGATAAATAACGATCCATTTTCGGTCTCAAATAAGCATTTATGACCGTCGTCGATAACCTGTAATACTCCCGAATGAAGGGGCAAATTTCATTGGAAAGGGTCACCTGAACACCCGGCACAACCTCATTAATAATACGACGAACCGCTCTTTCGTTTTCTGGATTGATAAAAGAGAACAAGAGACACACGGCAATCCCCTCGATATCAGCATTTTTAAGTTTTTCTAGCCTTGATCTCGTCAATTCGAGATCAATCTTTCGGACAATCTCTCCGTTCGATCCAGTCCGTTCCGGGACCTCAACAACATTACCTCTATCCACTAACAGCTCAGGTCTCTGGTACCGAATGTTAAATATTTCCTTTCCGTATGGTCTTGCTTGTTCCTGAACCTCATAGATGGCATCGAAACCCTCAGTAATCACAAGCGCTGTTTTGCTACCATGCTCTTGTAGCAATGTATTCGTTCCCACTGTTGTACCGTGAATAAAGAGATCGATTACATCGGGTTCTACACCAGTCTTAGTAATTTTGAATAGCCCCTGAATAACGGCTTGCTCAGGCTCTTTAGGAGTCGAGGGGACCTTGAAAGACTGCAAAACACCAGCTTCGTCAAGATAAGTAAAATCTGAGAATGTGCCGCCCGTATCAACAGCGACTTGTACTTTTTTCATCTAATCCTCTGAGATTCTAAGCAACACTTTTTTTTCCCTTTATTAATTCCGATGATTCTCCGCATCCACCACCACTTGGAGTCTCAAGAGCAAACGACTCCCCACGGTTTATTGGGACATTGACCTCCCTCGAAGATAGTAACTTTGAGTCGCTATCGGGATTCAATATAGCTCTACCAGGTTTACCGTCCTCCCCTCCAACAACACCCCTCGGCGGAATCTGGTGCCGAGAGGATCGAATAGAGAGAAGTATCCCATTCTCTAGCGACTGGTAGACCCGTCGAAACGCGTCGCCACCAGAAAAAAGTCCCCGTCCACCGGTATTTCTTAAAACGCTAAACTCTGTGATGCGCAGAGGGTACTCCGTTTCAAGTATTTCAATCGGTGTAATACGGCCGTTTGTTTGATTCACATGACAGCCGGTCGATCCTTGATTAGCGCTTGAGGCTCCAGAACCACCAGCAAAAATCTCGTACGAGATAGTCGCTCTTGCCTCATTTGCCTTTTTCGGAAACCCAAAAATAAGTGATCTAGAATCTGATCCATCTGCTCGTTGTACCATTTCAGTCAACTGGCCTAAGGCGTCAAAACTTGCATTTATCACAGCATGAACTGTGGGATTATAAGTGTTCATTGGAGCGGGTAATTCGGGCTCAAGAATTGATCCAGGGCGTGTCTTGATCTCTATCGCATTCAAGATGCCCTGGTTAATCGTGATATCTTTATTCAGCGATGAGATCACCACATAACCACAAGCGGCTTTCACGAGTGATGGCCGGATATTCGCAGGCCCTAAAGCTTGATCATCGCTCTCTGAAAAATCAAACAAAATTTGGTCGCCGCTTTTTCGCACCGAGACGGCTATTTGGATTGGTTTCCCAACTCTCACTCCATCGTCATCAAGAAGGCGATCACCACTTGCAAACCCATCCTTCCACTGCGAAAACTCTAGACGAATAACCTGCTCGACCTTCGCTATGCGCTGGATAATAGCTTGATCAATCGCTTGTCGACCATACTTTTCGACAAGCTCCCTGATGCGAGCCGAGCCAATCCATCCGCAGCCTAATTGACCTCTGATATCACCCATAACAAGATCTGGAGATCGACTATTTGCCCGAATAATTGTCTCAACTTCAGGCGATATATTTCGATTAGTTACGAATCGTATAGGTGGGAAATGTATTCCCTCTGAAAAAATATCTGTTGCTTTGCCAGAACAGCTGCCGGGGACCGGCCCACCTATATCGCTTTTGTGCGCAATGCTGGCGGTAAAATAAGACAATTCATTATCAACAAACACGGGAACAATCACGCACATATCAGGAGCATGTGGACTACCACCAACATACGGATGATTTACAAGAAATGCATCGCCATCGGAGATCATTTGCGCCGAATAGATTTCTAAAACCGCCTTGATTGAAACAGGAAAAACGCCAAGATGTAAGGGCAAAACAATGTATTGAGCCGCAACATCGCCTTCGGCAGTAAGAATGGCGCAGCTTGCATCGTGACTTTCACGAATAATTGTTGAGAATCCAGTGCGAAACAGGGCTTCTTGCATCTGTTTCACAACACCAGCAAGCGATGAATTCAGAATTTCTTCGGTAATCGAATCGACCAAGATTCCCTCCTTTACCAAGCTCGTAGACTACTGAGGAAAGTG
>PBZS01000067.1 GCA_002730235.1 Gammaproteobacteria bacterium | reverse complement strand
GTTCACTGTTCTGCGAAGAGTGGTATGGGGATAGATGAGTTGCTCGAACAACTGATTGTTAAAGTGCCGGCGCCGATAGTCGACCGCACTTTACCGTCTCAGGCCTTGATTATTGATTCTTGGTTCGATAATTATCTTGGAGTTGTTTCGTTGGTTCGTGTGACTCAAGGGTCCCTTAAAAAAGGGCAAAAGGTCCGATTGAAAAGTACTGGTCGTGATTGGCAGGTAGATGACGTCGGAGTCTTTACGCCCAAACGACAGCCGACCGATGGGCTTTATGCGGGTCAGGTCGGCTTCATGATCGCCGGTATCAAAGATATTCATGGTGCTCCCGTTGGCGATACCTTGATCGATGCTAAATATCCAAACACCGATGTCTTACCGGGCTTCCAGAGAGTCAAGCCGCAGGTATATGCGGGTCTTTTTCCAGTGTCGACGGATGATTTCGAAGATTTCCGAGAGGCATTGGAAAGGTTAACTCTAAATGATGCGAGCCTGATTTATGAGCCTGAAACTTCAGATGCTCTAGGATTTGGATTCCGCTGTGGTTTTCTTGGCATGCTGCATATGGAAATTATTCAAGAGCGGCTCGAGCGTGAGTATAACTTGGATTTGATCACCTCAGCTCCAACTGTGGTCTACGAGGTGGTGACGAATGACGGACATAAGTTGTACATTGACAACCCATCAAGACTTCCTGATATCGGTTCAATCGAAGAAATGCGAGAGCCAATCGTAGCAGCGACGATTCTCGTTCCAAACGAATATGTAGGGGCTGTGATTACTCTTTGTGCCGAAAAACGAGGTGTACAGAAAGATTTGAAGTACATGGGAAGCCAGGTACAAATCGAGTTCGATCTACCCATGGCCGAGGTGGTTATGGACTTCTTTGATCGGTTAAAGTCTGCGACCCGTGGTTTTGGGTCATTAGATTATGGTTTCGTTCGGTTTGAAACCTGTCCTCTGGTTCGGCTCGATATTCTGATTAACGGTGAGCGTGTGGATGCCCTAGCCGCTATCGTGCATAAGGACCATTCTCAGTCGCGAGGTCGTGAGTTGGCCGAGAAATTACGCGACTTGATTCCTCGCCAGATGTTTGACGTTGCGATACAGGCAGCGATTGGTAGACATGTAATCGCGAGAACCACGGTGAAAGCGTTACGTAAAAATGTGACCGCAAAATGCTATGGTGGTGATGCTACACGGAAGCGTAAGTTGTTAGAAAAGCAGAAAGCCGGTAAAAAACGAATGAAACAGTTGGGTCGTGTGGAAATCCCACAGGATGCATTCCTTGCAGTACTGAAGGCAGATTAAGAAATGGATTTCACACTTATCCTAGTGGTCATAGTACTGTTAACGGGCGTAGTTTATGGTTTCGATATCGTTTACTTTAAAAATAGGCGTGACGGCCGGAAACCAGGAGTCATCATTGACTATAGCCGATCATTTTTTCCGGTTTTGTCTCTTGTTTTGGTGTTGCGTTCTTTTTTATTTGAACCTTTTCAGATACCGAGTGGCTCGATGTTGCCGACTCTGAAGATCGGCGATTTTATCCTGGTAAATAAATTTGATTATGGACTCCGCTTACCAGTACTCGGTAATACAGTTGTTGAACTCGGTCAGCCGAAGCGCGGCGATGTTATGGTTTTCAAATATCCGGACAATAATCGTATCAACTTTATAAAGCGTGTTATCGGTGTTCCGGGAGACACGATCGCATACCGGGATAAGGTTGTTTATGTCAATGGAAATGCTCAAACGCTGACCACTTTACCCATCGACGAAAGCGTCGTTATGCCTCCATTGACTGAAGAGGCCACTGAGAAATTGGGTAAGCGTGAGCATCGTATCTGGCGAAGACAGACACAAGGGCGTGATTTTGGCCCAATTGTAATTCCGGACAGGCAGTATTTCGTGATGGGCGATAATCGGGACAATTCAAATGATAGCCGTGTATGGGGCTTTGTCGACGACTCTTTGATCGTAGGCCGTGCTTTTGCTGTCTGGATGCACTGGGAGGCGTTACTCTCTATCCCATCGTTGAGCGATGTTCGGATTATCCAGTGAGTTCGTCAGATCTAGAGGATTTGCAGTCTCGACTAGGTTACCGATTTAAGGATGTCGCGGGTTTGGAATCGGCGTTAACCCACAGGAGCATGGGTCCCTCGCATAACGAGAGGCTTGAATTTTTGGGTGATTCTATCGTCAACTTTGTTATAGCAGAGGCTTTGTTCAGGCGTTATCCAGAAGCTCGCGAGGGTAAACTCACTCGGATGCGCGCGTCCTTAGTGCGTGGTCAATCCTTGTCACAGCTTGCACGACGATTACAGTTGGGAGAGACCATCCGGCTCGGCAGCGGCGAGCAAAAGAGTGGTGGTCGTCGACGGGACTCTATTCTTGCAGATACGATGGAGGCAGTGATTGGGGCTGTATTTCTAGACGGGGGGATGATGGCGTGTCAGGAAGCAGTCAACAATTGGTTCCAGTTGGAATTCGCGTCTGTGAATCCCAATCAGGTGGATAAGGATCCAAAAACTGCGCTCCAGGAGTGGTTGCAGCGTGAAAAAAAAAGCTTGCCGGTGTATCGAGTATTAGAGGTGCTTGGCCCTGCACATCAACAAACTTTCCGCGTGCAGGCCCAGGTCGACGGGCTAACAGATTTTCCAATCGGAACCGGTGGCTCTCGACGTGAGGCAGAGCAAGCAGCGGCAGCAGATGCGCTGATTCGATTAAGTGCCTCATGAATACACGATTTGGTTTTGTGGCTATTGTTGGTAGACCCAATGTAGGGAAATCAACGCTTTTAAACCATGTTCTCGGATTCAAACTATCAATCACTTCTCGCAAGCCCCAGACTACCCGCCATCGCATCTTGGGTATTTGGACCGAAGATGAAACCCAAATCGCTTTTGTTGACACGCCCGGTATGCATCTAGCGCAGCCTAAGGCAATGAATCGCGTTATGAATCAAACTGCTGAAAAAGCTCTTGTTGGCGTTGATGCAGTAGTTATGCTTACCGAAGGAAGAATTTGGAATAAGCTTGATGAGCGTGTCTATCAAAAGATCCGGCGATCGACCTGTCCCAGTTATTGGGTTATCAACAAGGTTGATAAGTTAGACAATAAAAACGAGTTACTTCCTCACATCCAGACTATCATAGCGGACCACGTGTTTGATGAGGTGTTTCCTATTTCAGCGCTTAAAAATCTCAATTTGGGACCTTTGCTTGATGGGTTAAGGGAACAAATGCCGGCAGGATCTTTTATGTACGCGGAAGATCAGATCACAGATCGTTCGGAGCGTTTCCTTTCTGCAGAAATTGTTAGGGAACAAATTATGCGACAACTGGGTGACGAGGTGCCTTATGAAACGACAGTCGAGATTGAATCGTTTGAACGTAATGATGATCTTGTGGGAATTCATGCACTGATCTCGGTTGAACGAGATGGCCAAAAAGCAATTCTTGTAGGTGGGGGCGGTAGTCGTCTGAAGCAAATAGGGATAGAGGCTAGAAGGCGCTTGGAAGAGCTGCTTTTTGCTCGTGTGGCGTTAAAGCTTTGGGTCAAAGTGAGGGCGAGTTGGTCGAATGATGAACACGCGCTAAAGTCGCTGGGCTACTTCGAGAGCGACTGATGTATAGGTTCTGGGTCATCCGGAAGCAGCCTTATCGCGAAAACAGTGCTCTATTAACTGTTTTGGCTGATAATGACCGGCTTACTCGATGCATCGCTCGGGGCGGAAGCACGGCTAGCGAATTTCAACCATTATTTGGTTTGTTAACTTCGAAAAAAAATCTCGCAAGCCTCTCGAAAATTGAACCAGCAGGATCTAGGGTGCCGCTTCAGGGGACGCAATTGATCAGCGCTTTATACCTTAATGAAATCACAAACTGGATCCTCCCCGAAGGCGCCGAGGAAGAGGGATTATTTGACCTGTACACGGATTCAGTGAAGGGTATTTCGCTCAAATCGTTCGATGCTTTGCGCCGATTTGAGCGATTTTTATTGGAGGCAGCTGGAACGTATCCCGTTCTTGATGTTGATCGCAACGGCAAGCGACTCCATGATCAGAGGTATTATCGTTTGCACGATTTTCAAGAATTGGTTGAGGTGAATTCTGGTGAAGTTGATGCTCTTTATGGAGCGGATTGGAGGGCCTTATCGATGGGCATCTATACCGAAGCGGTTACTGCGGCGCATGCAAAGTGGTTGCACCGTAGTTTGTTGAACCACACGCTTGGTGGTCGGCGTTTGGTGTCCCGAGAAATGTTGTCGGAAGTGAGAAAAAGTAAATGAATGAATACGTAAGGCTGGGTGTCAATATCGATCATGTCGCAACGTTACGTAACGCACGTGGCGGAGGTGATCCGAATCTATTGCAAATGGCCCTGGCTGTGGAGGAAGCAGGTGCTGACGGTATTACTATTCACCTTCGCGAGGATCGACGGCATGTGAGTGATGAGGATGTTTGGTTGTTGAGGGACCACCTTCGGACACCAATGAATCTAGAAATGGCGGCAACAGATGAAATGGTACAAATCGCACTAAAAGCAACGCCAAAGGCATGCTGTATTGTTCCAGAGCGTCGTAGAGAGGTGACCACCGAGGGTGGGCTGGATGTGGTGAATCAAGTCTCTGAAATTGGTGCGCAGGTCGCTAAACTGTCAGATGTCGATATTGAGGTTAGTTTGTTCATTGATCCCAATATGGAGCAAATTCAGGCTGCACACGAGGTTGGTGCGCCCGTGATAGAGTTACATACGGGTGAATATGCTAATGCGGTCACGCTGGAGCAGAAATACTCGGAATTGAAGAGGCTCGAAGACGGCGCGGTGTTCGCGCAACGATTAGGTCTCATAGTGAACGCAGGGCACGGGCTGACTAAATTTAACGTTGCGCCAATCGTGAGCATCGGTGGCATGCATGAGTTAAATATCGGACACAGTCTTGTGGCAAGAGCATTGTTGGTAGGCCTGCCTGAGGCTGTGAGAGAATTCCGTTGGATCATGGATCGCGCTTGCAGATGATTAGCGGTATTGGTGTCGATTTATGTGAGATTGAACGAATTCGAAATGCGTTGAAACGACATGGTAATTACTTTGCTTTGCGCATCCTTGACTCCGTGGAGTATTCAGAATTTCAGTCGTTAAGAGAGTTGCAACGTCCTCAATTTCTTGCAAAACGCTTCGCGGCAAAAGAGGCGATTTCTAAAGCACTGGGGATTGGTATTGGGCGAGGATTCGGGTTTCGTGATTTGTTTGTTCGTCATGACGAACTCGGATGTCCGGTGGTCAAATTGAATCCGGAGAATAAAGTGCTGAGCGACGTGCTTCCGCGTAACATTCATCTTAGTGTTAGCGACGATAATTCATACGCAATTGCTTTTTGCACGATCGAGAGTTAATCAACTTGCCGGTCAACAAGGCGCCTCAGTGCATAATAAATACGCTTCTCTGACGTTTTAGCCAGGATTTTTCGGTTATGTTGTGGACTGAGTGGTCTGCGGATCCATACTTCAACGAGAACGCCAGGGCGCATAATGAGTTTTGAGAAGTGATGAAAAAAAGGAGCATCCGTTCCCCACGTGTAAAACTGACGATCTTTATCGGATAAATTGTCGCCATGTCGCTCGCGGTAAATAAGACTCACTGGTTGGATGTACGCATTTGCGCGCTTGGGCGCTTCAAATAAAGTACTTTTAAAAGGCAGAATGTTTATGCCATCCGTTGATGTCCCCTCTGGAAATACAATTACGTTCGAGCCTTGATTAAGGGCTTCAACGAGGGGACGAATCTCCTCGTCAGCCTTTAAACGTTGGCGCTCAATGAAGATCGTTCGTTGTAACCAAGCTATCCACCCGATCACAGGCCACTCTCTTACTTCTTTTTTGGCAACAAATACGGCCGGGATGAGGCTACCGAGCACGAATACATCAAGGTATGACACATGGTTCGCTACGATACAGAGCGGACGACGAGGACTAAAATCATGAAACACGCGTATACGGATTCCCAGAATACGTAGGGCCCCCCTATAAAAACGAAGTCTAAGGTGACGACCGTCACCGGTACGTAAAAAAAAGCCAGCGGTTTGTTGAAGCAGCGATACTACAAACCATGCTATAAGCAAGCCGATACGCAGAAGAGCGCGTAACAACGCACCCACCACTTCTAAGTTTTTTTGTAGTTTGGATTGATCTGATAACAGGGTGTATAAACTCCATCAATTTTCATTCGATTTTCAGATATAAGTCGTTCTAGTAATACTTCGATCGCACCCCCGAGTTCAGATGTTGCCTGGATTTCAAATGGTCCTCGTTCATTTATGAGTCGACGTATTTCAGGTTTTACATTCCCCGCTACAATCCCCGAAAACAGGCGCCTAAGGGCTGAGGCTAGCTCTTGTGGGCTTTCATTTAATGACAGATTGAGCTCACTCATTGACTTATGTGTTGGTATGAAGTTTGTTGTCAACAAGTCAGGAATTACCAAAGTCCAATTAAAGCAATAGCCATCGTTAGTTTCTAGACGATATTGTCTCACTTTTTCACGGCCCGCCTGTATCGTTTCAGCTACGCATACAGGGTTACCGATTACCACGTCGATGAAGGAAGTAATATCGTGTCCGAGCGCAGTTTCGAGGAATTTTATGTAGGCATCGATAATGGGTCTGGAAGACTCAGGACCGGTTAGAACAACCCCTAACGGGTCCTCGTTATTCCCGGGCGTTGCCAATATTGCGAGTAGGTATAGTATTTCCTCTAGCGTGCCCGGACCGCCAGGAAAAATGACGATACCGTGCGCGATCCTGATAAAAGCCTCAAGTCGCTTTTCGATGTCGGGCATTATCACGAGATCGGATACCGCATCGTTTGGCGGCTCAGCGGCAATGATCCCAGGTTCACTGATCCCAATAAAACGTCCAGCTGAATATTTCTGGCGCTTGTGCGCATAGAGCGCTCCACGCATTGATCCTTTCATTGCACCGGGTCCGCATCCGGTGCATATATCGAACCGCCGCAATCCTAGTTCCTGACCGACGGCTTGTGCGTAGTCATACTCAGGCTTACTAATGCTATGACCGCCCCAGCAGACAACGCATGACAATTCACGGTCAGAGTCGAGAACCTTTGCGTTACGTAAAATTTGAAATACCAAATCGGCGGATTCGGGCCTAGTCAGCTGGTCTGGGTAGATATGGAGATCACTGCTATGTAGTAGGTCTCTTAGCACTGAAAATAGGTGATCGTGGATCGTTTCAATCAGGACGCCATCGACAAACGCTTGCGCCGGTGCATTTTTCAGTACTAATTTCAGACCGCGGGGGTGTCTTTCGAATTCCATGTCAAAGTTGGGATAGTCAGCAAAAAGACCACGGGCATTATCGGTCGCCACGCCACTGCTTAATACCGCCAGAGTGCAGCTCCGGATCAGCGGATACAGCGTTCGGTCTGTTCGATCAATTAGCTGTCCGATCTCATTCTGACTTAAAAATGCAAGGTGATTGATTGGAAAGATCGATGTTTCGGGAAACGTGCCCGCTTCAGTGATGGCTCTTGAGCGACTCATAAGACATCCTAAGCTTAGTCATTTGAAAGTTACACATATTGTTTGAATTAAAAAACTCCGAGTTGATTTTTTTATTGGAATACTTCAGTTTCCTTGCTGAGCTGTTGTGAGTCTGTTTTGCCGTCATTAAGCTGTAAAATCCCCTATCCAAGATTGAGAGACGAGTCACTACTCACCCTCAACTTCCCAGACTTACCGGTTACTGACGCTTTGCCTGAGTTGGAAGCTGCGATCCGATCGCATCAGGTGATTATCGTGGTCGGTGAGACGGGTTCCGGGAAAACAACGCAGTTACCGAAACTCTGCTTGAAGCTCGGTCGTGGCGATGAGAAACAAATTGTTCACACGCAACCACGGCGACTTGCTGCACGCTCTGTTGCAGCTCGTATATCAGAGGAGTTGCAGTCTGATCTTGGCGACTTGTGTGGCTACCAGGTGCGATTTGATCGTCAGAGTTCTGATGGCACACCGATTAAATTAGTGACAGATGGTTTGCTGTTGGCAGAATTTCGGAACGATCCCTTACTTGAAAGTTATGACACCGTTATTGTTGATGAAGCGCACGAACGCAGTCTGAATATTGACTTTCTATTGGGCATTCTCAAGACGATTCTTCCTAAGCGACCAGACCTTAAGGTAATCGTTACGTCGGCAACGATCAACTATGAAAAATTTAGCACCCATTTTCTCAACGCGCCAGTGATTCAAGTATCGGGGCGCACCTACCCCGTAGACGTTCTGTATCACCCCATGAGGAATTTGGACCTATCGAAAGCGGACGGGGTAGGCTTGGCCCAAGCTATTCATCAGGCAGTTGTTAACTTGCGTTCGATCGATCGAGAATTGCGAAAACCAATGGGTGATATATTGGTATTTTTACCCGGTGAGCGAGAAATTCGAGATGTTTCTCATTTCCTGAGACAGGCAGCGGTAGATCGACTCGACGTTTTGCCCCTTTACGCGCGGCTTGGAGCGAAGGAACAGCAGCGTATTTTCAATCCACCTAACCAGGGATTGCAACGTATTGTTTTGGCAACAAATGTTGCGGAGACTTCTTTGACAGTTCCAGGAATTCGTTACGTGATTGACTCAGGGCTTGCCCGGATCAGTCGTTATTCTCCGCGCAGCCGGATACAGCGCTTGCCCATCGAACCCATCAGCCAAGCCAGCGCCAACCAGCGATCCGGTCGCTGCGGCCGAACAGAGCCTGGAATCGCTATTCGTCTCTACGACGAAGACGACTTCAATACGAGGACTGAGTTTACCGATGCTGAAATAGTAAGGACAAATTTGGCTTCGGTGGTGTTGCAGTGCCTCGATCTTTCGCTTGGTGATCCTCTCGAATTTCCATTCGTTGATCCACCCGAGCCACAGTTAATTCGTGATGGTATTCAGCAATTACGTGAGCTTGACTTGGTTACACCAAAGGTTCATTTGACCAAGCTTGGTCGACGAGTCGCAAATATTCCATTGGACCCGCGTATTGGGCGAATCCTATTGGATGCTGAATCACGACACGTATTTTGGGAAGTCAGTATTGTTGCCGCCGCGCTATCTATACAGGATCCGAGGGAGCAAACGTTTGATGATTCCCTGATTTCCGATGGGAAAAGTCAATTTGTGTCGTTACTAAATCTCTGGAACTACGTAGAGAAGGCGCGTGATGAATTGTCGAACGCAAAGTTCCGACAGTGGTGTATTTCAGAACGGCTCAACTATAATCGGCTAAGAGAGTGGCGGGAGATTCATCGGCAGATTTTATTAAGTTTTCGTAATCGGAAAAGGTCATCCGAGGTCTATGAGCTTGATCGCGAAGGGTTTCACATAGCACTTCTTACTGGTTTTTCTAGTCAAATTGGGCGGCGCGATGAGATAGACTATCAAGGCATTAGAAATCGGCGGTTCCGTGTTCCAAAAACAGCATTAGCATCAAAAACTACTTGGGTTATGGCCGGAGAGTTGGTCGAAACGCATTGGATAATAGCACGGACGGTTGCTCAAATTGAGCCAAAATGGGTGATCGCAGCGGTACCAAGACTTCTCAAATATACATACCAAGAACCGTTTTGGTCTAAGAAACAAGGCCGGGCTCTCTGCTATCGCTCGACACGATTGTTCGGCCTCACCTTGCTGG
>PBZS01000066.1 GCA_002730235.1 Gammaproteobacteria bacterium | reverse complement strand
CTCTACTGGTAGATGATTCTTCAGATCCAAGTAATAACACGGGAACTTTGGATCAGACCACATTGACTGGACTCGACATGCAGGGCGTGAGCGAAGTTCAAGTGATGACAGTTCAGGCTATCGGCGGCGACTTCTATCTTAATTACACCGATTCGACGGGGACCCTGACCACAGGTGCATTGAGCTACAATATTTCCGAAGGAGACCTCGCCAGCGAGCTGAACACGCTACTGGGCTCGACTGGAATTCACGTTGGTAAGTATCGTGATAGCGCCCAGAATGTCGCTTACACGGTGACCTTCGGCGGTGATCTTGCTGGTCGTGATATGGAGCAACTGAAATGGAGTGAGACAGTCGACACTTCCAACTTGATCGCGGACAAGGGTTCCTCCGTCAAGGTTGATGTTTCGACCCAACGCGAAGGGATATTGGCTCCAGTATTGAACACGGTCCAGACTTTCTCAATTAACGCCACCAGCGGCACATTTAAGCTTAAGTTTCTGCTGTCTCGCGACATGCTTGATGCGATCAATCAAGGAATATCCGGAGTAGATAATGTCTATGTTCCCGAAGTTACTGGCTCGGGTACGAAAGGTTATGTGACAACTGCTGAACTTGCCTATGACATCACGGCTGAGGAACTTGCGAAATATCTCGATCCAATCTTGAACCCAAGAAACTCAAACGACCGCGTCTCGCACACTCGCAATTTCTCGATCCATCAGGTGGGCGACGTTTTCTTGATCACGCTCAAGGGCGAGCACCGCGATTCGCGTGTCGCTGAGGTTGATACCTCAGGTTTGGATGGCACGGTCGATGTTGCGACTCGAATACATGGGATCAATTACTACGGCATCGAATCCCTCAACATCGAATTGGGATCGGGTGACGATGTCTTTAATGTCCAAGGAACTAGCGCAGTAACAAACTTGAATACGCATGCAGGTCAGGACCAGATTTTTGTCTCATCAAACGCAAATGAAAATCAAGTGACGAGGTCGTCTAGCTTCCAGGCTGGTAACGCCATCAGGTTCAGTGGAGATGATCAGCCAGTGCTTGCTTTTGAACTCTCTGAAATCGCAAGCTCAGTGATTATTGAGATACGTGATTCTAGTGGTGCGCTCGTTCGTACCATGGAGTTGACCATCGCAGAACTGGACCTACTTTCGGCTGCGACGGGTTCCTACAAAACAGTTTGGGATGGCCGCGATGACGCCCTGCAATTGGCTGTCCCAGGTGCTTACAATTTCAGTGTAGTTGGTGTGCGGTCGGATGGATCAAAATTTGCTGGGCTCATTACTCAAATGGACACACTGGATCATGTCGACGGTGAGCTCAATATCGATGCAGGCACTGAGACAAACTTGCTCATGGTCAGTGATATCGGTTCACCCAATGGAGACACTTCGGGTCTAATTACCGATAGCCAGATTAGCGGCCTTGCAGAGGCTGATATCAACTTCATCACCACTGGCCTGCAGATGCCGAACGACGGCCTCTATTCCGAATTTGAGGAGGTGAGCATCCAACTAGGCACTGGTCATGATCGTCTCCTAATCGAAAATACCCATGCTGGAAAAACGATGATCAATACCGGGGCTGGGGACGACCGCATCGCCATTGCTTCGACGTCTGGTAACCTGCATCTCAAGGGTGATGCCGGAAATGATACCGTTCGTATTGCGACTTCCGACTTCGATGGAAACCTTGCAGCTGATGAGGGGTTCGTTGAGACAATTATGGGGCACCTCATTTTCGATGGCGGTGAGGGCGAGGACCTCATGACTGTGAGTGATAGAAATGATTCCACTTCTGAGACTGGCACTCTTACCGAGAGTTCTTTGACAGGCTTCGGCTTTAACTCCGCTCCCGAGGTTCAAACTCTTACCGTCATTGGCCAGTCCGGCTTCTACCGCATCAGCCGCGGTGATGTGAATGTCCCTTGGTATTCCATTCGTCCAGGGGTTGCCCGTCCGGGTGCACTTGGTGTAGCTCTCGATGTCCGCTTTACGGCTGCCCAGGTTCAAGAGCATCTCGAATTCGTCTATGGCTTTGGAAATGTCTCAGTGGATCTCATCTCCGAGGAAGTAGGAACCAAGAAATACGAGATCACGTTTATTAGCGAGTTGGCCGGGGCTGATATCGCACCGATTCGCTGGGCTGATCCGGGACCCATCAACCTTGTCGCAACCGCTGATTCCGAGCGTGCTGAAATCATCATTGGCACTCACACCCCGGCAGTCAAAAACCCTTCTGTTGCCAATACTCAGCAGTTCCTTGAAATTATCAATGCTGACCGCGGCACCTTCACGATCACCCTGCTTGATCAGAGCACAGAGCCTCTGCCGTTCGATATTACGCTCGAGGCGCTCATGAATGCCCTGAAGCCTATCCTCAATCCAAATAACTCAAATCCGTCTAAGCCATATCACAATAACTTCGATATTGAGAAGATTGACCGTAAATTCCTCATCACATTCAAGGGTGAACATCGTGATCTTTCCATCGCGGGAGTCGATATCGATGTGACCGCTCTCCGTGGTGGGAGCGTGAATCTTGTGACCCGTGAATCCGGGCTGAGCTATTTCAATCTGGAGCAACTCGATCTGTCCCTTGGAGATGGAATCGATGTTCTAAATGTTCAGGGAACCTCTGCGACAACCAATATAGATCTCGGTGGAGGAGATGATGAACTCTACGTTTCTTCTTTAAGCGATATCGATTTCGTCAAGCGTGATCACTCATTCATTGGGAATCTCGATGGAATTGGCGGAACACTGAATATTGATGGGGGATCCGGCGACCAGAAATTACTCATCTCAGATGCTTCTTCGATGGATGGGGACTTTGTGTCAGTAATCGACCGTTTACCTCTTCGGAATCTGGTAGAAAAATATCTGAACCGGTCTTCCGAACTTTTCATCATTGGAGCCTCACCGGCGCCAATTTCAATTCAGGCAGACCGCGTGGATGGATCATTCCGTAAAGGTTTCAGAATTGAGACTGGATCGGGTGATGATACGATCAACGTTACCAGCACTATTTTCCGAAACCGGATCGTAGATGCAGGAAAATTTGAACTAGATACGGGGTTGGGCAACGACAATGTCTTCGCCTCTTTGACTGCCGATGGTAATTCGCCGCTTATAATAAACACCGAAAGTGAATTTAATTATCGAATGATTATGCGTAGCGTTCCAAATCTCGCTGATCTCACTAACCCTGAGGATAACGTTTTGGTAATTGTTGATGGAGTCAGACTGTCCAGTGATCAATTCCGTGTCGTAAACGAGCTCAATGCGATCGACTTGAAGATCGATGGAGATCTTTCGGCCGATACTGTGGTAGAAGTTCAGGTTTCGAGAGTTTCGCGTGGTAGGGTTGCAGAAGTTCCTGGACAACGGCAATACACCATCGACTACCAACTTCACGAGGATGAAACCGTCAAGTTGTTCTCAGCAGGGGAGGAGCTTCTCCAAGGAGTTGATTACTTCTTCTATCAGATTCGTCCTCAGCGTTTTATTCTCGTCTTTAATGGTCGCTTCAACTTCTTCCGTAACGGAGATATTATCTGGGAGGCCACAAGGATTTTCAGCGAGTTCCAGACGGTCCAATCTATGGGGCAGCGGGATGACGACTTCGTGAATGCATCCGGTTCAACCTTGCCATTAAGTATCTTTACGGGTAGCGGCAATGACGTGGTGATCGGAGGGCAAGGCGATGATATTATCAATTCAGGACGCGGCGACGATATTGTCTTTGGTCGTTCCGGCTCGGATCATATTATTTCAGTTGAAGGGAATCAGTTAGATGAAGATTTTGATATCATCTTCGGTGACGATGGGATCGCGAAATTCAAGCACTTCCCCCGTGAAGTTACCATCGACAGTCGGAATGCTGAAAACCAACGTCTTCGTGCAGGTGACTATCGACTTTCGGAGGTCTTCTCGGTTGACGGTGGCACGGCAGGTGATGATGTCATTACTTCGGGCAACGGAGATGATATCTTGATTGGCGGATTTGGTGCCGACCAGCTGAGGTCGGGAGATGGAAGTGACATCCTGGTTGGGGATAGCGGCCGGGTTGTCTTTGAGTTAGGGAATCTTTCGCTGATCGAATCCACGAATTCATTTGATCAGTCAGGAACCAATGACGTGCTTTCGGGCGGGGATGGAGTCAATTACTTGATTGGCGGGCTTGGAAATGACGAGATTTTAACCGGCTTCACCGATGGGACCGAGTTTTCGCTAATCCTGGGTGATCTTGGTGAGATTAGCTTCTCCTATAATGCATCAACCGGAATCAATTCAGTGACTGGGATGGCCTCTTCGTTTCCGGGTATTGGAGGAGATGACAAGGTCTCTTCCAGCGGGTCTTCCGCTTGGATCATTGCTGGTAGTGGAATGGATCAACTGGTAATTCCAAACGGAGCCTTCTTTACGCTTGGAATTGGATCCTTCACCCCGGCTTTTGCAAATGATGTCCTCTACCATGAATGGACGATTTTACGCTCATTTGAAGACTCCACCGGAGGGAGGGTAATCACCCTAGATGGTTATAGCCTTGAGCAAAGAACCCGTTTAGTAGAAAATCAGGCTGGCGTGTTTCATGAACCTTGAATACTCTTTTCATATTTTTTCCAGTAAACCGATTTTATAAATTTAATTATCCAAATTTTATTTTCTTATGAAATATCGACTTATACCCCGAGTGAGTTTGTTCTATATTGCAGCAACCTTCGCTCCATTGGTAGCTAATACTATCGACTCTACACCAACTGTTGTGACCGGGCAGGTCGATTTTACTGGTCTGGATACCCATAGCGCGTTGATCAATCAGGCGACGCAAAAGGCGATCGTTGACTACTCTCACTTTAACATTCCCGAAGGAGGTTCTGTGCAATTTAATCAACCAAACAGCAATGCTGCGATTCTTAACAGAATCACCGGGGCAGATCCTTCCCTGTTGAATGGCACTCTGACTGCCAATGGCCAGGTCTTCTTTGTAAATCCGGCCGGTGTCACTTTCGGAGCAAATTCGGTGATCCGCGCTGATGTCTTCATGGCTGCGGCCGGCCAGATGTCGAACGAGGATTTCCTGAACAATATTCAGAATTTTAGTCTCACTGGGAATGTCGAGAATCTTGGTTCGATTCAGACTGAGAACGAAGTCGGCCTATTCGGTCAACAGGTGGTGAATAATGGAGAGATCGTTTCTAAGAATGGTTACGCCATTGTAGCCAGCGGTGATGAGATTCATGTGAGGCAAGGGGGAACAGGACTTACGGTCGATGTCACTGACGCAGCAGAGGGGTCAAAGAATGGTATTGGTATAAAAAATTTGGGCACCGTAGACGGCGAAGAAGTCATGTTTTCGGCTGGTGATGCTTTTGCGACAGCGATTCAGCAGTCTGGAACGGTCAAGGCGGGCAAAAGCGCGAAGATCCTTTCGGATGGCGGTGTGGTTGATGTATCGGGTGGGATTACTGCCCGAGACGAAGCTGGGCAGGGTGGACGCATTGAAGTTGGTAGCACTGATTTGGGCGCAGACCCCGCTCCGGTAGCGTCTCGAACAACCATCACTGAAACAGCAGTTCTGGATGCAAGTTCTGATTCGGGCGATGGCGGAAACATTGTTGTCTATTCCGTTGGGCATACCCAATTCGACGGATCGGCCGACGCTAGTAGTGGGAATGGTAATGGTGGATCGCTCGAAGTTTCCGGAAAGACTCTCGATTTCGAAAATATAGAGAGGATCTCTCTCGGATCGAATGGTGACTTCATTATCAATCTTGAAGAGATTACCATCGATACGGATACCGGAAATCCCTTCAACGCAAGCGCGATCGAGACCCAGCTTGATAGTGGTAGTAACTTTTTGGTGAAGACGGAAGACCGTCCGTCGACGGAACTACCGGGCGATGGTAACATCAATGTGAACGCCAGTATTCAAGTTCCGACAAACAATAATGGGAAAAAGGGCTCACTCACTTTTGATGCGGATGGTGATATCATTGTTGCTGGTGGAGTGACGGTTGAGAACCTCCAAGAGGATTTTGCTTCAGGTCAGAGCGTTTTTGATTTCAAGGCGGGTGGCAACATCATCTTGAATGGTGATGTGCGACATTCTGGAATAAATTCAGAAGAAGGAAGGGGCACGATTTCGATGGCGGCTGGTGGTGAGGTCTCATTAAATAATACCTTCATTGATGCCAACGGTGGTTCGGTAATTATCGACGCGCAAAAGTTAACTTTGTCAGGCTTTAGTAGCGGTATTCTTAGCGGTTTTACTAATGAAAATACTGCCAAGGTCGATATTACCGCTACCAACGAAGTTAATTTTGCAGGTGGCAATATCCAAACTTTTGGTGGATCAGATATCTTCATTGATACTGGTCTCTTAACCAACAATACCGGTTCTACGGCGATTGCTAGGACTGACCTGGCGGAAAGCTTCTTTGGAATCCGCCTACCGGCTCCTCAAAATAATGGCCTAGTAAATAATGCTTCCAACCATGTTTACGGTGGGATTCAGAGTGGTGCGCGTGCTCTGTTCAATGTGACCGAATTTGATACTGTGAAGACGACCGGTATTGCGGGGAACCAGTATTACTATAACCTCCGACCAACGGTTGGTATCACGGCCAAGGATGGTTCGAAAATCTACGGGGATAGCTTTAATCTGCGATCTGGTGGAGCCGCGGTGGACGTTACCATCGGCGATTTTGTTCCGGTGCCTCTTGGTGACCCTTTCCTTGCCGATACAACTGTAAATGCCCTTGAACTAAGCGGAGTGACGACTACCTCCACCGGAGCGGTTGGAGCAGCGGATGCTGGAACTCACGATATTATTGCTAATGGTGCGGCGAGCAACAATGGATACAACTTTGTCTACACTGAGGGTAACCTGACGGTGAACCGCAGAGCGGCTCAGATCATCGCGACTGCTCAGGAGAAAGATTACGGTGACGTGCATGATCTTGGAGATACGGCCTTTACAGTAGTGGACCGAGATGGCGGAGCCTTACCGAATGGTGAGACTGTGAACACAGTCACCTTGGTGAGTGAGAATGGGATTGATGCCTCGACTGATGCCGACGTTGGAACATACGCTGACAATATTTCGGTGACTCCAACGAGCACGAATGACCCAACGATCGCAGGATCAGCGAATTTCAACCAAGAGAACTACACCTTTAGTTACGGAACGGGAGATCTCACAGTGAATCGCCGCGCCATCACTCTGACTGCAAAT
>PBZS01000065.1 GCA_002730235.1 Gammaproteobacteria bacterium | reverse complement strand
GCAGGCTGACGGTAGCGGCATGTACACGCTGCAGGCCCTGTGGACCCAGGCCCGAGAAAATCTCAACGTCACCACGATTATTTTCGCCAATCGTAAATATGCGATCCTGCAAATCGAATTTGGCCGAGTCGGTGCGCATAACCCTGGCCCCAAGGCCATGAGCATGTTGGATCTGTCGAACCCAGAGTTGAACTGGGTTTCATTGGCTGAAGGTATGGGTGTCGCGGCTTGGCGAGCGACCACACTGGAAGAATTCAATACAGCGCTAGAGGCTGGGCTTCGACATAACGGCCCTGCGCTGATTGAGGCGTTGGTTTAGCGGCCGCCAAGAGGGACAAGGGCAAGACGATGAGACGATCAATGGCGCTCATGTTTTGCCTGCTGATACCCGCTGGAGGCCTGATAGCGCAGGTTGCGACCATTGATCAAACGTTGCAGTTCAAATGGAAAGGGCTGCCCGTCGCGACCATGGATTTCAAGGTTTCGCTGCCGGTCGAAGATCATCAGGCAATGGTTGAAACTAGCGGGACACCCTTCGCTGGCCCGAAGACGCTGATTGAACTGACCGGCAGAACAAGGGGTCCGCTGCGGCTGGTCGAGGATTACCAAGCAACGGTGAAATACGTACAACTTGACGCTAGCGGCAAGAATGCGATGACCCTAATAGGTCAGGACAATGGTCAGCCCGAACAACGGGAGATTATTTTTGCGCCCAACCTGATGCCTCAAGTAAGCATTTTTGAAGACTCAACGGCAAAGAATGCGCTGCAACCTCAGGCAGCGTGGGCTGAGGACAGCTCTAATCCGCTGAGTGTCTTCAAGCTGATGCTCGAATCCGGCATGAACAACAGGGAATGCACGGCGCAGACTTGGGGCTACGACGGCAAACGGCGGTACTTGTTGCGCTTGGATCCAAGTGAAGAGGGTGCCTCTCGCGCTAAAAGATCTGCCAACGTTGAAGTGCTCGAGGGCGAAATAGCTCGGCGCTATTTTTGCAAAATCACTATGTATTCAGAGGGCCAGCAAAACGCAGCCAGTAATGCGAAGCCATCTATACTATCCAGTCGCGTGGCCGCACTGTGGCCCTTTGGCGATGGTGACCGTGAGCTTTCGTTTGATTTATGGGTGATCGAAAATTTGGATGAGCGAAGCCCCATGCATCTGCTAATAAATGAAATTCAAGTGGCGACGCCGCTTGGGGCGATCATTGGAAGGAGTTGATTTGCGGGCTTGTTTGCGCTAACGTTATAATGCAAATCCGAATGTAGATCGAGGTACAGTTTCGGTGGCATTCAAGAGCTGAAGAACGCGGTAGATAGAAATAGTGATGTTGGTGCAGTTTGGGTTACCCTTATTGCGCTTGGGGAGACTTACAATTCATCGCCCTGAAAAGAATAAATTTAGGAGCTTGTTGTGTTAAAAAATATCGTTAGTGCACTCTCAGTAGCGCTGCTATTGCTTGCTAGTGTCTCAGTGCGGGCTGCCGAAGGTGGATCGGGGGGTGAAGCCGGTTCGGGAGGAGCAGGAGCGGGCGCCGCTGCAGGAGCTGCAGGCCTAAGTGCGGTTGCAATCGGAGTAATAGGAGTGGCTATTGCCGCAGCAGCAATAGCGGCTGCGAATGACGACGACGATGATGGCGGAGATACGTCGACCGCGCCAGCCGGGGACGAAGAAGAAGAGGAAACGACAGCTACCGCCACGACTACTACTACTACTATCAGTGGGTCGACAACGACGACTGCCACGACGACGACCGGAACCTAGCGGTTAAAACGAAAGGTGCGCGGTGGAAAGCCCTCAGATGGAGGGCTTTTTTGTTTCTGCGAAGATAATTGACCAAGACAGTCAACATGGGTGTACTGCTTATTGGAGCGGTCATTGGCGGTCTAGCTTTCGCGGCTGAAGATACTGGCTCGGATTTTGGCACCTCGGGGCTCATTAAAACGCCTAACGCTCGTATGGCGGAAGATTCAACGCTAAGGGCGACGATAGCGTTTGATGAAGTCGCTAATCTCCATAACCTAACCTTTCAAGCTCTTCCCAAAGTACAAGCTACATTTCGGTATACGATATTCAATCCGAGGGGTGTCGAAGCTTCAACCGACGACCTTCGAGATAGGAGCTATGAGGTGAAAGCTCAGGTATTAGGTGAATCGAGGCTGTTACCGCAAGTGGCCGTTGGAGCTAGAGATATCCTCGGTACGGGGGCTTGGGAGGCTGAGTATGTTGCTGCCTCTAAGCGATGGGAAAATTTCGATTTCACTTTGGGAATAGGGTGGGGACGTCTAGGCTCTAGGGCAAGCTTTTCAAATCCGTTGCGTGTCCTAGGAGGACGCTTTGAGGAGCGGCCAGATCGTCTTGAAGTGAGTGGACCGCAAGCTGGTACGAGCAGAGGCGCGAGTTTTTTCAAAGGAGAAGCCTCGTTTTTTGGAGGAGTAGCTCTAAAGATACCGGATACTAACCTTACTTTTCTTGCTGAATATGAGTCGGATCGATACGTACGAGAGACAAACTTAGGTACTTTGGAGAACCCATCAGCGTTTAACTTCGCTCTATCGTGGCATCCGTTTCCCTCAACCTCGTTGCGATTATCTTGGCTTCGCGGTAACACATTTGGTTTGGCTTTGTCCTCACAGATCGAAGCTAAACGCGCCTCGCCTAGAAAGTACAGCCGATCGAATAGCTCCGTTGATCTTGATGAAACAACAGGCTTGCCCGAGGGTTATAACCCGAGCTCCTGGTACGATCGAATGCTTTTTGAAAGTGAGCGAGGAGGAGTGGACCTCAGAAGAAGCGACTTGCGAAAGGGGCAGAAGAAAGCATCTTTAGTTATTGAGAATCGTTCCTACAATTTAACGGCCGATGCCCTGAATCACGTAATGACAATGAGCGAAATCTACTCACCAAGGCACGTCACGTCCCTCGATTTATTGATTCAGGAGAACGGGCAGGTTGGCCCAACAATTAACTACTCCTTAAACAAAGGTCAAAATGTTGAGGATGGGCGATCGGAACTGCGTAGCCGGATTAAGATTCTCGCGCCGAGAGAGCTGACCAAAGTTTCAAATCGCACCGATTACGGATACCCGAAGCTGGGTCTCGGAATTGATCTTGCAGCGAAAGTGCAGCTCATGGATCCCGACGACCCGCTTCGCAAGCAGATTTTTGCAAAACTTACTGCAAAAGCGGAGCTGTCAGAGCATGTAAATATATTTGTTCGATATGAGCAAGACCTCTTCAACGATTTTACAACGGAAAGAAACGCATCCTCTGCGTTGCCGCAGGTAAAAACCCTTGTCAATAATTACTTAGTGAACGGTGCCTCCGGTTTAGAGCAGTTGTACATAGAAGATAAACGCAGTCTCGGCAGCTCTGTTCACAGTTGGGTGTACGCGGGCATTCTCGAAACTATGTACGGAGGCGTTGGAGGAGAGCTGCTTTTCTCGCCATACATGCAACGTTGGGCCTTGGGTTTTGGTTTGAATGGTGTAAAACAGCGCGGTTTTGAAAGGGATTTTCAATTTCGAGATTACGAAACAATAAGTGCTTTTGTTAGTGGATTTTACGCGAGCCCATTTTATGACGTAGATTTTGCGCTTCATGTTGGCCGCTATTTGGCGGGCGACAAAGGTTATACTTTCGAGGCGCGAAGAAGCTTCGACAATGGCTTTTCAATAGGCGGTTTTTTTACTCGCACTAACGTCTCTGCCCAGGAATTTGGAGAAGGTAGTTTTGATAAAGGTCTGTTTTTCCGGATACCTTTTGATGGATTTCTTCCGGGAAATACTCGCTCCTCGTACAGTACAGTTTTGAGACCACTTGAACGTGACGGCGGCCGTCGATTGGAAAATTTTGGCGGCGCACTTTGGTTCGACCGCCGTTCGTTTCGTTATGATGTTTTGGACAGGAACATCTCGAGAATGGTGCCTCGATGAGAGGAGGTTTTATCACCCTAGTGTCGATATCCACTCTACTATTAGTGCTATCAGGTTGCTCTGTATCCTTGCAGTCCAATCAATACACTTTTATCAAAGAGTTACTTACGCGAAATGGGCAGCAGGAAAAGTTGCCAGAAAATTGGGTGGTCCTGTTTCAAGGTCGCACTTATCCAGCGTTCGCCGTAAATCACCAAGGCGGAACGTTCTTCGCGAACGATAAAGGATTGTTCGTTTCTTTTGATGGGTGGCAGGTGACTCAGTTTTCGTTTCACGACGGGAAACGGAAAAAGGATTTCTTCATCAAAAGTGAGACTAATGGCTCGGGAACCTTTAAATTAGAGTACTCGGACGGGCGTCGAAACCCAATTTCGAGTTCCTGCCAGCCATGGGTCCGCATAGGCACGGGATGGACGCAAGAGTGTCTTGGTGCAAAAGGGGCTCTTAGCCGATATAGCAATGTGATAACACTAAACGTCCGCGGGGAGCTTGTGTCCTTGTACTACTTGGTATCTCCCGATTCTTCGCCGACCGAGATCAAGCTGATTTAAGTTGCGGCCGAGGGACGCTTGCAGGGGATCGAAAAATGAGTAAACAAAATAAGGCAAATTCGCAGAGACTTACTCACATATTAATAGGTGGGTTGGTAGCACTGCTCTGCCTCACATTCGTTCAGACAGCACATCCAGCTGTGCCAAACATTCCACCCTCTGTTTTGGCTGAGCTGCAGACTATGTCGCCTTCTGAGCAGGTCGCGCTGGCGAGAGAATACGGCTTCGATTTGCCCACAAACGACAGTTATTCAGTGGAGGTGATGCAAGACGATTTATTGGGCCGCCCAGGGAAAGAGCTAGAGATGTTCGAGCGCGCTGAGCGGATGCAAGTTGAAAGGGCTATGACTGAACAGACAGCGAAGTTTAAAGATGGTGAGGCCGCTGAGCTAAAACGGTTTGGCTTAGAACTTTTTGATTTAGAAGTCAGCACTTTCTCCCCAGTGGACGATATGCCGATACCAGAATCCTACCCTGTCGGCCCCGGCGACTCTTTTAATATCTTTTTGTACGGCAACGAGGAGCTGGATCTGTCGCTTTCAGTGAATCGCGACGGACTCTTACTGCTTCCAAGATTAGGACCTCTACACGTCGCTGGTTTGACTTTGGCTGAGGTTAAAGAAATTGTTGGCGCCAAGGTCGCCACGCAGTTAGTAGGCACGAAGGCGGTAGTAAGTTTTGGCAAGCTGCGCGCGATGAACGTCTACCTCGCGGGCGATGTCAAGGCGCCTGGCAGTTACTCGGTTTCTGGGCTTGCTACTACTTTGCAGGTACTTTTCGCGGGCGGCGGTGTTTCCGATATTGGGAGTCTTCGAAATATCCAAGTTAAGCGCCATGGGAAAACAGTCGCTGAGCTAGACACCTACGATATTTTGCTGCGCGGCGACACGTCTGGAGACATCCGATTGGTCTCGGGCGACACGATATTTGTGCCAACCGTCGAGCGATTAGTAACGGTAGACGGCGAGGTGAAGCGTCCAGCAATTTATGAACTAGACGAATCAGAGGACCTGGGAGACCTGATAGATATGGCAGGAGGTCTATCCGCTTATGGATACGCTAAATCTGCCTCGCTTAAACGTCCAGAAAAAGGCGGATCAAATGCGATCAGGTTGCAAGTCAATCTTGCAGACAAGCAAGACCTTAAAACGGAGTTGAGCGACGGCGACTCTCTGTTCGTCGCAGCAATCAAGGATGAAGTAGTCAATCAGGTAGTCCTTCGCGGTGCGGTAGCTCGTCCAGGCGGTTATGAATGGTTTCCTGGTCAGCGAGTATCTGATCTCTTGGGTAGCCTGGACGAAGATCTTTTAGATGAAACAGATATTTCGACAGGATTAGTGCTTCGCCGAACCGGTGATGGCCTTGAAATTGAGGCCTTATCTCTGGACTTGGAGAACGCGATCGAGAATTCAGGGGGAACTGAGGATCTAATATTACAACCGAAGGACGAGCTTCTAGTCTTTGCATTGCCGTACTTGAACGATAGTTATCAGGCCTTGATTGAAGCAGCTGATGAACCGGGTGACGTCCCAATGGGATTCGATAGGTTCGAACAGTATGAAATGACCAACTTAAACACAATAACCGAAGCCGAACCGCTCAAAGGTGAGGGAAAGGATTTTGAGAAAGGTTTCGAAGACCGTTCAGATCTTATAGAGCAGGCTGTGTTTCGCCTGGAAGCCCAGGCCAAAGCTCCTTCCGACACTAGGGTGATAGAGGTTTCGGGTGACGTGCGCCTGCCAGGCAAATACCCATTACTCCAGGATCGCAGCATTGAAGCTCTTATTTCCTTGGCTGGGGGGTTTGCAAATTCGGCTTTTCTTGGATTCGTGGAGGTTACACGTACCAATTTTAAAAGTCAGGGAGAGGCGTTCATATCCTCGATAAAAGTCCCTCTAAAAGGGTCAAGTGACTACAAACCCTTTCTTCTAGAACCACTAGATCAAATACGTGTCAGTAGAATTCCAAACTGGTCTTACGGGAATAAGGTTGAAATCAACGGCTCGGTGGCATTTCCCGGGACCTACCCTATTGTTCAAGGGGAGCGGCTGTCTAGCTTGATTGAGCGAGCTGGCGGACTGAATCCGAATGCTTTCGCTGAGGGCAGCGTCTTGATCAAAGTTGAGGCTCAGAAGCGAGAACGGGCGCAACTGGAACAGATGATCAATACCATTCAAAGAGCATCCTTGGCGGAGGCACAGACGAGGGAGAGAGAAACCAGTCCAGTATCTGGAGATATCAGAGGTGAAATACAGCTTCTGAAGTCTATGTTGGAAAGTGAGGCAACTGGAAGAGTTGTGATCGATTTGCCCGCTATTCTGAGGGGGGACCAGAGCGCGGATATTAAGCTTGAGTCAGGCGACAGTCTAACGGTGCCCGAATTCAACAATACTGTCTCAGTGCTTGGAGAGGTTCGGAAACCTGGGACGTTCATTTTCGAGAGCAATCGTAGTCTTAGTGACTACATTGAAGAGGCTGCGGGTAATACTGTAAGAGCTGACGAAAAGGAAACCTACGTCGTCCGAGCGAATGGGAGCATCGACTACATTGGTGGTGGCGTATCGCTACTTTCCTTCAAGCGCTCCGATCAAGACGATTTGAGACCTGGAGACACGATTGTTGTTCCGGTAAACGAAGAATATTTGCCTTTGATTTCGAGGTACAAAGAAGTGTCTACAGTTGTTTTTCAAAGCGTAGCTTCTTTGTATCCGTTATTTAGGCTCTGATCCTACTATGAGAAATATTGATGAAGGTCTTGCTTTGCATGCGCAGAGAGAAGTTGATCTGCAGAAAGTTTTTGCAGTTTTGTGGGGAGGCAGGCTATCGATATTCTTAATAACTTTGGCCTTTGCTTCCGCCTCAGTATTTATAGCGGTTTCGGTTTCCGACAGATATAGATCTGAGGCGACCCTAGTACCACGGGTTGAAAGTAGACCTGGGGGTGCTCTTGGTCAATTAGCTGCGCAATACGGTGGCTTAGCTGGGATAGCTGGAGTTAGCCTAGGGGGAATGGGGGAAGCGGACAAATCAAGGGTCGCGCTGCATGTGCTGAAATCCCGCAATTTTTTTGAAAAATACTTATACGAAAGCGTCTTGGTCGATCTGATGGCTGCGACGGGCTGGGACCCTGCTTCAAACCTTACAATAATCGAACCGTCGATCTATGATCCCCAAACAAAGGCCTGGGTGCGGAAGGTTTCAGCGCCGTTAAGCGCTAAACCTAGTGTTCAAGAGGCCTACGAAAAATTCGTACAAGATCACGTAGAGATTACTGACGATAAGCAGCTCGGTATAGTCACGGTTGCGGTTGTTCATTACTCGCCCGAGGTGGCAAGAGACTGGGTGTTTATGCTGGTCGATGGCGTTAACGATGCAGTTAGACAGCGGGACGTTCAAGAGGCTGAAAACTCGATAATCTTTCTGAATGAGCAGACTAAAAAAACTAGTCTTGTCTCGCTTACCGAGGTGTTCGCTGACCTGATAGAGCAACAGACGAAGACAGTCATGCTCGCAAATGCTTCAACGGAGTATGTGTTTCAAATAATTGACCCACCCGTCGCTGCTGAAGTTAAGTCGGAGCCCAATCGAGCCCTTATCTCTATTTTAGGTGCGGCGTCTGGTGGGACGCTTGCATTATTTTATGTCCTCATCCGCCATTATTTTCGAACTCGGAGCGGCCTCAAACGCGACGAGGCAGAATCGTAGAGCACGTCGCAATTGACCTCAAATGTACTTGAGCGAATGTACGGATACCTAGTGTCGCCGCGCAAAAAAAATGGTAACGCCTGAAGAACGAGGCGACCTAACCTTTCAAGGCAAGGGTGTCTCCATCAACATTGTCGGGGTTGGGTGTTTTGTTTTTGCGTTAGAGATGCGTTTTTTAAGGCTACTTTGGGGAAACAGAGGCCGACACCGAGTGGAGCAAAGCGGAGGAATTGCAACTTCTGCTAAGCGTTGATTTCTCGGAGTCCGCTTGTTTCGACAGAGTATCAGACTTTGTGGCGACTTTATTGGACACATAAGAGCCCGATGACTTGGTGTCAAATAGACAATCCGATGTCTGAATCCCCCTCTTTCTACGTGACGGGGTCAGTTGTGTTGAGAGCGTTACATAACCCCCGACAAGGGAATAAGAAATCGTGGCACCAAAAAAAGCATTAATGGTATGCAGCACGGGATAGATGAGCATGCAGTTTGGTCTATCTAACCTGACGAATTGGGCAACATTAAGTTGTAGTGTTAAAACATTCCCAAAGTCTCGGGAGCAAAATCTTAGGGTGCTCGCGGGTCGTTAAAGCGCTTAAGCGGGATTATAAATTAAGTTGTAAGCAGATTTATAACGCGTGCTGCTAAACGACCAAACTATTGGGGAACATTTACTGTGCTGAGAATACTGGTGTCGTGAACGCGGAAACTTTATCCGTAGACGCAATGGGATATAGATATTTAAGATGTAACAGTGGCAGTTGCTAGTAGGTCTTCTAGATGAAAGTCGTTGCAGCTCGCTTCGGATCAGGCGGTCATTGTTTTTCCTTTGATCCGCTCTTTTTGAGTTGGAAGGCTTTAGGGCGTGGCTCGAATGTGCGGCGCTGCACGAAACAACGCCCGTTTTTTGGTGGTCAGAAAAAACCGTGATCAAGTCACATGTTTTTAACACAACTCGGGGAAAAGAGGCTTTTCTTCTTGCAGAGACCAAATTCTAACACCGCCCTGTTTTTTCCATGCAATTCAGGTTCGGCTAGAAGCGTAGGACAACAAATAGGATAGGTGCTATGATTGCGCTAGTAAGTCAAGACAAGATGACTACAAAGGAAAGGCACCCTCCGAAAACGCGTTAGAAATGGTTCGAGCAAATAGAAGCAACGGGCTACGGGTCCCACTCGATAGAGTGTCCCTATTCTTCGGTTTTTTGCATCCGCCAACAGCTGAAGCTGCACATTTTGCAAAAACCCCCCGACGACTCCCTAAAGAACGCTCGGGATAGGCAGTCAAACCTACCTCGTCAACGGCACGCGCGGAATGGTGCGTTATCGGACTCCGTTAGAGGCGCTAGAAAAAGCTTAAGGAGGCAGCTTTGATCATTCCAGTTATTCTAGCCGGCGGCGCAGGCACTCGATTGTGGCCTCTGTCCCGGTCCGGCCATCCTAAGCAATTCTTGGCTATGCAGGGAGAGGAAACGATGCTTCAGGCCACGGTCGACCGCGTTTCTGCGATAACGGCGGAACCAACAATAACGATTTGTAATGAGGAGCATAGATTTTTTGTCGCCGAGCAACTTCGCGAAAAAGGGATGCTTGGACCGATTATTCTAGAGCCAGTCGCTCGCAATACTGCCCCTGCCATCGCGCTTGCTGCCCTCTTAGAAGTCTCGCACGACCCTCTGCTATTGGTACTCCCCGCAGATCACGTGATGTCGGACAAAGCCGCGTTTGCGGAGGCCGTACAATGTGCAGCGCCTCTGGCGGAGCGGGGAAAACTGGTGACTTTCGGTATATTGCCTTCAGCACCCAACACTGGGTATGGATACATCGAGGCGGGTGGACGTTGCGGGGAAGGTTTCGAGGTTTCCTCTTTTCACGAAAAACCTAGCTTGAAAACGGCAGAAGATTTTCTTGAGCGTGGTGGATACTACTGGAATAGCGGCGTTTATCTTTTCAAAGCTAGTCGATATCTCAAGGAACTTGAAACCTATTGTCCTGAGATCTTCAAGACTTGCGCTGCGGCGACGCAGTCGGTGAAATCTGATTCAGATTTCACCCGCATTGATGCCCAAATTTTCGAAGGTTGTCCCGAAAATTCCGTTGACTATGCTGTGATGGAAAAAACAAAAGAAGCCGTTGTCATGCCTATGGACCCGGGTTGGAATGACATTGGGTCTTGGGCTTCTTTGTGGGATGTTAGCCAAAAAGACGATGATTGCAACGCGATAGTCGGGGACGTGATCCTCAAAGATACGACTGATAGTTATATCCGATCCGAAGATAAATTGGTGGCGGCAGTTGGCGTGCAAGGCATGGTTATTGTGTCTACTAAGGATGCTGTGATGGTGACGAGTAAATACACGGTTCAAGAAGCGAGGTCTATAGTGGCTCAATTGAAAGCCGACTCGCGCAAAGAGTGGGAAACGCACAGGGAAGTTTATCGGCCGTGGGGGAAGTTCGACTCGATTGATAAGGGCGCGAGATATCAGGTCAAACGAATCACAGTAAAACCCGGAGCTAAGCTCAGTGTTCAAATGCACCATCACAGGGCAGAGCATTGGACTGTAGTTTCTGGATCTGCAAAAGTCAGGAACGGTGAAGATACATACCTGCTCTCGGAAAATGAATCGACCTATATCCCGATAGGCGTTGTACACGCGCTAGAAAACCCGGGGAAAGTTCCTCTAGAAATTATCGAGATTCAGACAGGCTCCTACTTGGGCGAGGACGATATAGTCAGGGAGAGCGATATCTACGGCCGATCCTAGTAATTGATAAGAGTAAAAAACGAAATCGTTTAAGCCCCTAACTAGAGCTTACCATCATAGTTTAACCAGATATCGATCAGATTAAAAAATAAAGGTCCTGTTAGAAAATATAGCTTTTCGGAATTGACTTAACGTTGGTTTCATCAGACCTGGTCGACAAGAAATCGCAGAGAGAAGAAATTGGAATTTGTGCTTGGAAGAAACATTGTTGCCCCCTAAACGAATTTTGGTCTCCGGAGGTGCCGGGTTTATTGGAAGTCACACGTGCGTGGAGCTGCTTCGCGAGGGTTACGAAGTGGCTGTTGTAGATAATCTATCTAACTCAGCAATGTCTATAATACACGCTGTTGGCGCAGTTGCTGGCGCAGAGCCTATTTTCCATCACTGCGACTTGCTCGATCGAGTGGAGTTAAGTCGCTTATTTTGTGAGTTCGCCCCTGACGTAGTCATTCATTTTGCTGGACTAAAAAGCGTCGTCGAGAGCACCGAAAGACCGTTAGATTACTTTGACGTTAATGTTTATGGAACAATTAACGTTTTGAGAGCCATGGCCGATTGCGGATGTAGCCTTATGATATTTTCCTCATCAGCTACAGTTTACGGAGAGCCTGTTTACATCCCTTGCGATGAGGGACATCCCACTGACCCTGCCAATCCATATGGCGTATCGAAGCTATTAGCCGAAAAAGTTATCGCAGAATGGGCGTTGTCAAACGACGCTAACTCCGCAATTATCTTTCGTTATTTCAACCCAGTGGGAGCACACGTAAGCGGTAAGTTAGGCGAAGATCCCACTGGCCCAGCCAATAACTTAATGCCAGTGATATTAGATATTGTGAGCGGAAAGCGAGAAGTACTAGAAATTTATGGTAATGACTATAACACGGTGGACGGTACCGGTGTGCGAGATTTCATACACGTCATGGACTTGGCCCGCGCGCACGTTTTAGGAATAGAACACCTTTCTGAGGTACAAGACAGTGAGATCTTTAATTTAGGAACGGGGCAGCCGACTTCTGTGATGCAATTGGTCAGTGCATTTGAAGAGGTGTCGGGTCAAAAAGTCAACGTAAAATTCGTAGGTCGTAGATTGGGCGATGTGGGAGAAGTTTGGACATCTAACGCCAGCGCGAAGAAGATATTAGGGTTTGAGACGCGATTCTCTTTGCATGATATGTGCGCCCACGCATATCAATGGATTAAGAGAAACGCTAGCACGTCCAATAAGTGATTATTAGGACAGGCCACCTTTTCAGATATAAAAGACAGGGGAGATTAAAGCTCAGTGTATACACTAGCGAATATAAGGCCGTTTGGGCACAACGTAGGAAACACGGCGATAAGCTTCGCAATGAGGCATATGCTTTACGAGGTTTTCGGTCGCTTAGTCACTATAATAGACTATCCGGCAACATCTCGTTATGAGAGTACTGCGAGAGCTGGGCTTACAAAAAGCACCGTTCATGAGATCAACCGCTTCGCTGACGGGGTTATAGTGGGTGGCGGAAATCTTTACGAGAATAACGAAATTGAAGTTGACCCTGTAGCCTTAGCGAACCTTAAGGCTCCACTAATGCTTTTTTCAAACTCTCGAGGGCGGGTGTATGGGCGCAATGGAAGTTTAGAGGAGCGCACTGACGTAATTTCGGACCAAAAATTGAAGAGTCTAGTTCGCGCCTCCGACATATCAGCGTCTCGTGATACAGCTACATACAATTACATTCGTGGGCTGGGGGAAAACGACAGAATCGGTTTTTGCCCCACTATAAATTTGAACGGGTATAAAAGCTTTTTGCCCCCACTTCCAGATTCGGAGATAGTAGGGTCGCTCATTTCCATACGCACGCCTTCATTAATGAATCTACCCATCTCCCAACAGAACCTTGTTCAAAAACACATTGAGACTGCTATTTATGCCCTGCGAGAGTCCGGTCATAACCGAGTTCGAATTCTCTGTAATGACTCAAGAGATTTGGATTTCGCTGTTCAATTTAAAGGTGCATTCAGCGTTGACCCTGTTTACACGAACGATGTTTATCAATATCTGTCCCTGATATCTAACTGTTCGATGTTAGTGAGTTATCGTTTACACGCGAGCCTGCCCGCGATCGCTTTTAATAAACCTGTTGTGAACATCACTTATGACGAGAGAGCAGAGAGTCTCTGTTCGGATTTAGGGGTCCTCGATAGCTCGATAAAGATGATGGACTGCGGAGGCGACGCCGGACCTATGATTGACACGCTTATCAGGGAAGGTGGCTATATTTCCGCCGATGATTCACTTAGAAAAGGGAAATGGGCTAGCATTCATGAAGATCAAATCGAGATTCTCGAAGAATTCAAAGGCCTTGTGGAGGCCTACGTAAATTTATGTAGGCTAGCCTGACTTGGATATGCATTTCTACATTGGCGCTGGCGAAAGAGATGGGTCGGGGCACCTAAACAGATCGAAACAAGTAATTGCTCAGCTCATGGCATTTGGGCACGGCGTTACTGTCACTGGCAACTTTAGTAGGGGCGCTCGTGCTACTCTCGTTGAGTCCGGCTATGAGATAAGCGTTGCCGCGGATGCGCGAGGGGATGTGTTGATAGTTGATGCAACTTCCATACTCCCTGAATTCCGTTCTCTGTCGGATGCATTCAGGAAAAAAATCTTGATCTCCCCGGTCTTTGACAAGGGGGAAATATTTTCTTGTGCAATGACCAGGGCACACACTGACACGACGGCTGACGTTATAAAGGCAGGCGGCAGAGTTGTCATAGACCCGAGATTTGCCTTCGCAGGGCTATGCCCGGATCAGATTTGCGAGGCCGTGAGGCCTCGTAATAGGGTTGTGGGCGTCTGTATCTCAGGTGGAGAGTCGTACGCCGATATCGAAACGATCTTAGAAGGGTTATCACGCGTAACTTCCATAAAAAAAGTCATCGTGGTTGGTCATAACGGTGCGATAGCGAACAACGTCGATTGTGAAATAAGTTTTCTATCTGCAAATAATGATCTTTGGGGCGCTCTCGGTCATGTCGATTTATTTGTTACGGGCGACGGACTGATGCTTTTTGAAGCCATAGCACGAGCCGTGCCGGCTATTTCCATCGTCCGACCTAATGCGCATCATAAGAATCGTTTTTTTTACGAAAATGGATGGTGTAAGAAGATCGACTTAGAGAGCCTTAGTTCAAAAACGGTCTCTCGCCTGGCGGAGGATGTTGAAACTTGGCAAACATTAAATGCGCTTTTACATAAAAAAAACTTTGCCCGCTATGGATCATTATTAGCGCAGCAAATAGATGCTGAATTGAGGAATTTACATGGAATATCATAATGGGGGTGTGATCGCGGAGGCGGGTAGTAACCATAACGGGAGTTTGAATGATGCGAAAAAGCTCATAGATATTGCCAAATCAGCATCCGCAAGTTCGGTAAAATTCCAGTTTATCTTCTCAGAGGGGCTTTACCTCCCAAAATATTTAATCGACGGGAGCTATTACGACAGTGAGGTTTACGCCCAACGAAGATCAGAGGAGTTTGGCGACGAGCAATGGGAAGAGATATGGAGGTATGCTGCTTTAAGGGAGATCGATATAAGCGCCTCAGTCTTTTGTGATCGCGGCATTAGCCTTCTGAAGAGATTAGGAGCTGGATACGTAAAGATCGCCTCGACGGATCTGACGAACCACTTGCTGATTGAAAAGGTTTGTAAAGAATTTTCGACCGTATTGCTCAGTACAGGGATGGCTAGCCTAGCGGAGATTGCAAATGCCGTTTCTGTCGCTAAAGCGGCGAACCAAAAAATAGATCTAAAGCTTTTACATTGTGTGTCTATGTATCCGTGTGCGTTCGAGGAGTCGAAGATATCTAGAATCAGTGCCTTAAAGAGCGCCTTCGGATTGGATGTGGGTTACTCAGACCATACTATCGACGAGCGCTCAGCAATACTCGCGTGGACCGCAGGTGCCAGATTTTTTGAAAAGCATTTCACTTTTGATAAGACTTTAGCTGGTTTCGATCACGCTCATGCTCAAAGCCCTGAAGAGCTAAATAATTATGTACAAACCGTCGCACTTTGTGAGGAGGCGTTGAATTGGTCGGAAGAAAGTCTGTCCTCTGAATCTGGAGAATTGAAAACAAAGATTCGAGCGAGAAGAGGCATATACGCGTCAAGGGACCTAGAGGCAGGTCATCGGATTACAGAGGACGATTTATTGTTCGTTCGTCCCAGTTCTGAATATGAAGGGCATGACCCTCGAGATTTGGTCGGTTTGCTGATTACTGAAGCGGCGCCACAATATAGTGCTCTGGGCACGGGCTCTAACGTTTCAATCGTGGGCTCTAATTGCAAGGAGGCTAGTGCCTTTTGGGCTAACGAGATGAAAGAGAAAAAAATGATAGGTGGTGAGTGACGTGTCAGCCGCCTCGCCTCTCGTCGCTGGCTTTATTTACGCTCGAAGCGATTCGTCGCGGTTACCCGGTAAGATCCTTATGAGTATCGAGGGCCACAGTATACTCAGGATAGTTTATGAACGAAGTCTCCAGACAAAATTAGATTGTCAGTTCCTAGTAACAACGGATCGCGGCCTAGATGATGATCTGTGTCGAGCTGCGGAGGAGATTGGCCTGCCCGTGATTCGAGGTGATGCTCACGACTTAGTCAGACGCACAGAGAAAGCTTTAGATTTGAGTGGCGCGGAATATTTTTTGAGACTGAACGGTGATTCCCCGCTAATCGACAATAGTCTAATCAACTATACAATCGGTGCGGCCCGCGAATTTGATTTCGTGAGTAATCTATTCGATAGAAGATTTCCGTATGGAATAAGCGCCGAGCTGATGCGGGCCGATTTTTTTAAAAAATCAGTCCGAGAGGCCAGAGCGTTGGTGGATAGGGAGCACATAACTCAACACCTATACCGCGAAGAAATATTTGGTTCATATGGTTGTGTGAACCAAATAGACGACCACTCGAGATTCGGGTTCGTTGTGGATTTGCAGTCAGAATTAGATGAGTTGCGCCGCCTGTGCGCTGGTCGCGATGTTATTACTGTTCCATATTGGGAATTAACCTCCCTTGAAAAACCAGAAATGTTTCTGTCTGCACGATGATTGAGCTCTCCGAATGAAAAAAACGCTGCTGAAAGATGTTGCAACATTGCTAGAGGATCTTGGTATTTCTAAAGGAGATCACGTCCTAATTCATGCGGACCTGAGGATATTTGGTCGCTTAGAGGGTGGCGGTCACGGTCTTGTAGACGTGTTTAGACATAGGGTCGGGGAAGAAGGCTTGCTGGTAACGCCAAGCTTTACGTTTACATTTCCTGATGCCTTTCATTTGCAAAAAACTTCGTCGTCAATTGGAGCCTTGACGACGCTGTTTTCACGAGAAAAAAGCGTGGAACGAGTTCCAGATGGAATGACCTCATACTACTTGATCGGCAACAGCGCCTCGGAATTCATTGAGCAATGGGACCATAGTTCCTATGGTGAAGGATCTATCGTCGGTCAACTCAACCGGTCTGGAGGGAAAATATTGCAATTGGGAACTGATATCCTCTCTCTCGTTCATTATGTGGAGCAAACGGTAGGGGTGCCCTATCGCAAGCTGCAAAGGTTTTCAGGAGTCGTGCACACTGAGTCAGAGAGCTTTGCGTCTTTCACCGATTTCTATGCCCGAACATCAGATGTAAAAAAAATGATCCCAGACCCAATTCGTGAGGCATATTTTTCGCAGTGCGACACGCAACTTTCGTTTAATAGCAGGCCATGCAGGCTTTTTAACGTAGCCGCATTTGTGGACTTCGCCGCACCACGTTTGGCGGCAAATCGCATGGCGTTAATTGAGGAGTGAAATTTTGAACGAAACGATAATCGACATAATTAGCGAGATTATAAAAGTGGACTCCGCTGAAATTGCGCAGGATCCAAGTTCGTTTGGGCTCGGAGAAACCGACGGATGGGATTCTTTAGTTCATCTGGAAATCATGACGGCTTTGGAAGAGGAGTATGATATCGAACTATCGATCGAAGATATGGAAGCAACAGATACGGCTGAAAAAATTCTTCGGTATTTCGAAACCTGACTATCATGAGATTGTCTTCATGGTTGGGTAGCGCAGATTCAGAGTCTCCTGCACTAGAGTTCGCGTCAGGGAGAGCAATTAGCTGGAGGTCTTTAGTGAGCAGTCTTGTGGCTGACTCTCAAGCTCCTTGTTTTGCTGGAGTTACTGAGGTGATAGTTTACGCTGAAGATGGAACAAAGGCGCTTTATGGCTTTCTTTTGGGTTGGGAGCTTGGGGCCTCTGTGGCAATTTTGCCGCACAGACCCGAGTCTAAAGAGAAAGATTCGGATTTTGATGATGTAATCGATGCAAGACTCCGCTCCTTAATCCACAGTAACGCCAGGAAGGAGCACGTGCAAGGTGCAACAACGAGGCCTCCGGAGCTAGACCGCTGCCGGTCTGAGTTTAAACTAACACTCAATACCAGCGGCAGCAGCGGTGTTCCGAAAGCGGTTGAGATCGGGGAAAAATCTGTTCGATTTCAAGCGCAGGCAGTGGCAGCAGCGCTTAATGTAAAAAGCAATGACAGGCAGTTGTTTTACATGCCTATTAATTACGTTTACGGACTATCCATTGTTCTTACCTGGCTAATCTCGGGGGGCGTACTCGCCATTCCTTGCGCGAGCATTTCTCGGCCTTCACTGCTATTTGCAGAGATTATTAGCAGGAAAATCACAATTTTCTCTGGGGTTCCCTACACATACTCACTTTTGACGAAATGGGGTATCGCGAAATTAAAAAACTCTCATATAAGAATGCTGACCCAGGCCGGGGGGCGTTTAAAAGATCGTGATCTAAAGGAATTATTAGAACTAGGACCGAATATCGCAGTCTGGATAATGTACGGCCAAACTGAATTTTCTGGGAGAATTGCACAGTATAAACCAACACTCGAAACTGCAAAGCGTGGATGTGTTGGCCCACCGCTCCCTGGAATTGGTGTTCGAGTTAACGAACCAAATTCCGACGGAGAAGGAGAAATATATCTGGATTCACCTTCAATCTGCGAGAACGCCTCGGAGTTTATGGATAAACGTGTCTGGGAAGGCGTACCTTACTACGGTACCGGTGATATTGGTTCATTTGTTGACGGCCAGTTATTTATCCTAGGCCGTAACAAAAATTTTGTTAAAATTGGGGGCCGCAGAGTAGCGATGACGCCAATTCAATTGGCTTTGGAGTCCGTTTTAGGGATTGAGGCCTGTTTTATATGCGCAGATGAAGGTAAACGCGAACGCTTACTAATCGGCATATATAGCAATCAATATCGTAGTGTTCAAAAACAAGCAGAGGTGGTCGCTGCTTTGGAGTATAGTGGGGTGGAAAAGTCGGTTTTTAGCAACCTTTTAGGGCGCGTTCCCTTCAGGATATTTGTCCTAGAGGGAGATATACCGCGTGTTGAAAATGGCAAGCCAGAAATTTGGCGCATCAATCAGATTTTGAATAAAGCAGCGTATGAGAAACAAGCTATACATATACGGTTGTAGCGGGATTGGTAAGTCAATCTTTGACTCGGTCAAACGGGGCGAGACCAAATATACAGAAGTTATTTTCGTTGATGATGACAAAAGTGTCGTTGGATCCGAATTCTATAACTGCGACGTGATTTCGCCGGACAGGTTAGTTAACGTCCGTGACCCAAAGGATGAGATCATCTTTGCTTTTTTCAAACCATATGACATCTTCGGTCGATTAAACAAAATCGAAACGTTTTTAAAAGAGGTTGGATTAAAAAGCGCAAGCGTGCTTGACCCTCAAGCTGCAGTTTCTTCTACGGCGCGGGTGGGTCAGGGTGTCTACATTGCGCCCGGGGTTGTTGTCGATAGTGATGCCGTTGTGGGTGACTTTAGTATTATCCTTTTTAATTCGGTGTGTAGCCGGGAGGTAAATTTAGCGAAGTCGACATTTGTGTCGGCCGGTTGTGTATTCAAAGGCTCTGTAAACGTCAGTAAAAGCTCTTTTTTTTCCGCGAATTGTTCGGTGACTCGAGACATTCATCATCACGTTTTTATAAATGCGGGCACCGTGGTAAGCAAATCTCCAAAGAGCGATTCGATAGTTTCGGCGAGGTCTGAAGTTGCTGTGGTGCCGCTGCCGGAGAGCGTACAGAAAGCTGAAAGAAGACTTAAATTTCTTCATCCATGAAAATAAATCATATTGGTTATGTTGTTCAATCGCTGGATCGTAGCGCTAAGTTCTATTGCGACAATTTCGGGTACTCAGTGAAAGTTGGTCCGATTTTCGTAAGAAATCAGAAAGTGAACATCGTGATGTTAAGGAGTCCTGAATCAGGAGACCCTGATTTAGAGCTGATTGTTCCGGTTGGAAAAGATTCCCCCGCTTTTAATTCTCAAAAACGGCGCTTGATAATTAACCATATTTGCTACCAGACAAAGAAATATGAGGAAACGTTGGCGCGTTTTGAGAAGAAAGTTGTTCGTCCATCAATGCCAGCTCCTGTCGAGCTATTTGGTGGCGGTCGAACATTCTTTGCATATTTAGCGGGTCAGCTGACGGAATTCTTGGAGGAAGTATGACTTCAGTCAAATCTGAGGCTTTAGATATTCACGAAGGCCGCTTTTTGGAGGCCGTCAATTTCGCTCGAAATATTTTTGGGTTACACAAGAGTATTACTGGCAAAGGCATAGATGAAGCTTTTCAACAGCTTAAGGCTCATACGAATTGTGACTTGTTAGAGTTTCCTACGGGGGCAGAGATTCTTGACTGGCGAGTACCTGAGAGCTGGGTATGCGATAGTCTCGAGGTGCTGGATTGCGAAACGTCCGAGGTGATTGTATGTCTCGATCATCCGCTCCGTGTTGCGTCCCACTCTAACGCTTTTAGCGGTGAGCTGACTGGTCTTGAGCTTAAAATGCATTGCAGCGTGGCGAATAATCTTCCAACTTCCATCAAGCATCAGTATGTGTATTACGATGACTCTTGGAGAATTTCTCTTACGCAGGATGAATGGAACTCTCTGGAGGACGAAAAAAAATACGCAGTTGAGCTTAAGACGAGGCACTATCCGGGATCGTTGAAGGTAGCTGAGATAATAATCCCTGGTGCTCAAACCCAAGAGGTAACTTTCTTATCCCATATGTGTCACCCAGCTCAGTTCAATGATGGGTTGGTTGGGGTGCTTGTGAATTTTTATCTATGCGGCTGGCTGAGGGAATTTTATCCAAAACCTAGCTACACCTACAAGTTTCTCTTCATGCCCGAAACCATTGGGTCCCACGCTTATTGTTCTGACTCTAAGCGCTTTGAAAATATGCATATGGCAATATTCACTGAGATGCTGGCGCTTGGCACTCCGTTGCATATTCAAATGAGCGAGCACCCCGAGAGTTACGTAACGCGAGCGCTAAAAGCGGCTGCAGAAGGGGTTATACCGAGTGCCAGGTTCACAGAATTTTTGGGCGTCATTCGAAACGACGAGAAGGTATTTGGCGCTCCTGGGATTGATGTGCCCTCGGCGAGCATTACTCGAGCTTCTGGTAGAGAAAATGCGGATCACCCGTACCGAAGGTATCATACGTCTGAGGACACCATTGAAAATTCGGATCTTGGCGCATTGAGGGAAGCGATAAAATATATACAGCGATTTATATATGTTTTAGAAAACGACCTCTACGTAAAACGTAATTTTATAGGAATTCCAATGCTCAGCAGGCACGGTCTTTTCTTCAATCCCTCAGAACACCGGGAAAAATACAATCTCCAAGAAAAGCTAGTTTGGCAAATCAAAAATGATAAGCTGTTGAGCGAAATTTGTTTGGATCTCGAGTGTGATTTCGTTGAGCTAAACGAACTGATCGCAGCATGGGAATCAAAAAATCTGATATCTTCAAAACCACGTGAGATTGAAAAATATATTGAGACTAATTAATAATTTTCGCAAAGTCCGGCATAGGGCCATCCAATTTCTTCGCACTGCGCTTAGCAAGGGTAGGTATGTACGGGATGTAAAAGAGAAACTGCCGGCAAATTTAGTCGAAGTAGCACTATTTTCGTATACACCTCTCTTTACTAATCAAGATCGAATTGTGGTCGAAAAAGTTGAGGCAATACGAGAAGCTGTCTCCACTGGATATCGAGAAGATACAGTGGAAACGTTTGGCTCCCCCCATAGCGGAACGAGCCTTTTTGATGACAGAGGGCAAGTAGTACCAGGTGCGGCGGTAAAAAGCACGAACGCTGGATTCGCACGAACGGGAACTGGTGCATTCGGCGGAATTCAACTTAGGAAGGTGGCTGAGGCGCTCAGATCTAACAGAATTTTGGAATTAGGGACTAACACAGGATTATCCGGATGCTACTTTTTGAGTGCCCGGCAAAGGCCTTTTTTATATTCGATTGAAGGCAGTCAAAAGCTCAGCGAGATTGCTAGGAAAAACCTTGGATCCTTCTCCAGCGCATACCATGTTGAAAATAGTCTGTTTGATGACGCGCTTTCAGAGCTCGACGAGTCCAGAGAGCGTTTCGATCTTGCATTCATCGATGGTCAACATGAGGAGAAAGCTACACTCTATTACGCAAACCGCATAAAGGGCTTGCTTTCGGAGGGCGGGGCCATTCTCTTCGATGATATTTTTTGGTCTGAGGGCATGCACAGTGCGTGGTCCGTAGCTCGTAAAGATCCCGACGCTGCCTTAACGCTCGAGTTGGGTGGCCGAGGACTATGCGTGTTTCGGCACGTTAATAAAGACAGTCCCGTGATTAATTTTGATCAGTCATCTTATTCTGGTCGCCCTTTACTGACTCGAGAAGGTTGGTAGCGCAATTGAATTAAATATAAAACCTTAAGCTGTCAGGATTAACCCCATCAGAATTTGAGGCGAGCGCGAAGATTTGGAACTCCTCATACTAGTCTTATTGTCCGTGGTTCAATCGATCATTGGGGTCGGGGTACTTTTATTTGGAACTCCGGTGTTTCTGATGCTCGGCTACGACTTCTTTGAAGTGTTGATTCTTCTTTTACCTATTTCGATAACTGTTTCCGTCTCCACGGTTTTGCACGCGGGAGTGAGGGGCGTTACGCCGGCCGGAATTATTTTATTGACTTTTACAATCGCTATTGGCACGTGGTTCGCTTTGGAAAGATCGATCGATATTCTGACTCTTTTAGTTGGGCTTTCCTTGGTATTCAGTTCGCTTCTCCATTTTGCGCGCAGCGATGCGCTCACGAACTCCTTTGCGAAAGACGAAAAAGTTGCAATGCCCGTAATAGGCATAATTCATGGCTTTACAAATCAGGGTGGAGCGCTTCTTTTGTGGTGGTCTGGTGTGAAGACTTCTGACAAAAACGAGGCTAGGAGCTTGGTTGCCTTCTCGTACGGGCTGATGGCATCAATTCAGCTGGCGACGGTGTTACTCGTTGATGGGCCGAGGGTGTTTCGAGCCTTCGAGGTGATGAATCTTATCGTTCCCCTACTTTCTTATATTGCTGGATCAATCATGTTTGCTCGAGTACCAGGAGAACGCTATCGTGATATTACAAACTTATTCGTCGGTGGTGTAGGCATGATTATTCTGACAAAGGTTTTCACTGAGTATAACGACTTATGAATCTCAATCAGTCTATAAGAGATGTTGCTCGTAGAATCCCGCCAGGCAAGTCGCTAGATTTTCTGGCTCGCGGCTTCAGCTATGCGTTATTTTACAAGGGCCATTTGCGTGAGCGTGGGATAGAGCAACATAAAATGATGATCATAGCGACTATCGCACGGTCAGGAACGCACTATGCTATGTTATTGTTGACTAATTACGTGGCCGCCCTCGCGAGCAGGAAGCTGCCGATCGGTCCATCGGAAATGAACATAATGTTGCCAAATAATTGGCATCTCAATTATATGTCGTACCATAAGCTTCCATTTGGCCCAATGATTGCTTCGCCTCCAAAGCCGCCCAACGGGGATATCGCTTACCTTCGTCTCGACGAGATAACGCGGTCTCATTCGCTTTTTCAAAAGGTGTATTGGCGTCACCATAAAGTGCTTCATTTATACAGAAATCCTCTGGATTACTCAGTGTCCTTGTATAACTACAAACACAAAAAAAGGCCGGACCTGCCAGATCGGTGCGAGTCTCCGGAAGAAGTTCTTGAACTGAAATTTGAAAACTATTGTCAGATGTATGAGAGCTACACCCGTGCATCGTCAGATGGCCGGTATTCTGTTTTAAGGATCGCTTACGAGAGCCTAATTTTCGAGCCACACTTTTGGTTGCGCTCAATTGTTGAATGGTTGGGGTGTGAAGTCGATGGGCCAGCGCTCGAGGAAGCAGTGGCTGCGTCGACTATCAAAAACGTTAAACAAGCGGAAAATCTTGGTGGCAAGGTCAATCCAGAGGCGCTCGGCCTTAGGGGCAGCTTTATTTCCAGCGGTCAGGTTGGGCAGTGGCGAGAACATTACACTGACCGTCAATTTTTATTTTGGAAAGACAAATTCTTGGCTCGCGGGATCGATATCGAAGCAATGATATTAGAAGGGTAATAGTGAGTATTTTTCAGAGGGCTCGAGTAGCAATCATAAGGCCCCTAGTGGACAACGACCTAGTCGCAAGGATCTTATTTTCCCTCAGGCTTTGTGTTTCTAACTTACAAAAAAAAGACATCGTGATTTTGGCTACAACCACGAAGACGGGAACGCATTATGTCAGGTTTTTATTAGCCTATTACGCCGCTTTGTGGAGCGAGAAATATGATAACGGTCCGGTGGTAGAAGTCGACCATGCCATCGTTGACTCGTTTTTTCCGAATAGCTGGCACAGCGGATATACGTTTGTTTTATCGCGCAAACAACCTGATTACAGAATCGGGGCCTTGGGGATTAAAGACTTGCCGAGATCTCACATGTCTCTCCGTTCCTTCTCGTGGAGGGGAGTGAGGGTTTTGCATACATATAGAGATCGGAAAGATCAGGCGATGGTTTCGTGGTTTATGAAGTTCAACTGCGACAGAAGATTTAGGTCCGCGTATAGCGGCCCTCAGGATTTGTATGACAATACTAGGGACGAAACGCTTGCTCAGTATTCGTCATTCGCTGACATCGCTAAAGGAGGCACTAATTCGCTACGAATAAGTTTTGAAAATCTTTTTCACGATCCATCGAATACGCTTGCACTGATCCTTTATTGGCTGGGTCTGGAGCCTGATCGGGAGCTATGTGAGCGAGCAGTTTCGTTAGCGAAACAAACGCAGTCTATATTGGTGGGGGGCGGCGAAAAATGGCATCGTTTTCCCAATGAGCATGTAGACTATGCTGAGCTCCAAGAATTTATCGAATCAAATCTGGAAACTGGCGCAATCGGTATTGGGCGTAATATCCTAGACACCTAAAGTTCGTTAATTACTCCTCACGGTTTTGCCACTGTCGAGTGTTTGATTTTGTAGACAGGTGTTTAATGGCCGGAAATCCCAGAAACTTTTCTCCATATGTTGATGTACTTGTTCAAAACTCCGGGTGTTTTGTTTTCGAGCATTATGTGTCGGGTCTGAAAAAGTACATTCGATCTCAAGTTCGCGCGGGCGCCCTCGGGAAGGTGAGGCCAACTCCCATAGATTCATCGTATATCAACCGCAGTGTTCTAGCTCTGTTACTAGGTGAGACAAATCGAATGTCTGCCAGATACCCTATGATTGAGTCGCTGCTGACCATGGATCCAAAAGGCTTTAAGGATGTGCGATCGTCCGATTACTATAAAGATCTAATGCTTCCCTTCCTAGCTAACGGTTTGATTTTTCGAGTTAGGGCAGAGAAAAACGTGCTGAAAAAGGCGTACCGCGTAATAAAAATCAACTCTTGGTTTGCCAGGGAGGGCAATACGCTAAGCGGTCTGAACGGTTTTCTTCGCGGTAATTACTCAATTTCTGAGGGACTTGATGATTACCCGATAGCAATTCAAATCAACGATTTGGGCGAGAAAAGCTCATATGTACAGCTAGATGGTAGCCACAGGCGCTGCGTTGCGGCTTACAGAGGATTCGTATGTATTGATACCCTAGTGGTTACGATGGAGGAGGTGCGCGTCGATATTGAATCGAACCGACCGGTGTATTTCTGGGATCATCGCGAAGTCTTTTTTGACCTTTTGTCTCGGATGTCCAAATGACCTTTCGATCTAATCGATTAGTACACACAGTAAGCTTCTATCTGATCTTTCAAGGCATAAAAGTCGCCACCTCTATATTTCTATTTCTTTTGCTTTTTCAGCGTCTATCAGTGCCTGAATATGCGGTATACGGAATAATCCAGAGCCTCGCGATGATTGCTAGTTTGCTTCTTACGATGAACACTGAGGCAAGCGCGCAAAAGCTATACAGCAAGACAAAATTGCGTAGTACGGTGAACGCGGTGTTTGCGTTAGCCTGCTTGGGGCTGTTTGCAACTTATACGTTCATATTTGTAGCTGCGGCCGAATTGGGCTTAGTAACAAAACTATTCAGCGGAGAAAATGCAGTCCCTAAACCATTTATTTTGTTTGCGTACACCTGCACTTTTTCTTACTTAAATTTAGCTGCGTCTATCCTTAATGCGCAGCGTAATACCGCAGATTATGGGTTAGTCACATCGCTTCCACCAGCCACATCTCTGCTTGGTTGCTTCCTCGTGGAAACTTTAAGTCTTGACGTCGTACTAGTCGTTATCTCGCTTAGTAATCTTTTTGCCATAAGTGTCGTATTTCTTCGCAACACCTCGTTCCTAGCGCCCTGCGCCTACTCTAAAAAGAGGTTGAAGTTCGTCTTCTATTACCTCTTTGGATATACTTCACTCTCTATTCCTACTTTGGGAGCCAAGTACTCTGTCGATCTTATCGCTAGGACATTTATCCTCAGCAATTTCGGTTCGACCGCCGTAGCTGCTCTGACTTTTTCGTCATCTCTGTTCAGTGTGGTAAGGTCAGCCGAGCAGGCGTTTTTCAAAGCCGTGACCCCGATAATATTGGCGAATTCGGAAATCAATGCGGAAGAAGATCGTCAGATTCTGCGGATGGTAATTTTCCAATCTGTAATTACGCTTACGATATTCTCTCTAGCTGTGTTTTGGCTCCCTTACGTGGCTGATTTTTTTGAAGAAAAACCTAGCGAGATCTTCGTTCCATTGATCTATTTCTTGATGTCGTTGATAGCAGTCACGTCTTTTTTTAAAAATCATATACTGGCTTACATAAAACGAAATTTGAAATACCTGAGGCGCTATTATGGACTGACTTTGGCGCAGCATTTGTTCGTTATATTAATACTCTGTCTTTTGACTCTGGACGTTGTTGAGTTTTTGTTGCTTCAGATCGTCGCAGGTCTGTTTCACCTGATAGCAACGCTTCTGGTTTTTCGACGGCTTACTTATCGTAATGGAAATGCATAATGGGTCTGATGAGCTCAGTTCTAGAGTCCTTTGCGGTTCTAAAGCAAAACTCCGAGACGTGGTTAGAATTCTCAGCTGGACAAAACACTGAAACAAATTTGGCTCGCTTCACTAGCGGGGGTCACTTTGAGTTTCCGTTGCAAGTGCTACGTTTGGCTAAACTATGGATTGTGGGCACGCGCCTGCGCAGGGTTGATGCTTCGTCAGGCGAGGTCCTGTTTTTTTGCTCTACGCAAAACCAATTTTCTGTTTTAGAACCTTTGGTAACATCAGATCCAGAATATAGCTACACGTTTGTAGTATCGCCAACTTTTCGGGCGCCGAAGATCGGGGCGACGTTGCTTGATCGTAAAAAGGCAACCGTGAATCTGTGGGGGTTTTTCCAAGTCCTCGTGCTGACCTGTATTAGGGTGCCTGTCTTGCTTTTCGCGCTTTTCAATAAAAATCCCTTGTTAGTGCGTCGACGCTTTATGAGTTTTTGCGCCTCATACTACTGGCTAGTATGTCATCAAAAATTGTTGGAGGAGGTTCGGCCAAAGCTAGTGGTTTTAGCTAACGATCATAATCCGGAATGTCGGACGTTGATTGAGTTATGCAAGCGACGGTCAATCGAGACGGCTTACGTGCCTCACGCGACAGTCTCGACACGCTTTCACGCATTAGAATTCAATCATAGCTTTCTGGACGGTCAGAATGCGTTGGACATTTATAAACTATGCGAGCAACGCAGGTGTGTGGACTCTCCAAGAGTTAAAAACCGAAGGTGCTATATAGTTGGCGGACTTCGGCGGCTGCAAAGCGCAGTTGCAAATCCGGAGGCAGTAGGAGATGCACTAGGCCTAGCAGTTAAAGGCACTGACGAAATTGGCGTGCTAAGCGCCGTACTTCACCAGTTGGATGGTTTTGGACAGGTTATACTGCGCCCCCATCCTAATTTAAGTGGTAAGTATTTGACTCGGTTGGCCAGGTTTGCTGCAAATGAGGGGTTGCTTATGAGTGATCCGTCAACCGAGAATGCTGGCGCGTTTTTGGGCGGGTTGAAGTATTTGATAAGTGGCAATTCAACATTACTCTTGGAGGCCGCTTCGCTTGGGAAAGTCCCGATCTACCTTAATGATATGTCTGGGGGCGTCGATGACTATTATGGGTTTGTGAGGCGGGGAGTATGTTTGTCTTGCAGAGAGGTGGGGGACTTACGAGCTTTGCTAGTATTGGTATCGAAAAGCGGCTACGAACCTTCCCGCACAGGACTAAGGTATTTCATTGGTTCATTCGGCGAGTTTTTCGAGGGTAAGGAGCCATCGATGGTAAATAACCTTATACTAAACATCCTTAACGAAGATCGCGGCTCGGTGGGCCGGTCTCCGATTGTGATGTTTGACCTCTAGCATATATATGAGTTTCTTTTACGGCTTCTGCATGATCGTCGCAGTTGGCTATGTTGGTTTTCGCAAGCGTCGTCCAGACCTTTTCACTTTGGCTATAGCGTCTTGCGCGTACTACAGTTCTACTTTGGCTAGCGGTGTGATTTACGACCCTGATAGTCATCAGTACCTAAAGATTCATGATCACATATACTGGTTCTACGCGTTTTTGCTTATGTTGATGTTTTTAGGGGTTGTTCTCAACGATCGTTTTTTCGTACAAAGAACAACAAAAATCGTTCGAGCAAAGTTTTTGCTTGAATTTAATTTATTACTGCTATCGACTATATTTCTTATAATTTTTATTCAAAGCCCACGCGCTTTCTTTCCATCTGAAGTTGGCGGTTTTAGTGCAGCTTCCTACGGAGCAATTTATAGCGTGTATTGGGTATCCGCTATCACCTACGGAATTTTTTCGGTCAAAACGAAGAGCTTTGGTCACTTGGCCCTCGCTGTTCTTTTCTTGGCTTCGACACTATTAGCGGGGAGCCGTGCGTATCTTACAACCGGTTTCTTGGCTATGCTCTTAGTATTTTTCTCGATGAAAGAAGGCTTTGTAATTTTTGGAAGTGTGAGGCGGATCTTGTTTTTGATTTTTGGCTTTGCATTTTTGATAATTTTTAAAAATGTATATCAGTATATTTTATTATTAGACTTTGCGCTCATTGCAGATGCGGCGGCGAATTGGGAACTAGTTTTATTCCGGCTGACACGCGGAGGTGAATCAATTGTACTGCTCAATTTTCAGCGAGCCATTGAATTCTCCGAATTCGGTTTCGGGTCTTTCGTGGATCTAGTCTTGCTCCGCATTATACCCTTTGTCTCCGACCTATATATTGCGGTTTTGCAAATTCGCCCGGATACGCTTTCAGACTTGCTCAATGAGCGGTATTACACGACCGTCAATTATGGCATGGCATCGTCAATGTGGGGCCTAGCTTATTACGTGGCAGGTCCTTTGGGAACGCTGTTGGCCGCCATTTGGTTTGTATCGGCGATTTTCATCCTTAATCGTCTGCTCTTCTCTGGTGGTATATTGGCGCCTCACTTGTTAGCTGGATCGACGCTGCTTGCGTTTTACGTGCATCGCCAAGAAATAGGCGCAGTTTTATTCCCCTTTTATATGGGATTATTTATTTACTTTGTCTTTCGAATAACGCAAGCAGCATTATCTGAGGCCCTTAGTGCGAGAAAAATAGTAGATGAATAAGCGCGCTTCCCATATCGTGCTTAACCTAGACGATAGTTATGGCGGGCCCGCTCGATCGATACCGGAACTCATGCGAGGGATGACTTCGAGTGATTGGGCACACGAAGTTGTTTCTCTGCGTTTTAAAAACGACGAAAGAAATGAGTTGGTGGAACGGTACGGTTTGAAGTCCATCACGTTTCCAGCGCAGTTGCATCCTAAGCTTGCTTATAACGGTTCTATTAGAGATTACTTGGTAAGTTTGAAGCCTGATTTGTTCCATTGCCATAATATTTGGAATTACGTGCCTATCGTTACTCAAAACGTCGGGACGCAGTTGGGTATACCTGTAATTTTATCGCCACGTGGAACATTGTTCGATTGGAACCTAAAAAGGGGTTATTTTAAAAAGAAACTTTATTTATCTTTGTTTGGAAATCTGATTTTTGGAGGCGCTGCTGTTATTCATGCGACCTCAGAGGAAGAGGTAGACGCAATTAGAAAAATAGCGCCTCGATCGCCTGTGGCGTTAATTCCAAACGGGGTCGACACAGGTGAATTTTCTGAGCTGGGTAACAGGCATGACCACAAAGTTGCGTTGAATTTAAACTCGAAGGACCGGCACATACTCTATATGGGCCGCATCGAGGAAAAAAAGGGTTTGGCGATACTGATCGAAGCTTTCGCTGCAGTGAAAAATCAGAATCAGGATTGGCAGTTGTTGGTGGCTGGGCCAGATTATAGCAGCACCTATTCTGTTTTTTGCAGAAACCTAGCGTCAAGGCTCGGTGTTGCTGCAGATGTGAGATGGCTCGGGATGGTTAAAGGTGATTCGAGGCGAAATGTGTTTGGTGCCAGTGATGTTTTTGTACTTCCGACGCAATCCGAAAACTATGGCATGGTTATAGCGGAAGCGTTGTCTGCGGGTATACCCACTGTCACGACCGTGGGGACTCCCTGGTCTGTGATTCAAAAAAATGGAGCGGGTGTTATTATAAAGCCAGTCGTAAGCGAGCTGGTGGTCGCGCTTGAGCAAATTTTTGCGAAAAACACCTTGGAGCTCGAGGGAATGGCGGAAGCCGCAAGGGAAATTGCTCTTCAGAACGACTGGAGTAGACCTAGCTCCGAAATGTTGCAGGTGTATCAGTGGGTGATTGGCGAGGGGTCTAAGCCTGATTTTATTTTTTGAGAAAAAATGCGCGCTATTAAAATGCCGTGTTTACCGTTCGACATACACAGGTTAGCTGTAGAAGAGGATGAAGTTTCACGATCTCCAGAGGTTCAAGCTGCCAGATGGATTCAGGGGGCGTGGTGCTTTTTTTGTTCAATTTTGGTGGATATTTCAATCTGTCGTAATTGGATGCTCACCGCAGTTCATGTACGGGTGGAGGAGGTTTTGGTTTCGTGCGTTTGGTGCGAAAATCGGTGAGGGGGTAATTCTGCGGCCTTCGGTAAGAATGACTTACCCCTGGAAAGTGCGAATCGGTGATTGGTCGTGGATTGGTGATAATGTGGAGCTGTATAGTTTGGGTGAAATATCCATTGGCGATCACGTTGTCGTCAGTCAAAACACTTATGTCTGCACTGGGACGCACGATATTACGTCTTATTGTTTCGATATGATTCGAAAACCTATTTTCATACAAGATGAAGCTTGGATTGCTAGTGACGTATTCATCGCTCCGGGTATAACAATCGGCTTTGGCTGTGTCGTGGGCGCACGAAGCACTGTCTTCGCCGATTTGCCTCCAGAAAGCGTCTGTGCTGGAAGTCCTGCGAAAGTCATCCGTTGGAGAAAAGCAAATTTGTCGCCTTAGAATTCGTAGCGAGTTTTTGACAGGGCGAAATGTTTTAGCTGATGCCTAGTTTATATCGTTGTGCCCGCCGACGGATGTGATTAAATGAAAAAGATAACGGTGATCAGTCCTTTTTTTTATCCTGAACTGATATCTACCGGCAAGTACAACACTGAGCTCGTTCGCGAGCTTGCTGGCAGTGGCAGGCAAATAGATGTCTTGTGCTCTCATCCTCTTTACCCCGACTGGATCCCTGCGAAGAGTGTAGCGACTTTGCCAGGCGTCAGGATTCACCGCGCTGGGCGAAGTTTGCGATATCCAAAAAATTTGTTCCTGAGACGCGCTGTTCTGGAACTGTGGTTTGCGATATTTGTGCTTACTCGATGGCCACTTTTATATCGCTCAGACTTAATCATCTCAATAGTTCCTCCGTCGCTCTTTCTGTCCATGATTTCTTGGGCGTTCGGGAAAAAATCAGTGTCGATAGTGCACGACTTACAAGTCGTTCATGTTGGGGAATCACCCAGCAGATTAAAAAAAATCATTGCGGGTATCATAACGGTCGTCGAAGGTTTCGGTTTAAGATCTTCGCGTCTGACGGTTTTTCTATCAGAAGAAATGCGTCAGTTGTCGATGAAAATTTACTCTGTATCGAAAAGTGGAAGTCAAGTCATATACCCACCGGTCACGGTTTCAGATTTTTCAGACAAAGGAAGCTTGTCCTCACAGTTATGGGGAGACGAAGTTAACATAGTATATTCAGGAGCTCTCGGAGAGAAACAGTCACCTTGGCATCTCATGGAGCTTGCAAGAGAAATAGTTCGGGTCGGAAACGGGTACACGTTCAATTTTTTTTCCGGTGGGCCGATCTTTGAGGAGCTAAAAGATAAGAATACAGATGACCGGATTAGATTCTATCAGTTGGTCAGAGAGGATGAACTAGGCGAATTATTAGGAAAATCATCGGTACAAATCATTCCGCAAGCCCCAGGAACTTCTGCTGGATCTTTACCATCCAAGCTTCCGAACGTGCTGGCTTCTGGATCTCTACTGTTGGTAATAACTGATAAGGGATCAGAGCTAGAGATGCTTCTTAATCAGCAAAGTGGTGTCGCGGTCGAAACTACATGGGATCCAAAAACCATAGTTCTTTCGATCCAGAATTTGCTTGATATGCGAGGTCTAGATCAACCAGAGATGATCAGGGCTGCTCGAGCAGGCCTACTAAAAAAATTTGATCGCAAACTGTTAATAGCTACCTGCTTAAGTATCATTGAACGTGGCGGTTAGAACCGATGCTCGGTGCATGACACTTTGTGTCACGAAAGAGACTAAAGTAGGGAGTTAAAAGTTGAGTAAAGTTTGGCAACGGCGGTAGTTTTTGGTGGCAGCGGTTTTATCGGATCGTTTTTCGCGAGGCACCTCGTGGATATTGAAAACTTCGATAGGGTTTATCTGTATGATTTATGCGCTAATGCAACAATGCCAGAAGGTTTCAGGGCTATGGCGTTGCAAAGCTATACGAATATAGAGACGGTGATCGGGGACGTCACTGAGACGATTGAATGGCGACCTCACGCAGACCAGGTGGATCTAATTGCGAACTTCGCAGCTGTGCATCGTGAGCCAGGTCATGCGGATGAGGAGTATTTTCGGTGCAACGTGCTAGGCGCTGAAAACGTTTGTGATTTCGCGTCGAAGGTAAATTGCAGATCGGTTGTTTTCTCAAGCTCCATATCACCTTATGGAATATCGGAGCACCGGAAAACAGAAGATACCTTGCCTGTTCCAGTAACTGCTTACGGATCGTCCAAGCTGGTGGCTGAAAAAATCCATAGAGAGTGGTTGCTGCGAGATAATGATAATTCACTATTAATTATACGACCTGGCGTTGTGTTTGGCCCAGGAGAAGGTGGAAATGTTTCTCGATTAATAAAAGCGATCAAAGGAAACTATTTTTTTTATATGGCGAATAGAGATACTAGAAAAGCTGGGATCTACGTAAAAGAGCTCTGCAAAGCAGTCACGTGGGTCCGAAAAAGCGATCGGTTTAAACAGAACGCGTTTGCTCTTTGCAATCTGAGTATGGACCCTGCTCCTTCGGTCGAGGAATATGCTACAAATATTAAAGATATGCTTCAAAAAAAGTTGCCGATACTCAGTGTGCCAGTGAGTATACTTCTTTGCGCTTCCTATTTTATTACTCTCTCAGCGCGGTTGCTTGGCTTTAACCATCCTTTCGACCCGGTGAGGCTCCGGAAAATGATTCGGTCGAATGATATCGTTCCAAAATATTTAATAGACGATGGCTATGATTTTGAGTTCGATTTGCGCAGTGCGTTAGAAGATTGGCGTCGTGAATGTCCTGAAGAATGGTGATATTTTCATTTAATAAATAAAGAGAAAGCGATGGTTACAGATAGAGAAAAGGCGGAGTCTCCCGAGGCCTTTCCATATGATGCGCCATCGCAGGAGGTGAAACATCGTTATAACCATATTTTCTCGAGGGCTGACGCGCTCCCCAGCCGATGGCCCAAAGTACTATTCGACAGAATAACTGGTCTTTTACTGTTTATATGTAGTTGCCCTATCTTAGCCGTTTTGAAAATGGCTTATGTAATCGAAGGGTTGCTGATCCCGCGCAATCGCGGGCCAATGTTGTTCTACTATTGGGGGATCAGTGAGGGCCAACGAATTAAAAAATGGAAACTGCGGCTTATTAAAGCGGAATATATAGATGCGCAGGCTGCCGAGGGACACGAGTGGCGTGCTTATTCGGCCGAATGGAACGCAGAGAGCCGGACGATTGTCGGAGCTTTTGCAAAAAAATGGTATTTGGATGAGTTGCCCCAGTTTTGGAGTGTTGTGATTGGCGATATTAGCATAGTCGGACCTCGCCCTTTGTCCGAAATCCACTATGAGCGCGATTTAGCCCAAGGCAACGTTGCACGAAAGTTTCTCAAAGGCGGGCTCTTAGGTCTGGGTCACATAAACAAGGGCACCGAGGAAATGGGTAGGTCAAAATATGAGTATGAATATATCGAGGAGTACCTTAATCGCTCTTCTTGGAGCCTTTTAAAACTAGATTTGTGGATCATATGGAAAGGGATTTTGGTCATAAGTAAAGGTGGAGGACATTAATGCCTGCTTGTGCCCCTGAAACTCATCATTTGCAAGTGCGGACGGCAAAAGGCGTACGCCTTGCTTACAAGCCAATGAAGTAACACGAAGACGGTAGCTGGAGACGTTTTGCTGGTGCAATTATCTCATCCGCTGAGATACTTGATGGTCATCTTATCGGGATTCTATAAGGCAATAAACTCAGTGCGGACGCGTCGCAAATTCAGGTCTTGGCTTCTTGCCTGCGACAATTCTTTTCTTTTTAGTCTTTCGGTTATCAAATAAAGCTGATTGCTAGATTTAAGAAAATTGGAAGAGTAGAGAAAAACTCGACGCACTTGCTAATCTTGTTCATCAGCGAGGATCCCTAAGTCATGGTAGTACTTGTCGGTACACGACGCGAGTTGGCAAGACTAGGGTTACCACGGTATGTGAACACGGTTTCGAATTATCGTTGATACCGCAAAAGGACTTTGTAATGAAAAAGGCACTGATTACTGGAATCACTGGGCAAGACGGCTCTTATTTGGCGGAGTTACTTTTGCAAAAAGGTTATGAAGTGCATGGAATAAAGAGGCGGTCCTCCACGTTCAATACGTCACGGATTGACCATATATACGAAGATGAAAATATCCATGATGGCCGATTCAGATTACATTATGGTGACCTCTCTGATAGTTCGAATCTCACGCGCTTGCTTTCGAATATCCGGCCCGATGAGGTCTATAATTTAGGAGCGCAGTCGCACGTTGCTGTTAGTTTTGAATCGCCCGAATATACCGCCGATGTGGGTGCTCTTGGAGCTTTGAGATTGCTTGAAGCCATCCGCTTTGCTGATTTAGTGGGCCACACTCGATTTTATCAAGCATCTACCTCGGAGCTGTACGGTCTCGTTCAGGAATCGCCCCAGAAAGAAAGCACGCCGTTTTATCCTCGGTCACCATATGCGGTTGCAAAGCTTTACGCTTACTGGATAACTGTAAACTACAGAGAAGCTTATGGAATGTATGCGTGCAATGGGATCCTGTTTAACCATGAATCGCCGCGGAGAGGCGAGACATTCGTAACACGTAAAGTAACGCGCGGCCTGTCGAATATTGCTTTAGGCCTTGAGTCTTGTATTTTCATGGGAAACATCAACTGCCTTAGAGATTGGGGTCATGCAAAGGACTACGTTCTTATGCAGTGGATGATGCTGCAACAAGATGAACCTCAGGATTACGTTATATCGACGGGCATCCAGTTTTCCGTGAGACAGTTTATTCGTTGGGCTGGCGAAGAATTAGGCCTAACTCTCGAATTTGAAGGCGAGGGCGTTGATGAGATAGCGCGCGTCGCGTCAATTTATGGAGATAAAGTGCCGGCCGTAAAGGTAGGAGATGTCGTTATGCGAATCAATCCGAGGTACTTCAGGCCTAGTGAAGTCGAAAGTTTACTCGGGGACAGTGCCAAAGCCCAAGCAGATCTCGGATGGGTCGCGACAATTTCTGCTCAAGAAATGTGCTCAGAAATGATTTCAGAAGACTACAAAACTGCATGCAGAAATGCGTTGCTTCGTGATCATGGTCTGAGATTGCCTGCATCTGTTGAGTTATAACTGTGGTGTACTCACTAAATGGTAAGCGTGTATGGGTAGCTGGTCACAAGGGAATGGTCGGCGCTGCGGTCGCGCGAAGATTGAAATTAGAAAGTTGTGAGGTTCTCGTAGTCGCGAGAGATATCGTCGACCTCAGTGACCAGGCAGCGGTTTCCAGGTGGATGAAGCAAGCTCGTCCAGATGCCATTGTAATAGCGGCCGCGAAAGTCGGGGGGATTTTGGCCAACAATGCCGCCCCCGTTGATTTTTTGCAGAATAATTTGGCGATACAGACGAATATCATTCGCTCTGCACACGCGTATGATGTCGAAAGGTTATTGTTCTTAGGTTCGTCTTGCATCTATCCTAAGTATGCTGAGCAGCCAATTAAAGAAAACACTTTATTAACGGGGTCTCTCGAGCCGACGAACGAATACTATGCGCTTGCAAAGATTGCGGGGATTAAATTATGTCAGGCGTATCGACAGCAGCATGGGCGTGATTGGATCTCTGCTATGCCGACTAATCTTTATGGGCCAGGGGATAATTTTGACTTAGAAACGTCACACGTTTTACCGGCACTCATCCGAAAATTACACGAAGCCAAAACTTCAGGTGCCAAGCAAGTGGTTCTTTGGGGTTCCGGAAAGCCCCTTCGCGAGTTTTTACACTGCGACGATCTTGCTGACGCGTTGGTATTTTTGCTCAAATCCTACTCTGAGTTCGAGCACATTAATGTCGGCTCAGGAAAAGAGATCACTATTCGACAGCTCGCAGAGACAATTGCGGATATTGTTGGTTGCCAAGCCGAGTTAGTTTTTGATTCGAGCAAACCAGACGGCACGCCGAGAAAACTGATGGATAGCAGTCGAATAAACGCACTTGGCTGGCAAGAACACAGATCATTAAAACAAGGTATAACGGATACGTATCACTCATGGCTGCGTGCCGCGGGGTAATGGAAGTCTTCACGGGATATTTATGGTTTAGGTTCAACCACCTTCGCACTGAGTTATGTTGGGTTCGAAGGTAGGCTGTACCTTGGCTTGCGTGCACCTAGTCACTCACTTCGGCTTTTCACCTAAAACCTAAAAAAAGCTGCTGTGCCCGTTGTTATACCTAGGCAGGGGCAGAACTCGTCTACCGGTGTAACCGAAAAAAGTAAATGGTGAGACGGTCCCAATTAGTAGATATCTTTGGCGCTGGATGATTTGAAATCTTGCGCCTTGTATACTTGGTCCAGCATTGGTTACCATTTAGGTCAGCCGAAACGCGCCACAGCATGCTCTGGGGCGTCTTCCTGATGCCAAGGATCGTTTCAAACTGCAGAAACAAGTGGTACGGGTTTTGTTTGATCACTTACCGTGATGGGTAGTGTCGTGAAAAAGGGCTGCGCTAATTGGATAAGAGTTAGGACAGTAGTTTCCCTTCAATACTTGGCATGTTTTTACCGAAAATTTTGAGTTCCAAGCTTTGTCTCAAAAAGTTAAAGTGACCGTTGTCGGATGTGGCTACGTAGGAATGTCGTTGGCGGTGTTGCTATCTCGGCGCTGTCAGGTCACGGTTCTAGATACCGACCCAGTCCGCGTAGAAAAAGTGCAAAGACGCGAGTCGACAATAGTGGACAAGGAGATCGAGGAATCTTTGGCCTCGGGGAAGGCAAGTTTGACCGCGACGCTTGATAAACGGGCTGCCTATCGGGAAGCGAACTATGTCGTCGTTGCAACTCCAACAGATTATGATAGCGGCACAAATCGATTCGATACGAGTTCTGTTGATGCCTCCGTTAGGGATGCCCTCAGATTAAATCCGAGTGCCTTGATAGTTATTAAATCGACTGTACCGGTGGGCCATACGGTGTCTTTGCAGAAGAGGCATAGGACCAGCAGGATCGTATTTTCGCCGGAATTTTTAAGAGAAGGGCGCGCTTTATTAGATAACTTGTACCCCTCTAGAATAATTGTCGGTGGTTTTGATTCCCCCGCGAAAGACTTCGGTGTCTTATTACAAGATTGTGCGCTCAAAAGCGATGTGCATCTCGTGTTCATGAATTCATCAGAGGCCGAAGCAACGAAGTTATTTGCAAATACTTATCTCGCAATGAGAGTGTCTTTCTTTAACGAGTTAGATTCTTATGCATTAGCCAACAACTTAGAACCCAAAAGCATTATCGACGGGGTCTGTTTGGATGATAGGATCGGGCAGGGCTACAACAATCCCTCCTTCGGTTATGGGGGATACTGTTTGCCAAAGGATACCAAACAGCTCCTTGCTAATTATGAAAGAGTTCCACAGAACCTGATTCAAGCCATCGTCAGTTCTAACGCTACTAGGAAAGACTACATAGCTCACGAAATTTTCAGGTTAAATCCAAAGGTCGTTGGTTTTTTTCGACTAGCAATGAAAGAAAGTAGTGATAATTTTCGCGCGTCAGCCATTCAGGATGTGATGGAGCGAATGAAAGCTCTCGGGATAAGCGTAGTCGTATACGAGCCGGTGCTAAATGAACCGAGTTTCCGTGGCTCTCCCGTCATCAACAACCTTCAAGAGTTTAAGCAAACGTGCGATTTAATTGTTGCAAACAGGCTTCACCCGTCGTTAGACGATGTCAAACACAAATGTTTTAGCAGAGACGTATTTGGTGAGAACTGAAAAAATTGGGCTGTTTTTGAATCGCCAGCGAGCCGGAGAAACATGAACCAGAGAAACATGACCCAGAGGAACATGAACCAGAGGAACATGGAGGGCGGTGATTGTGCGGCTTCTATCCGACTAGGGTTTAGTCTCTATCAGCCATTCCGCAATGTCCTTCAGGGCGTAATCTGATTTCCACGCCTTCAGGATCTTATGGTTGCCTCCCCTTGTCTCTACAACGTCACCCGTATTGGGGTTTTTGTAGATTTTCAGCTTTCGAGGTTTTCGTCGTTTCTTGGGCGAGCTTGCGGATTTGCTCCTGAGTTTCCGTGCTGAATCGTCTCGCTTCAGCAACAGATTCACTAGGACTTTCTTATTCGTGCGGTGCACTTTTACAAACTTGTCCAGCGCTTTTTCCAGCTCCAGCTCCTTTCGATAAGCCGCACTATTTTCAATGTTCTTGAGTTGTTTTTCTAAAAGAGCTTTTTGCTTTTCTAGTTTCGCTTTTCGTTGTGCTAAATCCATCATCGTCTCCAGATCAAAACGTCGCTCGACAGTCGGCGTTACAGAAGTTCTCTAAAAAAGAACAATTCCGCAAGCAATATATGTTTGCGCATCTTGGGACAGAGGAGAAGTTCCGTAAAACCTCGGCCGGCCCTAGCTTAGCCTTAACAAAACCCTATAATAGTGCCCTGAAAAGGAGCAAGAGGAAAAACAAATGATACTCAATGAAGAACAAACGATGCTCAAAGATACTGCTAAGGAATTCTGCGTCGCGAATGCGCCAATTTCGCAGCTTCGAAGGCTCAGAGACGAGGAGGATGTTCTTGGGTTCGATGATGAAACTTGGAAATCGATGGTCGAATTGGGATGGGCCTCGATCCCGTGGGATGAGGCTCACGGTGGGCTCGCCTTTGGTTATAAGGGTCTTGGTGTTGTCACGGAGGAGTGTGGGCGGACTCTCGTGGCGAGCCCTCTATTTTCCTCAGTCTGGGTCTGCGGATCCATTATCAATTTAGGCGGCAGAGAAGATTTAAAATCAGAGCTTTTGCCCCAGGTGGCTGGAGGTGATCTCAAACTTGCACTGGCTCTCGAAGAGTCTCACCGACACGCTCCTTATGGCGTAAATACGGTGGCGGAGCCCCATGCGGATGGATATTTGGTATCTGGTAAAAAAACGTTTGTGTTGGATGGGCACATTGCCGACAAACTATTAGTTGTTGCACGAACTTCAGGATCAGGCAGCGAGCGAGAGGGGTTGACGCTCTTACTTGTTGACTGTGAAGCCGAAGGGCTATCGGTTACCCGTACAATCATGGCCGATTCGCGAAATGCTGCTATCGTAAGGCTGGAGAATGTCAAAGTTTCTGCGAGAGGAGTCATAGGAGAAGAAGGCAAAGGAGCAGAAATTCTCGATCCGGCGCTAGACATAGCTCGAATTGGTTTAGCTGCGGAAATGTTAGGAGGCGCCCAAGAATGCTTCGAGCGTACTATCGCTTATTTGAAAGAACGAAAGCAGTTTGGCGTTGCGATAGGTTCGTTCCAAGCTCTCAAGCATCGTGCAGCTCATATGTTTTGTGAGATCGAGCTTGCTAAATCTTGTGTTTTAGAGGCGCTCACGGCCCTGGACGAACGCCGTGAAGTCGCGGAAGTTGCAAAATTAGCCTCATTGGCCAAGGCCAAAGTGGGTGAAACTTATAGTCTGGTTTCCCGAGAAGGCATCCAAATGCACGGAGGTATCGGGATGACAGACGAGTTTGAAATAGGTTTTTTCATAAAGCGAGCGGCCGTGGCAGAACAGACTTTTGGTGATGTTAATTTTCACAGGGACCGCTACGGGATATTGGAAGGCTACTAATCCTTCAACCCAAATAACTAGTAAAATACTCAGCAACGCATTCGAAATTGAGTTTTTTATGCTGCTCAAACAGCAGTAGGGCCCTTCTGCCCTTGTTCAAGACAGTTGTCATAGCGAAAGGATTGCTACGGCGATGGAGACCAAAAATACTTGAATGGCAAAATAACAGTCTCAACTCAAGGTGGAGTCAAAAAGATTGAGTAAATTCATTGTTAAGTGATTGGAGACTGTTCGATGATTGAAGACCTTAAAGAAAGAGTCGCGCGGGAGAAAGTGCAGCACGACGAGGATGGGGTTTTAGAGCGGTCTTTTGAGTTAAAAGGAAGGTTTCCGCATGTTATGAATTCGCCAACGATGCGGCGTTGTGACGCTGACGAGAATGCTGTTTACGAGAATCTACATGGAAAGAGGGTCCTGGACCTCGGGTGCGGATTCGGACAAAAGAGTATCTTTATGGCTGGGCTGGGAGCTACCGTATCCGGGATTGATATAGCCGAAAACTATATTTGCCAAGCCCGAGAAAGTGCGGCGGATGCAGGCGTGAGCGATAAATGTACATTTGCGGAGATGGACGCACACAGTTTGGCGTTCGAGGACGATACATTCGACTTGGTTGTCGGAAGAGCGATTATTCACCACTTGGACCTGCCAGTCAGCTTGTTGGAAATTAAGCGAGTTTTGAAACCTGGTGGCAGGGCAATGTTTGTCGAGCCTTTAGGTGAAAATCCTATGTTGAAGCTATTTAGAAAGCTTACGCCGGCCGCGCGTACAATTGACGAAAAACCTCTCTACAAGCGTGATTTAAATTGGATTGCGAAACATTTCAATGTCGCAAGCCGCTATTACGGCTTGCTTAGCGCGCCAGCAGCAATGGTAACCTCCGTCCTGTTGCGTCCTTACCCAAACAATCCGGTATTGAGAGTTACTGATTGGGCGGAAAGGATTTTACAAGGAGTGCGGTGGCTTCAGCCCCTTCATCAGTATGTCCTTCTCGACCTGAAAAAACCTAGCGATCATTGAATGCACTAGCTATTTGGTGAAAATGCAAATTGCAAAAGACACGCGTAGGAGAGAACGAGACGAACGTATAGGAGGCTAATCCAGACAAGTTTAAGATTCTTATGTGCCATCTGAATAGGGATCGAGAGGGGCTTCTGTCCTAAAGGCATCTCCTCTAGCCCATTCAATTAGGGAAGTATAGGCTCCCGAGCCTGCCGAGTTCTCACATCAACATGCAGGACTAATATCCCCAACGTCGCCTCTAGGAATCGTTCGTGCATGTGACTCGTTTTCCGAAAGCAATGCTGTGACTACTGTTCACATTAAAGAAATGCGAGCTTCAATTTATGTTGTATCAGAGAAATTTGATTGAGGAGCTTAACATGGGCGCTCATCGCGAAACGCGACTTAGCGGCGGTGCGAGCATATGGTGAACCACCGCGCGGCAGATCGTAAAATAGCCAGCTGCTCGATCAAAAATCACGTTATAGAACGCCATATTTAAGTGGCTGTTATAGTCTATCCAGTATTCAATCACGTTTTGTACTGGGCTTATAAGCGGAGCATGAGTTAGGGGATGAGGCTGCATTTTCTTATCTTCAACTGCCTTTGGGTAAGGCGTTACATACATTGCTTCTCGTTGTAACCTAGATCAATGGACAGCATTAAACCGCCCCTGACTCGCGGCATAAAGGTCAGCTACGGAGTCGGTCAAGCGGCTGAAGGTATTAAAAACGCTGCTTTTAACGTATTCGTTTTTTTTTACTATACCCAAGTGCTCGGTCTGCCAACGGTGTATACCGGAATTGCCATTGGTATCGCCTTAGCAGTGGATTCCATAACAGATCCGTTGATTGGCTCGCTTTCGGATAATTGGCAAGGGTCTAACGGACGGCGTCACCCGTTTTTATACGCCTCTATTTTACCCTTGGGATTGTTCTTTATCGGATTGTTCAGTCCACCT
>PBZS01000064.1 GCA_002730235.1 Gammaproteobacteria bacterium | reverse complement strand
TCGAATGGGCCATGCCGGTGCCATCGTATCAGGTGGAAGCGGAACCGCTGAAGCGAAGATAGCGGCGATGGAAGCGGCCGGCGTGGCAGTTGCTAAGACGCCATCCGACATGGGCACCGCCCTCTTGGCAGCTTGGGGCAAATAGCTTTTCACCCAAATACGCTTCAATTTGATCCTTTGAAGGGATTGAAATATTTGCTGGGGACGTGCAACAGGTATATGGCATTGTCGGTCCGTTCACGGCTTTATTAGTAAACGGAGAAGGTGGACACCGTGTTGTTTGGTGCAAAAGCTTGCTCTCTAACTGACCTTCACGGTGACAGAGAAATATGTTTAAAAAGATAAAGCATTGACCGTAAGAGAGTTAGCAACTGTCATCTGATCTTATTATCGTCTAAAGTCTCTTATCGCGGCAAATCCTTTAGAAGGGGTCAGATTGGTTCGGTAGCAGTAGTGCCAATCATTCGGCACTTACGCAGATCGTATCTAGTTAAAAAAACCTGACTAAGTGAGGAATCGCGAGAACCAGCCTTGCACGTCAATTTTCATCTACAGAAAGATCAGTTTGAATTAGTTGTCTTTCTCTTTGTCTCAATTTGAGCAGCAACTTTTGTTACTAATTCGAATTTGGGGTCCGATTCGACGTGTATTCATAACCTTCGTCAAGTTTGGAGCATATCAATTGAAAAGAAATCAAGTTCATGCCTTCAAGCTACAATACGTTTTCTTTGGCACAAGATTTGCAACCTGATTCGCAACCACACGAATCGGGCACCGCTAAAGGCGCCTGCCTATCAAAAACATTTTACATGAGGACTAACCGTCGAATTTTGCAAGTAGGGATTTTAACATGCAGCCTGCTAACTTGCAGTAGCATTTACGCCTCGGAGCTCGAAGATGCGAGAGCCGCATTCATCGAATGGTCCAAGGTTAAATCACAGTTATCTAAAGAAAAAGCTGATTGGGTGGACGAGGAGGCTCTCTTAGAAGACATGATTTTAACATCAGAGGCTGAACTAGGCAGCCTAGAGGAAAGCATCGAGGAACTAGAAAACGGTTCAAGTGCCTCTGACAAACAAAAAGGTGTGCTCCTTGAAGAAATAAATGAGGCGAAAAAGACTTCGAGTCACCTCCAAGATGGAGTTTCTGAATACGAAAAGTATTTAATTGATTTACTGCCGAAGTTACCAGAGCCATTAAAAAGAGACCTGCAACAGCTTACACAAAGGCTTCCATATGATGCGAAAAAGGCAGAGAGACTGGCCTTATCTCAAAGGTTCCAAACGGTTGTCGGTATACTGGCTCAGATCGAGAAGTTTCATTCTCAGATCTCTCTTGTATCGGAGATTAAAGAAACCGAGTCAGGAAAAGCGAAAGAGGTCAAAACAATCTATTTTGGATTATCCCATGCTTACTTTGCGGACGCGGGTGCAGAGTACGCAGGATTTGGATATCCCCAAGGAGACGGCTGGAAATGGACTTCAGTTTCTGGCGAAATAGCTGAAAACATAGCTAAAGCAATAGCAGTTAACCAAAACGACGAGCCGCCAGTGTTCGTATCTCTCCCAATCAAAATTTTAGACTGAATCGGTACAATTATTCTATATGAAATTTAATTTAAAAATTCCGTTCTTATTTTTACACATAGCTATTACTCAAATTGCATATGTCTCGCTCTTTGCAGAAAGTTTAAGCAACCTGTCCGACAGTGCGGAATCTAGACTTGAAAAAGCGATAGATGAATTGGCAGAATTTCGCAATACAGTTGCCGAACAAAAAATTCCAATAGCAACAGAAGCAAGAGAGCTTTCACAGCAAGTCGAGCTTAAGCGATCAGAGCAGCAATTATTGCAAAGACGCAAAGATAATTCTGGCTTGGAGATCTCATCGTTAGAAAGTCAACTTACCGCAAGAGAAGACGAAATAGCTTATATTTCAAATCTTCTTCTTGATTATGCAAATCGCCTAAATGCATCAGTTCATCCGAGTGAAATGCAATTGTACCAAGACGACCTTCTGGCTGTTTTAAATGCAAGCGAGAAGGGTGGTGTCGCGACTGATGATCTGATTCAGATAAGATTATCGGCAGTAAAGATGGGTTTAGAAAGGATCGATAAAAATGCGGCAGGATTCTCTTTCCCTGGGGAAGCTATTTCAGCAGATGGCAGCGTAGTTGAAGGAAAATTCGCTCACCTGGGTCCCGTATCATTTTTCGCTTCTTCCGACGGTAGTTCAGCTGGTTTAGTTGAGCGGGGTGCTTCAATAGAACCAAGAATTCTCACGTTCGATCCTGACTCCAATATGGCAATTGCTAATTTCGTTCAAGCAGGAGAGGGCGAAATCCCGTTGGACACCTCGGGCGGCAGAGCAACTGCGATTTCAGCCACGAAGGAAACCCTCGTCGAGCACATAGGAAAGGGGGGTCTCTGGATGTACCCGATTTTGAGTTTTGCATTTCTTTCGCTATCCATTGCGGCCTTCAAATTCTTGGAGCTAAGCAAATACAAACTGTTGTCGCCATCAATAGTTTACGACGTTTTAGAGCACCTTCAAAAATCAGATAATGCTGGAGCGGAGAGAGTAGTGAAAAGCTATGGCGGAACGGAATCTCGCATACTATTGAAGGGCATCAAAAACCACCATTTACCCAAAGAACTTTTAGAAGAAATTTTATTCGAGGATTTGCTCGAAGAGAAACCTAAATTAGAGAGGGGCCTGTCTTTTATAAGCGTTACAGCAGCTGTCGCACCATTACTCGGGCTGCTTGGGACTGTGACAGGCATGATAAATACATTTAAGTTAATTACTCTTTTTGGTACCGGAGACGCAAAGTCCCTATCGTCTGGGATTTCGGAAGCACTTATCACCACAGAATTTGGTTTGGTTGTAGCAATACCTTCACTTTTGCTATCAGCCTTTCTCAGTAGGAAAGCGAATTCGATGATCGCTAAGATGGAGAAAACTTCTGTAATATTTGTGAATGGAGTATCTCTGTTGGAGGCACCGACTAATGACAATTCCTAGAAGTCTTTTTGGTTAGCGGGTAAAAGTGATAGAATTTATTACAGAAGATGCTCTTAAGATTTGGACTGAGGGCGGCTGGTTGATGGGACCATTATTTATACTGGGCTTATTGATATACTATTCAATTTTCGAAATATACTTTCGGCTATCTTCTAAGAGTTATATCAAAACTGATAGCAATATATGGAGGCATTGGGTAGAGAAGCCAGCAGATGCCCAGGGGGATATAGGGCGAATTATAAACTTTGTCTTAGCAGATAAAAAGACTACGCAAGATGTAAGTCTGAGATTTCAGGAGGTCCGTCACACTCTTGTTGAGAGTATCGGTAGACGTATCAAATTTGTCGCCATCATAGTAAGTGCCGCGCCTTTGACTGGACTACTTGGAACTGTGGGAGGAATGCTCACTACTTTCAGCGGTCTTTCTTCAAGCGAAGGATCAAACACCGTTGGGCTGATAGCGGGAGGTATCTCGGAGGCACTTATAACCACTGAAACCGGATTAGTTTTAGCTATACCAGCAATTGTAGTCATTTCAACAATAAGGAAAAAACTCGATGCATTGGATTTGTTTTTAAAAAAATTAGAAAACTCAATAAACCAACACCTTCTCGATGCAAAGCGCAGTCAAGCCTAGGTAAAAAATTATGCCCAGAGCCAGAACACTCACAAATTCATCTTCCGGCAGTGATGAGATAAATATCTCACCACTAATCGATATGGTGTTTATTCTTCTTATTTTCTTTATCGTAACAACGGTCTTCGTGGAAGAGACTGGAGTGGAAGTCAGTAAGCCTCAAGCTGCGTCGGCTATAGACTTGGATAAGAATAGCATATTGATAGCGATAACCTCAAATGGACAAGTGGTATATGGAGGGAAAGACGTTGGCATTGGAGGTATTCGATCCACCGTACAGAGGCTTACTTCGGAAGAAGATATGCCAGTTATAATTCAAGCAGATAGAACAGTACCAACGGAACTTTTAGTCCGGGTCATCGATGAGGCAAAGCTTGGTGGAGCAATGTCTGTTAGTATTTCTACAGACGATATGAAGTGAATGGTTTATGGTCGAAAATACCGAACATAGAGTTCCTAGATTCACAGAAGAGAATTCTTCTAATGGTCTAAAGACAATCATAGCGATGTTGCTTTGCGCTTCAGGAGTATTTTTAATTTTGCCCTTCACCCAATATATAAGCGGTGGCGGGAACGATAAATCAGATATTGTCACGGTTGATGTGTCGCTTCCTCCGCCACCACCGCCTCCACCGGAACCTCCGCCCCCCGAAGAGGAAATAGTGGACGAACCGCCTCCAGAAATGAGTAGGAACGTCCAACAGCTTTCGCTAAGCCAGATGAGTTTGGCTCTCAATCCAGGGATTGGAGATGCTTTAGCGGGTGCTTTTGCCTTTGAAGGGTTTGGAGTGGAGCCAGACACGGTTGGAGATCTTAAAATATTTGATGTGTCTGATCTCGACCAACCACCGCGGCGGTTGAAAACGGTTTTGCCTATTTATCCAGCTGAGTTGCGGCGACTACGCATTAGCGGAAATGTTTCTTTAATACTCATCATAAATACCGATGGGAGAGCTGAGGTAGAAAAAGTGGTTAAAGCGACAGCCAGAGAATTTACACAGCCAGCGATCGACGCGGTCGAAGAATGTCTTTTTGAAACTCCGACAAAAGACGGTAAGCCTGTTAGGGCCCGTTACGAAATCAATATACCTTTTCGCATGCAGTAGCTAAATGAATTGTTTATTTACCAATTAAATATGAATCGATTTTTAACAAACCTATCACTCCTAACAAGCTTACTCTTTGCAGTAACATCTCATAGTTCCGTCTACGACTTAGAGGAAATTAGCTGGGAGAATCCTAAATTTGTCAAAGCGTTTACGGGATCATACGCTTTTGATACTGCGAAGACACCTAGCATCACTAGCGATGAGAAAACACTTTTCGAGACCCTGACTCCACTCATCAGCTCTAGTCCCCAAGATGCTATTACAATGCTAGAGAGTTCAATAACTGAGGAATCAAGTGGGGCACTAGATTACACCTTGGCAAATTTGCATTTTCAAGCGGCCAACAGCGAAAAAGCTATTATTGCATACAATGCTGCTTTGGGTAAATTTCCTGGCTTCGCGCGTGCTCATAAAAACCTTGGAATTCTTTATGTTCAGACAGGAAATTATGATGCGGCTCTTTCTTCCCTCTTAAAGACTGCTGCCCTAGGAAGTCTGGATGGATCTTTGCTAGGACTTATTGGATACGTTTACCTTAATAAGGGAGAAACCGCGAGTGCATTGGACGCTTACAGGCTTGCTTTGATTTTCGATCCTGAAAGCCGAGATTGGAAGCTCGGTAAGGCCCAATGTCTAATTAATGTTGGCAACAACGAAGAAGCAATTGGTATACTTAATGAGCTCATCGCAGTTAACCCCGGAGACACGAGCCTTCTAATGCTTCAAGCAAACGCTTTTATCGGAGAAGATGAGGAGATGAAGGCAGCTGCTAATTTGCAGATTGTTAATGAGCTTGGGAAATCTTCGGGGACTAGCCTCACTCTACTTGGGGACATCTTTATTAATAGAGATGCGCCAGACCTAGCGGTGGAATACTACATCGAGGCTTTGACGCTAGATGATCTAAACAAAAGCCGTTTAATGCGCACAATAAACGCCCTAGCGATCAGAGAGGCATGGGTCCAACTCGGTCAATTAGTTAAAGCTACACGAGAGATTGTCGGAAGCGAACTCAGTCCTGATGAGCAAACTACTTTGCTCAATTACGAGGCACAAGTCGCCCTTGGGACGGGTAACGATGCGGAAGCGATGATAGTTTTAACAGAAGTTGTCGAAAAAGATCCACTAAATGGGCAGGCCCTGCTTCTATTGGCTAACTACTATAGCCAGCAGAATGAGATAGAGAAAGCGATTATCTATTACGAGCGAGCACAGGATGTTGAGGAAACAGAGGTCGATGGCTTGATTCAGCACGCCCGTTTACTAGTTCGCAGTCGAGATTTTCCAGAGGCAGCTAGGCTTTTGCAAAGAGCCCAATCGATAAGGCCTCAAGGTAATGTTAAAGACTTCCTAGAAAAAGTGGAGTCAGCTGCCAGAAGCATGAGATATTGATTGGGTAAAGGAAACGTCTTTTCAGATCAGTTATTCCGACCGACAGGACTTAATATTACTCACAAAATATGTCGAAGGCGACAAAGCTTTCGGAGTCTTTTGTCGTATTTAATGAGGTTTTTCATTCCAATCATTGCGGTATTCCTTATCGGAACCCAAGAGTCCATTGCCCAGGAAATAAGCAGCGAAGAGTCGCTTCGCGACAGAAGCCGTATCTTAAAAAAAGTAAACCCTGTTTCCTCTGAGACGGCAGAATTTTCAGACTTTAGCGAGCTTAGTGCGTCAGAAGATGCAGAAGGTTTCTTGGCCCTAGGATACCTTTGGTCCGCTTATCAACAAAACGATCAGAAAAATATTCTTAGTTTATTGTCTCGATATAATAATCTGACGGGAAATTTTGGATATGGGACGAATCTGCAATACTCTTTTTATAATAAAGGCAAAAAATCATCGAGGGTTTCTATAGACATCGGTTCGAATAAATATGATAGACGCTTCGAATCTCTCCAGTATCTGTGGGACTCAGAAAAGGATCCCTCAATAGATCGTTATTTGCCCAATACAGCACGGTTTGATGTCCGAAATCTGGAAACTCGAACTAGGCACCTAAGATTACAAGGACAGACTTCCATCGGGCCGCACAAATTTTTCTTAGCATCTAGCCAGGAAATTATTGAAGAGATTGAAGAAAGATTGCGGCTAGAATTCAAAATGGCTCGTCCTCTTTTCATTGAAGATTCAGAGGTGACATTCGGTGAGAGCCGAAAGAGAAAAAGTTTTCGTAAAGGTCCGGACTCAAGAACGGAGACTGTCTTCGGTTCGGGCTTTATTTTGGACTTTGACCAATTGAAGATCCGATTAGGTGCAGTTAATCGTCAATGGAAGCGCCTCCGTCCAGGAATATCAACAATTCAGTTCGAAGACAGACTCAACGAAGGGATAACTTTGAATGTGATCAATCAAGAAGAGCCTGTTATTGAGGGGAATATTGCTGAGCAAAACCTGCATCAGTTTGATTTTCTGGAAATTCGGTTTGAGAGCAAGAGTACTGAAGACAGCGATGATGTGGTATACTTAGATACGAATTGGAGCGGTAATCATTCGTTATTCAAAATAGATTTATCGTTCGGGTCCCTTTTCAGAGAAAAAGTAAGGGAAAATTTTGAAGTCAGAAGAAATTTTAATGGATATGATGGGAGCTACAGATTGTCTGAGGTTGGAAGAAATGAGGCCGAAGGACCAATCCTCGGCAGGGATTATGAACTTGGGTATTTTCCGTCCGAAAATGAGATCCATGCACATTTTCTTTCCAACGAATCTAACTACAGTTTCGACACAGTTTCGTCACAGCAAGACTCCCTATCTCAGGACTATACTTCTTACGAGCGAGTCTTTGGCATCTATTCAAATGCTACTTTCACTCTAGGAGATTGGGTTTTCTTATCTGGACTTCGAAATGAGAATACAAAAATAGAAACTTTCGGTTTTGAAGTAATTGCTCAAGATGATGGCTCGATCGAGGTTTCGCCCAAGGCAGGTTTCCAAGACTATTCGAATACTTTCCCAACCTTTTCGGCATCATATCGGCATTCAAAGTCCTCAACCTCAAACCTTAGTTGGCAACGAACGATAGCTCGGCCGGATTACTACGACCTGATACCTTACAGGATAATCTCTCGGACGAGCGACATTGTAACTGCAGGAAACCCATTCCTGAAGCCTACTTTTTTTGAAGCAATATCGGCTTCTTGGACGAAGCAAATACCCACTGGTGTTTCGGTTAGTGCGAAACTTACCAGTATTGGCATCAATGACTTTTTCTACTCGGTTGAGGATACTATCAAAAGTGGACCCTACGTAGGTTTCAGGTCTCGCTCACAATCAAACGGCACAAACGCAAGTATACGAGGGTTTGATTTCTCAATGTCCAAAACCTTCTCCTCTAATTTCTTCGGGAAAGAAAAGACTAATATCCGGCTTGTTCATGAGTACAGAGAATCGGATGCAGATACGAATTTAGAGTATGTTCTTCCTACGAAGTTACCTGAAGTGGCACGGAATAAATTTCGTTTTTCTCTAGAGCAGTCGATAGGCAAATTCCGGTGGCTCTTGCAGATAGATCATAAAGACAAATCTATTGATAAGTACGGTCCAAATTTAAGCACTTTTGAGTACCTTGATGATAAAATGACCAGTAACGCCCGCTTCGTGTATAATTTTGATCAAAATTGGGAAGCGTTGATTGATTTTATAAACTTCGGGAAAACAAGGCTGAACGAAACGATAGGTGCCGACGGGAGAATCGGTCAAACAACCGTCGACTGCTGGCAAAGCAGAATGAAGATCACCAGAAGATGGTAGGTAGCAAGAGAGAGGTAATTTTGCTACACTTTTATTCAAATAGAACGCGGTCTTTTAGATTAATACTCAATAAGAGCGAAGAAAGAATACTTGGCATCTCATTTGCTCGAAGTGTCTTTGATGATTGAATACAGAAAGCTCTTATCTCATTTGGCTAATTTCACTAAGTGATTTGAAACCTGCATCAAACGGTACCTAAACCTTATACTTTTGCTCAAGTCGTTTAGTAGCTTTTAGACTAATTTTCAATAAAAGCGAGGAAAGGGTAGTTGGCATCTCAACTGCTAAAGCCGTCGTAACCACACGAATACAAAAACAGAATACACAAGTAATATGAACGAAAACCAACACCCTAACCTTGCTTTGAAGGTAGGTCATTTATTTCGACTGTCAAGCTTTGCGCTAATTGTAGCGATTTGCACAAAGCAAGCGCAGTCTCAAGACGTCGAGGGATCACTAGAAGATCTGGTAACGTACGGAGCCGGTGACCCAAACTTCGTTTTGCCTAACCAGCCCATAGAAGGAGTCTTAGGGTTCTCTAAATCCATATTAGAAACGCCTAGGTCCGCTACTGTCGTGAGTTCCGAAATGATTTCGGAGTTGTCGATAAGTGAGGTGGCTGACTTAGCTCGTATTGCCCCAAGCACCAATACTGTAACCCGTTGGGGGGTACAGGGTAACATAGATATTCGTGCAATGACGGCAGACACCTACTTTCGGGGTATGAAACGAATAGAGCCCCAAGGCAATTCTCGGACGGTTTTAGGTGCGAATGATCAGATCGAAGTTGTTCGTGGTCCTGCTCCTGCTTATTTTGGATCTGGCAAAATTGGAGGATATACCAATATGACGCCGAAATCGGGTCGTTCACGGCAAGGGGCGTACCTAGAAGAGGACGAAGGTTTTGTTCAGGGAATATTTGGATCGTACGGCAAGCGCGAAGTTTCGCTTGGCTTCGGTGGACCAATTAACTTCACGGGCAATTCGGAGCGCCGGGGCGGTTATTATGTTTATGCACTAGAGGAGGATTCTGAGTCGTTTTATGAGAATATTCCTATTGGGCAAAAGATTCTTCAAGGGGCGATATCTCAAGAGCTTACCGAAAGTTGGCGGCTTGAAACAGGCTTTAACCTCCAGGAAACACGTACAGCCGGCGGATTTATGACACGCATAACGCAGGACCTTATCGACAACGGTAACTACTGGGGTGGAACCTTTTTGGTCGATCTTGATCTCGATAAAAGCGGGAAGATCGGTCACTTGGAGTTCGAAACAGCTTCCCCTATAGTGTCAGGTAGTACGAACTCATCTGGGAATAATTCACTAAGACAACGCTTCGATTCTCGTTATACAGACGCACTCGCTGGCGAAGTACCGGTCGTGGCTAACGCTAATAGTGCTTTGGAGGCTTTTCAAACGATGCGGCCAGAATTTGCGGGAATGCTAGGGGATGCGAATATGAAGCTTTTGAACCAGCTGCCTCGGGGATTTGTAATGGACCCTGACACGGTAGAATTGACTAAAGTCGATTGGGGTCACGTATCGCTCGAGAAGGAGTTGTATGCAAAACTAGGTCTTTTTTACCTAGATTTCATCAACGATGGGGGTGACGTTAAAATGAAGAATCAAATGATCTTGGATTCACAGGATCAATTTAAGGACTCGGAACTACCTTTCTATCAGAAGCAAGATATATGGGCTTTCGAGAACAAATTTTCTTTGGAAACAGAACTATACAGCGATAACTCGGTAACAGTCAATTCCATATCTGCTGTCAACTTTAGACATACGGATGCGCAGCGTCACTGCAACTTTGGTGATTACGACAACCGCCCAAACCTTGCGATGCCAAAGAACGAGCGGACTCCAAGGGACCTTTTCATAACTCCAAGAGAAAACTCGGATTATTATAATGGTGGAGCCCCCTATACAAGATGGCGACACAGTAAGTATGACGAGTATGGAATTGGAACTATGCTGGATATTACCGTCGGCGAAAACTTAAGCGTAATCCTTGGAGCAAGATACGACTACATCGATGCAGAGACTGCTGACTATGCGGACGTTGACGGAGAAGGAATATACGTTTTTGCTTCTGGAGCTGATGGCACACCGAGTTTCCGCACAGCAGACACATCAACTCGGGATACTGACGATGGAGTGTCGTACACGGGCAGTGTTTACTACAGTCTCCCGAACAATCTGAATTTATATGGAACCTATGGTTTACAAACCGCGTTGTCTGACGGATCTGCTTTGACTTTAGCTCAGAACTTGATCGGAGACGGAGCGTACGCTGAAGCGAGCATAGAGGAGATTGGAATTAAAGGGTCACACTTTGATGGAAAACTCTACTGGGCATTAGCTGGTTATCGTCAAGAGCGAGCGACTGTTGACGAGGATCCGAACGGTAATCCGCTGATCGGTAGTTTGGGTGTTCTCACTGGAGAAGGTGTAGAGCTCGAAGTTCGTTGGGTTCCTAACGAAAAGTTTTACTTGAGTGGATTCAGTGTAGCCCAAAAGACTCTCGACGTTTCAGGCCGCGCAGGTTGGCTGAGGCTTCATGGGACGACACACGGGTTCGAAGATGTACTTGATCCGGTAACTGGTGAGGTTATTTACCCAGCTGAAGCGTTTACGTGGGGTGGTCAGGCTGGCCACAGGGTTCAAGCGGGAGAAAAAATCGAAAGGCCCGCGTATCCAAATACTAGCCACGGTATCGCTATGGGATATAAAGCCCCGTACGGTCTAAATTTTACGCTCAGCGGGAACTACATCTCTGAGGTACAATCAGGTCGCTATGGCGTGGTCATGCTCCCGGAGGCAACGACAGCCAACCTTGCAATTGGTTGGAAACGTGGAAGTTTTGCAGCTAAGCTGGATATTTTTAACCTTACAGATGAGCTCTATTTCAGAGGACGTAGCGGTAGTACATCTGGGGATGAGCTGATATCTGTAATGCTACCCCGTCGTTGGCAGGTTACGATCTCGAAGACTTTCTGATCATAGTTGGTTTCTGACCTAAAACCCTATTAGCCATCTGTTAGAGCGGGCATCCCCGCTCTAACAGACACTTATAAACTTAATCGTTTTTACGGTCTTTGGTAATTTTTTCGGAGTTGAAATTTCAGATCTCCGTAAATCTCGTTTCCCTAATTTTAGTATGAATATAATAAAGTATTTTTATCGCACCGGATTTTTTCTGTCGATATTTTGGTTTAGTGGATACGCTTTTTCAAAGAGTTTTTCACTAGAAAAAGCTACTATAGAAGACATAAATGAAGCCTTCGATTCTGGATCCTTGAACGCAGAAAAGCTAGTCTCCATGTACTTAAAGCGCATAGAGACTTACGATAAAAAGGGACCTAAAATAAATACTGTTATAACGCTACAACCGAATGCAATTGAGATTGCTCGTAAGCTAGATATAGAAAGGTCCGAATCTGGACCGCGTTCGAAACTACATGGAATTCCGGTGGTATTAAAGGATTTATTCGATACTTACGATATGCCAACCTCCTCAGGGTTTCTTCCTTTAAAGAATTCTCAGCCCTTGTATGATGCGACCGTTGTCAAGAGACTTCGCGAAGCAGGAGCTATAATATTTGCAAAGGTCAATATGAGCGACTGGTTTGGAAGCCCTGCTGATCCCAAGGACCAAAGTTCTGTACTCGGTCGCACGAATAACCCTTACAATCTCGAATTAACGCCTGGCGGGTCAAGTGGAGGAACGGGGGCAGCACTTGCTGCGGTTTTCGCCCAAATAGGACTGGGAACTGAAACCGGGGTTTCCATTCGCAATCCAACTTCAAACAATAGCCTTGTGGGATTGGCTCCAACGCGAGGTCTAATACCACGAACGGGAATGGTGATGACTTCTTTCACACAAGAGCGCTGCGGACCAATGGGCAGGACTGTTTACGATGTGGCTGCAATGACGGATGTTGTTCAAGGCTTTGACGCAGAGGATCTTCTAACTATGAATTCACCCGGAAGAGTTCCTAAATCTTCGTACACAACTTTTCTCGACAAAGATGGCCTTCGAGGAGCTCGTATAGGTATCTTTCGGGACCTTTTCCGTGTGGGTGAAGATCACGAAGAGGCTGTAGCATTGGTCGAATCGGCAATTCATCGGATGCACGATGCAGGTGCGACCGTGATTGATAATCTCAGTATTGGTTTGGATCTTTTTCCGTTGCTTTCAGAAACGCGGACTAATTACTACGAGGCTCAATTTTCTTACGATATTTATTTCCGTCGGCTCGGTCCAGATGCGGTCATAAAAAATGTCGATGAGCTGATCGAGAAGGGGGGTAGCCTTGTCAAAGAAAGTATAATTCAAGGTAGGAGAGAAATAGATTCTCTCATGCATGACGCCGAGTTTTTAGCAAAGCGTGATAGTCAAGAATCTCTGAAAGCAGCAGCTCTTGATCTGATGGATAAATACCGTCTTGATGCCTTAGTATATCCTTTCAAATCCATACCTGCTGAGCCTCACGGCGAAAGGCATGACGAGAGAGATAACCCTTTCAGTTCCGTCACAGGCTTGCCGGCTTTGCTAGTACCAGCCGGTTATACCTCCGAAGAAAACGGACCTATTTCCGTAGAATTTCTGGGCAGGCCCTACAGCGAATCAGTCCTTTTTAAATTGGGATATGCTTATGAGCAGCTAGGTCCAGTTCGCAAGACTCCGGAAACTACGCCTCCGCTCTCGGGTGAGACGTTTGAATACTTAAGCCGTTGATCCAGAATATGAGATCTAGAATTTGTATAATTTGCATATCATTAACTCTGTTCTTTGCTCAGTCGGCTAGATCTGAGTTGAATCTGACTACGGCAACTATAGACGACATACAGCGTGCGGTTGGAGAGGGATTACTCACGTATGAGGATCTTTGCGAAAAGTATCTTCAGCGAATCGCTGCCTACGAGCTTAGCGGCCCAAAGCTGCATTCAATAATTTCTATCAACCCCCATTGGAGGCAGGAGGCTAAACTACTGGATAGGGAACGCCAGACAAATGGAATACGGGGACCTCTTCATGGAATTCCGATCGCCGTAAAAGATAACATTGATACACTAGGCATTCAGAATTCCGGGGGTGCAATCGGTCTGGCTAATAACTTCGCTCCTGATGATGCGTTCGTTATAAAACAACTTAGAAAGGGTGGAGCTATAATATTTCTCAAAACTAACCTGAGCGAATTCGCCTCAGGGTCACCGGGGCTCCCGGGAGCTAGCACGCTCGGCGGGCAGCCTCGCAATCCTTATAATCTAAGAAGACATAGCGATGGTTCGAGCTCAGGAACAGGATCGTCCCTAGCAGCAGTGTTTGCGGTATCAGGGCTTGGTACAGAAACAGGATCGTCCGTCCGTGGACCATCGAGTGCTAATAATCTCGTGGGATTAGCACCAACGGAGGGCTTAATCAGCCGCGACGGGGTAATACCGCTTTCCACAACGCTAGACCGCGTCGGTGTTATGGCGAGAAACGTGTACGACGTAGCGGTAACGTTGAATTACACCACCGGGGTAGACCCGGCGGACGCAATAACCTCTTTGAGTGATGGCAAGCTGAGCCCAGAGCCCTACCAATCTTTTTTAGACAAAAGCTCTTTGGACGGTGCTAGGCTAGGGGTGGTTAGCGAGTTATTCGTCGAGGATGATCCCGTTTGTGCCGAGGCAGTTTCGATCGTGAAAGATGCTGTATCAGACTGCGAAGCAAATGGTTCAACAATTGTCGAGGTGAATACAGGATATACGGATCTTATGGATCAGCTTTCCCTTAGTAATATAACACCCACGGAGATTGGCCCCGCCCTTGAAAGCTACTTTGCGTCTCTTGACGAATCGTATGGAGTCAAAACTTTAGAACAATTCTACAAGACAGGCGGCTTTGTGATTGGGAAATGGGAACGCTACGAGAATGCTTTGGCTTCGGCCTCTAACTTTGATTCTCCAGATTACAAGGAGCACGTGCAGCGGCGGAAGGAAATGAGATCTGTCCTCCTAGACCTTTTAAACGACAACGGCCTGGATGCACTAGTCTACATTCACAACAACTATCCCTCAGAACTAGTTAATGAGCCGTCCACCTACACAAAAATCCGACTTAGCTCAGTCTCTGGTCTACCTGCTGTAGTAGTTCCCGCTGGAATAACGACACTTGGCCAGCCGGTTGCTGTCGAATTTCTCGGTCGAGCTTTTGATGAAGCAGCCATACTTTCGTTGGCTTATTCGTACGAGCAATCAACCGGACACCGTACTTTGCCACCAAGCACTCCCCCTCTTCTAACTGATTATGTTTCGCGGTAAGGTTGAAAAGCTTATTGGTGCGTCGTTTGTGATTGCGGCTCTGATATCTCTTAATGCCAAAGAGTTCAACCTCCAGACGGCATCGGTAGAAGATATTAATGATGCGTTTGAAGCGAAGGCTTTGACAGCAGAGGAACTAGTAAAACTTTGTATAGCTAGAATAGAGGCCTATGACCAAAAAGGTCCGAAGCTTAATTCAGTAATAGCTATCAACCCGAATGCTTTGGAATTAGCTCGGAAACTTGATGAGGAAAGAAATATTTCTGGTCCTCGAAGTCGTATACACGGAATTCCAGTTCTTCTTAAAGACAATTACGATACCTATGACATGCCAAACACTGGGGCATCGAAGGCTTTAGTGGGAAGTATTGCTCCGGATGATGCATTCACAGTCGAAAGACTTAGAGATGCGGGGGCCATTATCTTTGCAAAAGTAAACCTTAGTGAACTTGCCCGCAGTGGGGTATCGATAAGCTCTTTAATGGGACAGACCCTGAATGCTTTTGATCAAAGCAGAACACCGGGAGGTTCAAGCGGTGGCACGGGAGCCGCCATTGCTGCTACTTTTGGTATCCTCGGAACAGGATCTGATACGGGCCAATCTACGAGATCGCCTGCATCGGCAAATAATCTCGTTGGGATCCGTCCTACATTTGGTCTCATCAGCCGCGATGGAATTATACCTATTTCTTACACGCAGGATACCGCGGGGCCGATAACTCGCTACGTTGCTGACGCGGCCGTCATGATGGATTATTTAGTCGGTTTCGATCCGAAAGACAAGGCGACTTGGGAGGGAATTGATAAATATCCAGAAAGTTACACATCTTATCTTCAAAAAGATTCATTGGATGGTGCTCGTATTGGTTTTGTTCCGCAGCTGCTTGGCGATGGAAGCCACCCTGATCATCCCATCGTAACAAAGGTTACTATGAAAGCTATAGAGGACATGAAGTCGGCTGGTGCTACTGTCTTCCCGGTAAGCATTCCGCTACTTGATGACATTGCCGCTGGTAGCTTTGTGCTGAGTGTGAGTGGCTTTGAGTCGATGTGGACTATGGATGAATATTTTACTAGCCTTGGGCCCGATTCGAAATTTAAGAATTTGAAAGAATTTGTTGCTGCCGGTCTCACCTACAAACCGATTTTGGATCGCCTTAAAGAAGATACAAAATTGGAAAACGCATTGGACAATCCTGAGTACGCTAAGCGCCTTATCAATCAATCGCGCTTCCAAGATAAACTTGTAGCGACGATGGATGAGTATGCTCTAGACGTTCTTTTTTACACTCATCAAAAGCGTTTGGTCGTCCCGGCAACTAAAAACCCTGATCAAGTGGAGCGCAACGGGTTTATGGGCTCAAGCTCGGGTCTTCCAGCGATAACGTTTCCCGGGGGATTCTCCCCTGCTAGTAATGAAGCTCCTGCTGGGGTCCCAATAGGCATAGAGTTTTTAGGGCGACCGTTCAGCGAAGCTAAGCTAATAAAACTGGCCTACAGTTACGAGCAATTTACCAAACATCGTACCACCCCACCAGCTACTCCTTCTCTTCCTGGAGAAGCATTTGAATACCAATAATTAATTTCCTTCAATTATGCACCTAAATAGTTTTACCGCAATCCTCATACTCTTTCTTCAAGGGTATTCCGCCAACACACTGCTCGGGTCCAACTCTGTTGATCTCGCTGATGCAACGATTGAGGACATTAATAAGGCCTTCGATGCGGGTACGCTTAATTCGGAGCAGCTCGTTCAGATGTACTTATCTCGGATAGAGGCTTACGATCAATCGGGACCGGCGATTAATGCAATGATATTCGTCGAGCCAAACGCTTTGGAAATTGCTCGGAACTTAGATAAAGAGCGCTCCGAGAGCGGACCCCGCTCGAAAATACATGGGATACCTTTTATATTAAAAGATCTCTTCGATTCCTTTGGTCAGCCAACCACTGCCGGCTTCATTGGATTAAAAGGATCGATGCCCTGGAGAGACGGATGGGTCGCCAAAAAACTTAAGGAAAATGGAGGTATAATCCTTGGAAAAACGAATATGAATGATTGGTTCGCAGAGGCTCCATGGGGTGCGAGCACACTTGGAGGTCAAACTCTCAACCCCTATGCACTAGAATATGTGCCTGGAGGGTCTAGTTCCGGATCGGGAGCTGGAATTGCTGCTGTTTTCGCACAAGTGAGCTTTGGAAGCGAAACGGGCGTATCGATAAGAAATCCAACCTCAGAAGCAAACCTGATTGGCCTCGCACCTACTCTTGGGCTTGTCAGCCGAACAGGTATGACAATGAACGCATTAACCCATGAACGCGGCGGTCCGATGTGTCGGTCTGTTTATGACCTCGCAGCAACGTTGGAGGCGGTTGCGGGTTTTGATCCAGAGGATTTAGTAACCATGGCTTCGAGAGGTAAGATTCCGGAAGGAGGGTATACTCAATACGTTGATCCGGACACAGGTTTGGTAGGCGCTCGAGTTGGGGTTCTTCGCGAAATGTTCCGGCCTGGTGAGGTTCACGAGGAGGCAACTTCTTTGATTGAAAATGCAATAGATCAGCTAAAACAAGCTGGAGCAACTGTGATAGACCCAATTAGCACCGGTCTACCTTTACTAAGTCTGGCTACCAACACTCGAGTTTCAGCTTGGGAAAAGAAAGCGGCCACTGACTACTACTTATCTGGTCTAGGTCCGGACGCTATGTACAAAAATATGACAGAGATGATCGAAGAAAATCCAGAACATCTCGAACGGCTTCGGGAACGCGATAATATTGGCGTTCTAGATTTTAATGAAAGCTACATAAGCAGACTAAAAAATCGTGAGATGCTGGGTGATGCCCTCATTAGAGTTATGGACGAATTCCAATTAGATGCCCTTGTTCACCCTTTTAAAACGTTACCGGCTACTAAAATTGTTGATGGTTGGAGTAATAGTGAGGGGGACAATGCATTGTCTTCGCAGACTGGTTTTCCCGGCCTCTTGGTCCCGGCTGGTTTCACAAACAAAAATCTGCCGATAGCTTTAGAGTTCCTAGGTCGTCCCTTTAGTGAACCTACTCTCATCAAGTTAGCGTCCGGATATGAAGCTGTCTCGAAAAACAGAAAGCTTCCTGAAACAACACCTCCCCTCAACGGAGAAGTCATTACGTATTGATTTTCATGGTCTGCAAAAACGTAAGTACGATTATAAACCATACAACTTTAAATATGCTTAAGCTCGGAAGAATACACCTTATCTATTTTGCATTATCGGCCTTTTTTTTAAGCAAGGTCTCTTCAGAAACTTTTGACCTTTCTACGGCTACTATTACGGACATCAATGAGGCGATTGATGCAGGTGTCCTATCTTCCGAAAAGCTGGTGCAGCTATACCTCAAGCGTATAGATGCATACGACAAGAAGGGCCCTGCAGTAAATTGCGTAATTCACATTGATGAGAACGCTCTGGAGCTGGCTAGGGAGCTAGATATCGAAAGAATTGAAAAAGGAAGACGCTCACCCATCCACGGTATCCCAATCCTTCTAAAAGATCTCATTGATGTAGCTGGCCAACCGACTACGGGAGGATTCGTTCCCTTGGGGGCTCCAATACCTGACCGTAATGCGACGATCGTTACTAGAATGCAAGAGGCAGGCGGGATTATACTTGGCAAGGTATCTACCTCTAATTGGTTCGGCAACGATTTCGATGAAACACATCCAATAGGTGCGAGCAAAAACCCTTACAATTTAGAGTATTCGCCGGGTGGCTCGTCAAATGGTAGTGGGGTGGCGATGGCGGCCTACTTCGCAACTCTTGCCATCGGAACTGATACTAGCGTTTCTGTTCAAAATCCATCTGCTAACTGCAGTCTTGTTGGAATGGTTGGTACTTATGGCATGGTAAGTCGTTCAGGGATAATTCCGCGCGGAGCTACACAGGATCGTCCTGGACCGATGGGCCGTAGTGTCTTCGATGTTGCAACCTTATTTAGCGTTATCTCCGGATGGGACGCGGAGGATTTTACTACTTTTAATCCGATTGGACATTTCCCGATGAGTGATTGGGCAGAAGAGCTGTCGAAGGATTCGCTCGTCGGAAAACGAATTGGTGTACTCAGGGAAATGATACCCGTAGCTGACGAATATAAAGAGGCACTCTCAATTTTTGACGAAGCATTAATCGACTTGCGAAAGGCCGGTGCATTCATTGTTGATCCAATTCTAACGGGAAACCCCACAATCGCTGATGATACTTCCCAACCCCGACTTCGTACGGCTGAGTATGAAAAAATACACTACACGAACGCTTATCTGGCTCGTCTTGGTGCTAAAGCACCTTTCAAAAACGTCGCCGATTGGATGGAAGCGGTAGGAGAGGACAAATTTACTCAGCGTATGGTTGATGCCATGTCACTTGAATCACCAGACAAGAGTCTCGACTATCAGGCCCGGTACCGCACAAGAAAGATGTATATAGCTTTGATCGAAGAACTTTTTGAGCGTTATGATCTAGATGCTATTGCCCAACCGTTTCAAGTTGCCCCCGCGCCGCGTCTAGATCGAAAGCGTGGGCCAAGCAGAGAATGGTGGATTGCTAGTCCAGCAACAAACAATCTTTCTTCTTCATTAGGTTTTCCAGCGGTAGTTGTCCCTGGAGGTTATACTCAAGCTGAAGGGCTTCCAATAGCTATCCAATTTATGGGAAAACGGTTTACGGATCTAGAGGTACTTAAAGTCGCTCATGGCTACGAGCAAACGACGATGAAACGCAAAACGCCCGCTTCTACTCCACGTTTAAACGGAGAAATTATAAAATATTAATTTTTCAATTACTGAAACATTGCTCCGACTAGTCCTTACGTTTGGCGAGAAAAACTTCCTCCGTTAGAAGGCAACATATATAATAGCAGAAATGATGTTAAATTTATTCTCAAACTTAAGGCGATTGGTATTAGGCTCATTCATATTGTTGTCATCGATGACAATGTCTGCATCGAAATCTAATATACATGTCTTGGGAACCGGCGGAACAATTTCGGGAGCAGCTCCGAGCCCAGAAATGCTTTCAGGATACGAGTCTGGCACTTTTCCAGTAGTGGAGCTTTTGAAGGAAGTGCCAGAAGTATCTGATTTCGCTCGGGTAACAAGCGAGCAGATAATAAACGTCGGATCAGGTAGTATTAATGGGGAAGTTCTTCTGAAGCTTGCTAATCGAATAAATAAACTCTGCAAAGAAAAGCCGGAAATTGATGGTTATGTTGTTACCCATGGAACAGGAACATTAGAAGAGACCGCATATTTTCTAAATCTAACAATTTTAAGTGACAAGCCAGTCGTGATTGTCGGTGCGATGCGTCCTTGGACTGCAACGAGTGGAGATGGACCTTTAAATCTCTACAATGCCATAAGAGTCGCTTCAGCCCCGGAATCTCGCGGAAAAGGGGCTTTGATAGTCCTGAACGATGAAATAAACTCCGCCAGAGATGGAACGAAAACGGATACTTACCGCGTGGAGACATTCAATTCAAGAGAGTATGGATTTCTCGGATATGCCGACCCAGATAAGGTCGTTTATTATCGCAAACCGCTTAAACGGCATACTTTTCAAACGGAGTTTGATATTACGGACGTTGTCTCTCTTCCGAAAGTTGACATTGTTTACGGTTATCAGGAAGGATCCAGAGGGTCGGTTGATGGCCTTGTTGCTTCGGGGTCAGTGGGAATCATCGCAGCATCTAGGTCGCCGGATATTTCAGTCGCATTAGAAGAAGCTCAGCGAAAAGGAATAACTGTCGTTCGCAGCGATCGTAAGGGCCAAGGTCGGGTCCTCAATAGTGAGAGCCGGCTAAAGGAGGGAACAATCAGTAGTGATAATCTGAGACCACAAAAAGCAAGGATACTACTTCAACTTGCTTTGACCAAGACTAGCGAACCAACCGAGATTCAAAGGATTTTTAATCAGTATTGAGAAATTAAAAACAGCATGATAAGTAAGAAAGTATTACAGGTATTTTTAATACCTTCCGTTGTTTTAATTTCCTTCGCCTCAGCTTATGCTGGTTTGCCAAAAGTCGTTGTCCTCGGGACGGGGGGTACTATCCAGAGCAAAGGTGACACTCGTATGACGCGGTACGACTATCGCGCGGGCCGATTCGATATTTCTGAGATAATAGATTTAATTCCACAAGTTAAAAAAATAGCTGAACTTGAAGCCGAACAGTTTACGAATATTGGAAGCCCGAGTATGACCCCTGATATTTGGAAGAGTCTAGCGGAAAGAATCAACGAAACTGCACTGCGTTCAGATGTATCCGGTTTTGTACTAACACACGGGACCAACACACTAGAGGAAACCGCTTATTTTCTGCATCTTACTGTGCAGACAGACAAACCGGTTGTGATCGTGGGTGCTCAGCGTCCTTCAACTTCGATCAGCGCAGACGGACCCATGAATTTTTACAACGCCGTTCAGGTTGCTGCATCACCTGAAGCGCGCGACAAGGGGGTTCTGATCTGCATGAATCAGCAGATCAATAGTGCGAGAGAGGGCACAAAAACGAGTGCGTATAAAGTGGAAGCTTTCCAGTCGAGAGACCTCGGGTTATTGGGGGTTGTCGACCCAGATGGGGTTCATTTTCTGAGGGCACCTGTGCGTCGCCATACCTACCTATCCGAATTTGATGTGAGCGATATTTCCTCTTTCCCACGAATTGACGTGGTACCGTCTTTCGCGGACGCGGCGGGGGACCTCATTACCTTCCTGGCTAGTGCGGGAGCGGAAGGGATAGTCCTTGCGGGTCATGGTGCTGGAGGAGCATCGCCGGCTCAAGGCGAAGCTTTTAAGACTGCAACAAGCAATGGAGTTATAGCTATCGCCTGTTCCAGAACTGGAAGCGGCCGAGTGATAGAAAGCTCGCGCATGCTGGAGTATGGTTTGATCGCAGGAGATAACCTTCTGCCTCACAAGGCACGCATTCTTCTCATGCTGGCTATAGCAAGCGGGAAGAGCGAAAGATCTGAGCTCATTCGCATCTTTGACCAATACTAAACTAGGCTAACCAGATTAATATCAAATGACTTATAGCAGATTCATAAGTTCAATACTTTTATCCATTATTCTGATTGCATCAGCAGTAGCCGAACGAGTTAGGATTCCTTTGCATGAGGCCACGATCTTCGATATCCAAAAAGCCTTCGATCAAGGAACTTTGACGTCGGAAGAGTTGGTCGGAATGTATTTAAAGAGGATTGAAAAATACGATCAACAAGGACCGGCTTTGAATTCGATTCTTACTCTTAACGAAGAAGCAATAACAGAGGCAAGGAAACTAGATATTGAGCGTTCAAAAACGGGTCCCCGCAGCTTGTTGCACGGTATTCCCATAATTCCGAAGGACAACTTTGACACCGCGGATATGCCTACAACTGGTGGTTTCAAGGGACTAAAAGATTCTATTCCGGTACGAGATGCTTTTACCATTCGAAGGCTAAGGGAAAGTGGAGCAATAATCCTGGCTAAATCAAATCTGGACGAGTTTAACAGTGGCTCAAGTGGGACAAGCGGTCTGGGTGGTCAGGTACTCAACCCTTACAATCTTTCTAAAGTTCCTGGTGGCTCGAGTGCAGGGTCGGGAGCAGCGATAGCGGCAGTGTTTGGCCAGGTCGGTCTAGGAACGGAAACGGGTTCTTCAATCCGTAATCCTTCTACTAAAAATAATCTAGTGGGTATAGCGTCTACCAATGGTTTGGTTAGTCGAGCGGGTATTGTTCCTAGTTCCATAATTCTCGACCGTGCTGGGCCGATGGCACGAAGCGTAACGGATGCAGCGATTGTACTTCAATACATGGCTGGAATGGACGCGGCCGATCTAACGACGATTGCAAGCGTTGGCAAAATGCCGATAAATGGATATCATTCGTTCCTTGATGTGGACGCCCTGAAGGGTTCGCGGATCGGAGTTCTTCGAGCCAACTTTGGAAGTGATCCAGAGGATGCAGAAGCACTTTCTCAAATCGATAAAGCCATCGATTCTCTAGCAGAGGGCGGGGCGACTCTGTTAGATCCAATCCCTGTCGGAAGTATAGATATGTTTGAAATGCTCCGAACGGTTAGTGGCTCTAGCGGTGAGCGTGCAGAAGCTATGAATCATTATCTCGCTGGTCGCGGGCCGGATGTTCCGGTAAAAACAATGCAGGAAATAGTCGGCAGTGGATTGGCACTCGGCAAACTTCAAGAAAGGTTGGATGAATCTCTTCGTGAGGCGCCAATGTACAGAAATCCGGACTACGCTAACTTCGTTCGAAACCGGGAAGCATTCAAGAAGCTAGTAATATCATGGTTCAAAAATTACGAGCTAGACGCGATTATTTACCCATACCAAACAAAGCCAGTTTACACAATAGAACAAGCCGCACCAAATCAGGGCGAAACGCGGTCCAAATTCAATAATTATGATGTAATGGGTCGCGGCACTCGAATGAGCACGGCCACGGGTTTTCCTGGTATCACCGTGCCTGCAGGATTTACTGCCAGCGATGGCATGCCCGTAGGATTGGAATTTCTTGGTAGACCATTTGATGAGGGAAAATTAATCGGTATTTGCTTCGCTTATGAGCAGGGTTTCAGTATGAGGAAGCTTCCCTCGATTACACCCCCTCTTGAAGCAGAATGGATTGAGTTCGATAAATAATACATTCGAAGCGGAGATTGTTGTTCAGGTGTACCTGTGGAGACCCCTTCTATTTTACTTCAGAATCTTAGACCAAAAACGTAGCTGTTTCAGATTGAAGTCCTTGGGACTCGCAATTTTCAGCTAGACTGAATTTTTCGGGCTAGGAAATATGGTAAAGATCATAAACCCAATCTGGAATCGGAATATTGTTGGCGAATCCACGGTCATCAACACTGCAATTGTACCAATTCCAAAAAGAGCGAATGTCCTCATTAGACAGGTTGATCGATCGCGTGGTCAAAGCTCCACATTGGAAGCCAGTTTGTAAGGTCGTCGAGTTTTCTCGGCCTTTAAAAAGGCTAAGGATCTCTTCCTTAGTCAAAGGCCATTCCTCTTGCTTTAGAATTTCATACAGTTCGTCAGCATTACTTGGATTACAGATCCAGTCTGACGCTTTTTCTATTATAGCTCTTAAATCTTCTAAAAAAACTCGATCGCGCCCAATTAGCTGATCATCGAATACAAGGATCCTTGAAGCATGGCATGCCGTCTTATTTTCCTCAATACTTATATTGTATCCCACACCTTTTCTTTCTGCGATTTTTATCCATGGCTGGTAGGTGTAGTACATGTCAATGAAACCTGATTCTATCAGTTCCACGCCACAACAGGCTGGAACAGGAACCTTTTCAATTTGTTGGATGAAAGAACCTGAATAACCAATAGGATGCAGTGATTTTACCGCACAAAAGTCTGGAAAATCTGGGCTGAAGGTGCCGAAACGAATTTTCTCATCAATTGACGCTAAAGTTAGTTGCTCTCTACGACTGGTTTTTCCAACTAGTCCGTCTCCCCCAAACCCAATGACCAAACAACCCCTTACGCTAAGAGTGTTGCCTGGCGAATGGGCTGCTTTTGCGATTAGCATCGATGGATGCATTATTGAGGCAGATAGTTCCCCACCAAATAAGTTTTTCGCCAAGGACGACCAACCGATTTGACGCCTCGGCTTTAGCTCAAAACCAAGCTCATTGAACCATCCCTTTTGCTCACAAACGAGCAATGGAGTAGCTGATAAAGAGCTTAAATAACCAACACTGAGTACTTTCATTAATTAAGTGAGACAAAGTCACTTCGATTTACAAAAAATCGAATTTGACAGAGTTAAATGGCACGAGTCATGCAATTGCTCGCAGTAGCACTAGGCATGCCAATTGATCATAAAAATTTCGAACCAATCGACACTAGACAAATCCAGATTTTTGTCGCGCTAGCACAAGGGGGTAGCCTGAAAGCGGCTGCATCAAAGATTGGTATAACACATTCAGCTGTGAGCCATGCGGTCAGTAATCTTGAGCGAGATCTTAACGCCAAGTTGTTTCAGAGAAAAGGAAAAGGCCTTAAACTTACTGGTCTCGGCGAAATATTCCTTCCAGAGGCGGTCAATATTCTTCGTCTCCTAGGCGAAATGCGATTAAAAATCAATAGCAAGAATGCGAGCGCTGGTAAATGTATACGCATTGCTTGTGCACATTCTTTTATTCAGTTTGCGATGCCAGACATTCTTTGTGAGTTCCAAAGATGCTTTCCGTTCGCTGAGATTCAGCTAATTCCTGCTGATCGAGCTACGTGTATTAATAAGTTGGAGGGTGGCGAAGTCGATGCGGCGATATTGGTCAATTTGCCAAAACGCATAAAGAACTTAGTCGATTACCACCTTTTTGATGACGAACTCAAAGCAGTGATGTCTTCAGAACATAAGCTTGCTAAATCATCAGCTATCCCTCTTCACGAGTTTGTTAAAACAAGTGTTTATTTGCACAACAGCAACAGTTTCACTTCTCATTTGATCATCAATGAAATCCACAGATGGTCGTTTAGATCCCCAGATACTCAATACGTTTCGAATCCAGAGGCCCTTCGGGAGCTTGTTAAAATGAAACTCGGTATTTCTGTGTTACCTCAATGGGGTTTTAGATTGGGAACTGACAGTGAAAGATTCGTATGGAGGGAAATAGAAGGCTTGAATTTAAAGAGGTCTTGGCACTTCGCTCATTTGCAAAGGAGTGTTCCAGATGTGTTTGTAAATACTTTAGTAGGACTATGCAAAAGTTTCCCTTTGGTGGGCGAGCAGAGATACTATGAAACTCATCGAGCCTCGTAATTGGCGTTCGATATGTTTAAATTGGCTAGAGCATCATACACAAGATATAGCCATTGAATTTTGGATATTAGATCTAAATTTTAATACAGTTTTCTAATAAATAGATTTTTAGAGCAGTAGAATAGGAATTATAACAAGGACTTGGATATGATTTCAGAGCTTTTCTTAGATACGAAACCTAATCCAACCGTTAGTGCCTTCGTGAATCTAGCGGATGCCTATGAGCCCAGCACCGCTGTCAATCCGGATACCGGCGATTTCTTCACTCCGCAGACGAGCGACGCGATCCAAGTGGGAGTCAAGTTCGTCGACTTGTACGATGGACGGCTTAGCGGCTCCATAGCTACCTTCAATATACAAAAGGAAAATTTGGTGCGAAACGATTTCAATCCGTTGACCTTTATGACGGACTAGGCGATTACTAGTGATGAGAGCGAGGGCATTGAGCTTGAGCTGTTCGCCAACCCCATTGACAATTGGAATATAACCTTCGCCTACAGTTACATCGACGGCCGAGTCGTTGGTGCGATTTCGCCGGAGCTGTAAGGACTTCGATTAGAAGGCGCCACGCCGCATCGCCTAACGTTCTTCAACAGCTATACGATTAGCGAAGGATCCTTGCAGGGGCTTTGCTTTGGCGGCGGAATCGTCTATGCGAAATGCCCTATCCAGCAATTCGGAACTCCCGTTAATGCCCTCGTGGCCGAAGACGGCTATAATACGATTGATTTGTTTGCTCGCTATCCGACGGAGATCGGTGGTCGGCAAGTTACGTTTGGCGTGAATATCGATAACGTGAACGACGCGTTTTTCGCTCGATCGTAGGGTGCTTTCAGCTCTCCCCGAACGGTTCTGTTTTCCGTCTCAACCGATTTGTAGATCGACCCGAGTTTTTTCAGTTAGTTGAATTTAGTGCAAACAAACCCTCTTCTGTGTTCGCGGGAGAGGCTTTTTTGTGGTAAGGCATCCAGACAAACGAATCATCTGGTCCAGTCGGTGTCGCCCCGGCCGCCCAAATTAATTTCGATTATGAGCTTGGCGAGGCTTAAAAAATTCACCCCTAGATTGGCTTAAAGAAATAGGCATATGAATAAGATTTATATAAACAAAAAATGGATACGATTAATCGCAATTCCGCTACTGGTTATTGGGATTACAAATGCACAATCTGAAGCGGAACGACCCAATGTTATCCTTATAATGACCGACGACCAGGGTTGGGGGGACACAGGATACAACGGGCACCCACACCTGAAAACGCCAAACCTCGATCGAATGAGTCGGGAAGGAGTCCGATTCGATCGCTTCTACTCGGCCGCCGCAATGTGCTCTCCAACCCGTGGCAGTGTTTACACCGGCCGCAACCCTTATCGTTTTGGAATTACCTTCGCTATGAAAGGAAGGCTCGAAGAGACCGAGATTCCGATCACATCAGTGGTCAAGGAAGCGGGCTATACAACGGGGCACTTTGGCAAATGGCATTTGGGAACTCTTTCTAGAACGAAGGGCGACCAGTCGCGTTGGGGGGCTTTCGAAGAGGATCCGGTTCGCTATTACTGCCCACCTTGGGAGCGTGATGTTGACCAAAGCTTTGTTACCGAATCGAAAGTGCCCACGTGGGACCCACTCCTCCATCCGGGACAGATAATAACGAGACCCACGGATGGTGCTTCCGTAGCAGGTCTTAAAGGTAGTTCGTATGGAAACGACTATTTTGTGGGCGAAGGACAAATTGAAACTGAAAACATGGAGGGCGATGATTCGCGGATAATCATGGATCGCGCCATTCCGTTTATCCAAAAGGCAGTTGATCGCGAACGGCCTTTCTTCGCGGTTATATGGTTTCACACCCCTCATTCGCCTGTAGTGGGTGGAGACAAATACCGGGCCATGTACAAAGAGCACCCGGAAGATACGCAGCACTATTATGCGTGCGTGACTTCTATGGACGAGCAAGTCGGAAGATTGCGGTCGACGCTTTCCGAGCTCGGAGTAGCCGATAATACTATGCTCTGGTTTTGCTCAGACAATGGCCCGGCCCGCCAAGGGTCCCCCAGGCATGTCGGATCGCCTGGGCACCTTTCTGGGTACAAACTTTCCATTCAGGAAGGTGGCATCCGAGTTCCCGGATTGCTGGTTTGGCCAGACCAGATCAAAAAGCCCATTACCATTTCAGAGCCCTGTGTCACTTCCGACTACTTCCCGACGATACTGAGCAGTCTCGGTATCGATCTTCCCAATGACCGCATTTACGATGGGATCAATCTATGGCCACTCATAAAAGGGGAATCGAACGAGCGGACGAAGCCCATTGGTTTTCTAAACAAGGAGGCCGCTGAAGCGGTTTGGATGGGCTCGCGTTACAAATTAGTCTCAACACCTAAAGGCGATCAGCTTTTCGACATCATTGAGGATCCGGCCGAACGAGCAGATCTATCCGCTAGCCTGCCCTCATTAACACAAGCGATGAAACACCAACTCATTCTGTGGAAGACAGGTGTGCTGGCTGAACTGGATTCGATTCCATGAGAGGCAAGAGGCGCTCCAAACTCCTGCCGGCCTTTCTCAAGCCGATCAGGTAGGATTCAGATATGGCCCGCTCGCCGCCGCTGAGAGTGTAGGATCCGATATGCTCGTGGGGGGTTGGCCTTAATACAATCAATTCCAAGTTTTAATAACACGAACTTTGAACATCCTCGTTGATCATAACCTAATTATGAGACCTTTCAAAATAGACTTCTCTAGACATCTGCCTATCTACGTCGTGCTCCTGCTAGCTGCGTTCCTGAGCTCCTGCTCGATTGAGCGATCAGGACCTCCCAACATCCTCGTCTTTCTCGTCGATGATTTGGGCTATATGGATATCGGGGCGAATAACCCGGACTCTTTCTATGAGACGCCGCATATCGATGGCTTGGCGGATTCCGGCATGCTATTTACGGATGGCTACGCGGCGAATCCGGTATGCTCGCCGACCCGGTATGCTCTCATGACCGGGAAGCATCCCACCCGAGCCGACGCGACCAATTTCTTTTCAGGAAAGCGAAGTGGCAAATTTGATCCAGCTCCGCTGGTCGACAATATGCCTTTGAAGGAAGTTACGGTCGCCGAGGTATTGAAAGAGGCAGGATACCGTACCTTCTTCGCAGGAAAG
>PBZS01000063.1 GCA_002730235.1 Gammaproteobacteria bacterium | reverse complement strand
GATTACAAGCCATGGAGAAATGTGCGGCCACCTTTACTGCCAATGCCCGAGCGAACAGCAAACCTCCTGAAGACGAGGCTCCACGAGTTGGTCACCGAAAGGTCGGACTGAATAGTGCCGAAACCACCCTGTCTCAGATATTCAATCCTGAATTAATACGCGCAAGGACGTCCTTGATGCCAGTTAAGAATAGCACTTTCATCTTCAATACCTCAACCGTTGAACAAATAAAATTTACCTCCTAGTGCTGCTATCCTCCACCTAAAGAGACACGTGACACAACGTTAGTATCAAGAATCCCCCCCTACACGAGTCGAATATGCGATAGATTTGACTTATGCGTTCCATCCAATTGACCTTGGCTTCTGAAATGGTTTCGGCCACGCCATTTTTAAAGTGGCTGCATTGAGACTCAACCTCGACACAGAATCCCAAGTACTCGTGACTTATCGAGCAATCGCTAGTGTCATGAATCGCTTTGGTGGGAAGGCGCGATTTGAACAATCGATTGAAGAAATTCTCAACGATTCACTTGATGAGTTGTTGCGCTATAACGAGGAAGGAATTCAGTCTCTGCGCATAGCCTCAACTTCAGGTAATCAGTCGGTAACAGAGCAAATTCTCAAGTTGCTGAGTCATGCGATCACAAATCTTCTCGATGAAAATAGCGTTTATCCGACCACCTAGCACTAACACTCTCAATCTGTCGATCTCAGAGGACTTCTTTGTATCAAACCGACAACAGAAATAGGAAGAATGATTGTAGTGAGGCCGACAGCGATCAATAAAAACCCCAGCTCAGAATAATCTGCCGCTGTGGTGACCCGTTGAGTGGTCTGATCAACAACTTCCCTCGATACTTCAAATATTTGATTGATATATTTTGTTGCCAAGGCACTTGCCGACAACGCGAGGTTAGTAAAAGATGCAAACACCGCAAAAAATGTAGCCTTCAATTCATCAGGCGCATTTCTGGCAATCCAAGCCAACAACGGAATCATCGAAATTTGTCCTAAAGGCGATTCAAGAGCTGTATTCAATATCGCAATAAACCGAGCATCGACAACTCCCCCGGTTAGGGTCGCGGTCCATTGATGCAACCCATAATACATTCCAATACTCGGTAAAAAGAGACAGCCACCGATTAGCGAAAGAATCACGATTATGCGGGCGATCGAGTAACGGGCCACTAGTGGCCGGAGCAGAATTATTCCTATTAACGTAAGAGCTGAGGAGACCGCGGCCAACACAGATAAAAACTGCTCATCGAATAACAAGGCATCAATTTCGAACCACGTGAGGCCGGGGCCAGGAGACGGAACCGCACGAAATACGAAAATAACGATCGCGGTACCGACGACCATTAAACGTGTCTCATCGCTCAGATAGCCCAACAGCTGAGTCATCAAATACACAATAATTGTCATCGAGCCTAGAAAAACAATTTCCTGTGCAAACGGAATGTCGAGGCTCCCAACCGAAACCGAAAAAATCACGAACAAGAGACTTCCGTTTAAAACAGCCCAGTTTGGACGCGCTTCAGAGATAGCCTGTCTTGGATCTGGCCGACCAAACCTCAAATATCTCGCCAACATAACGCCCGCAATCGAGACACAGGGAATCACCAGCGCGTAGACATAGATATTCGCGTAGACCGCGCGTGTTTCTTCGTCACCCAATAATTCAACGCCACTAAACAACGCGACATTTAACAATGCAACCAGCAAACTGCCACCGATGACCGCAAATCGACCAAGAGCCTGCATAGTTGTGTGCATCTCTTTAATCTCAGAGGTCGGGATTGGAGTACCCGAATGATCCTGAGTTGGGACTGCTTCCACGGTCATCGCATCTGCCACCACGTCTTGGAGTACATAGCCGACCGGAGCCAGGATCACACTGAGAACGAACCAGACCTCGACCGCCATCACCGACCGCATTAACTCAGTTTCGGCAATGAGCCCATACATAATGAGAAGACTGGCAGTGATCACAAGCGCGCCGAGATATACAAAATAATTCTTATGACGCCAAAATAAGTCAACTAGGTGTCCTAGTGGCATCTTCAGGGCCCAGGGCAGCCCAGCCCAGAAACTAAGGCCAGCCAAAAAAGTAGCAGAAAGCCCCAGATAGTCTTTAACAAAGAACGTACCAACAATCGCGGTGAGCCCAGAAATTCCCGCAGCCAAGTACACCATTAACGGGGGTAAATAACTCCACCGCAGCGACCGTAGGAGTCCAACGAATGCATCGTGTAAGTAGTATCTGACTCGTGTCATTAGCTATCACAGTGTCCATTAAGATAGTACTTAAAACTTGTCTTAGTTATCGATCAAAAACAGTCTTCGATCACGGTGTGCGGATCTCAATATACCCCAACAGCTGTGCAACCTAATCTTTCTGGTTCCTGTAATTCGCATAGCTTACAATTTCATTGGGTTTGATATTCGTTGCAGATCAACACAAGCGAAATCGAGAAGAACTGAAATCAAAAACATTGTAGCAAAATAGTTTCCGCTCACATTTCTCTACCATAGGTGACTCAGAAAGGACACACCGATGCGAGAACGGATTGCCACTCCGCGGTGAGACGTAGCCCTTCGTATTTATCATTACCAAAAAAGTCTTAACCAAACTTGGCATCACTTATGCATTATTGTTATCAGACGCCTATTCGGTGTCAAAAAAAAGACGGTCCATTCTGGTCTACGCGGGAATCGCTAGCATCGGATGGGCGGGTCTTCACAAATAACAATTGATTTAATGAACCAAGAAACCTGACCCCCGAGATATAGCGTTACTCGGGGATTTGGTACGTACTATTTTCCTTGCGGCGGCACGTAGTTTCCGAGCGTAGTCTGGGCGAGCGTAGCCGCTCCGGAAATATCCATTGATTCAAGGATATGCAGCTGATCAATGGAACCCGTCGACCCTACCGCAATTTTAACAGCCATCGCTTGATCAACCGTTCCCTCACAAACGGCAACAAAATCGAACAAGCCTCGTGTGATGTGAAAATCGATTAATTTAATACCCGTCGAGGCGGTCATCGCGGCGATGATTTCCTTACGATCTTGTGTCGGATTGGCCACGAACCCTTTCAGAGCGGTTGCCGAGTAGGTACCCACACAATAAATTACAGACATTTTAACTCTCCTTACCTTTTCATTTCTCTTATATTACGACACTCGCATGGAGCATAAGTTCAAATCTCCAAACAGCTACTACTAGTGTTACACAAAGCACTATCGAAAAGTAAAAGAGCTTCCGGGCCCTATTTGAGAAGCGAACCAGAGGCAAAAAAATTAACCCGAATAGCCAAACAAAACCAACGATCAACACGTACCAAAAAACGTCTTGGGTCGATGGATGGAATAGGTAAGACGGCCTCATACAAAAAAATACCCGCACGATGGCGGGTACTTTCTAGTCACAAAACTTTTGATCAGAACCAGCTTAATGGATTCCACCAAGTAACTTCTTCATCAGCCTCGTTAGCAGACTCACCGGCAGTCGACGAAGCCTCAGCTGATTCGGCACCAATTTGCGCCCAATCCGGTGCAATTGAATTGTAAGTCGCACAACCACCCAGCGACACAAGCATCAACGCCATAAAGAATGAAATAATAACTTTTTTCATTAAGCACGTTCCTTAGTTTCGTGTATGAGAGCCGAAGGATACTACGAATTGAGCTCAGCCTTAATCTCTTCCGATAATCCAAACGAATCTGCCGTCACCAGTGGCCAATAAACCGACAGCCTTGGGTCGTCCATCCGGCCCTCTCCAGTGATCAACGCGTTCGCTGAAACCTTAGGATAAATTTGATCAGCCAGCTTGATCTCACTCGCTGATAAACGCCGAACAATGTGGCGTCTGTTTAGTTCTGATGGGTGGTGTACACCTACAGATTCCATGAGCTCTGCTACTGCCTCAATACTGTGCCGATGAAAATTAGCTACCCGTTTGGCTCGAGACGGTATATCTAAGACTCGGTAACGACCCGGGTCCTGTGTCGTGATCCCGGTAGGACAGCGGCCCGAACCGCAATCTTTTGCCTGAATACATCCCAATGAGAACATAAACGGGCGCGCCATATTGATCCAGTCAGCCCCGAGCGCACAAATGCGAAGCATGTCATATGAGCTTATGATTTTTCCCGACGCAGCTACCTTAACTTTGTCTCTCAATCCGGCACCTATGAGCGCATTATCGACAAACACGAGGGCGTCACGTAACGGAGACCCAATATTATCCGAGAACTCAGTAGGAGCGGCGCCTGTACCACCCTCTGAGCCGTCAACTGTAATGAAATCGCAATTCTGACCTGTCTCAACCATTGCCTTTACAATCGCAACGAATTCCCAAGGATGGCCAATACACAGCTTAATACCGACTGGTTTGCCTCCTGATAAAGATTTCAGTCGGTAAGCAAACTCCAACAATTCTCTCGGACTCGAGAACTCGGAATGGGAGGATGGAGATTCACAGGTTAAACCCTCGGGTACTCCTCGAGTTTCAGCGATTTCTTTGTTGACCTTGGGTCCTGGCAACACACCCCCGTGCCCTGGCTTAGCGCCCTGACTCAATTTTATCTCGATCATTTTGACCTGATCACTTGCGGCTTTCTCTCCAAACAGATCTGGGTCAAACGAGCCATCAGGCTTTCTGCAGCCAAAATATCCGGTCGAAATCTGCCAAATAATGTCACCCCCACCAGCCTCATGATATTCGGAAAGAGATCCCTCGCCGGTGTTGTGTGCAAACCCACCAATCTTTGCGCCAGCATTCAACGCGTGGATCGCCGGAGGAGATAACGCTCCAAAGGACATCCCAGAGATATTTAAAAGGGACACCGCGTATTGTTTATCAGGCTTCGCGCCAACAGTAGTACGAAAGTTGTTGTCTTCAATTTTTGTTGTAGAAATCGAGTGATTGACCCACGCGTAACTTTCATCATAAAGGTTGAGCTCTGTACCAAATGACTTTTTAGCCTGATAGTCTTTTGCTCGCTGGTATACCATCGCCCTCTGGTTCCGGGAAAAAGGTAACTCGTCGGAATCAGATTCGAAAAAGTATTGGCGAAGCTCCGGGCGAATGCTCTCGAGGAGGTATCTCATTCGACCCACTAATGGATAATTGCCGAGAACCGGATGATCTTTATTCAGGAAATCTATAAGCCCCAAGAGACTGAGACAAAGAAAAAGGCCGGCCGGAATTAAAAAATAGTGAGAAAAATAGGAGCCAGCACCACTACCGATGAAAAATACAATCGAAGTCCCCCATAGCGTGAATCGACCAAATAAAAAATCACCCATACCAGAGGATCCTTATGTCTATAGTTGCAGGAGAAACCTACCACAAATACTAACCCACACAACAATATCGATATCGATATCTGCCGATCCGTTAACAGAAAAAGAATCCGTTAGCAGAACAACTGTAACTGTCTGGATAATTCGGTGAACACGTAACCTATTTGGTGTTGAAAAGAGAGGTTAGTCGGAAATCTTGTAGGCGAACAAAGCCATGCACTATATCAATAATTTCATGAGTGTTTAGGATCACGACGAATCCCAGAAAGACGCCCAGACTAACAACTGACACGTCACGTAAAAACTGCATAACCGCACCCCTAACCAGAGTCATAGTAATCGGTCTAGTGAGGAATATCTTTATGAAGGCTTATTGAAAGAATGGGCTGGCTCTTATTTTTTTAATCGAACTTTAATCCCTTTTCATGAAGACTATGCAGGTATTAATGAATGATATCAAAACAAACGCATCTGTTTTTCTGGCTCACGTGCACTCGTAAAAGCGTCAGCGAAAATTTTACCAATAACGCCATACCACAGCGGCAGAATCGCATACTTCCATGCCACGGCCTGATCTTTATCTGGCAGATCAAGGGTCAATGCCACCCCAATCAAACAACCGAGAATACCCCCGTAGAGCAGACCTAAACCAATTGATTGCGCGCTGACCGCTCTACCTTTATCGGTCATAAAGGAATAAATAAGAGTAAACAAAATAACGAAAAACAAACCTTTAGGGTCTAACAAGATAAGGTTTTCACGGCTCACCGTAAAACCATCAGTCAAGAAAAATGTAATTAAACCGGTTGTCAGGATTATCCCCGTATACGCGCGGATGTAGCGCCGCTTTCTCATAGCCCCAACTCACTTTCATCATTATCGCTCTCAACGATAACCCACTGCCACTTTGACTTCATTAAAGGAATACAAAAGATGACTCATATCTCTTAAACAACTGCTGCTAGGTTTTAATTTGAGGGGTTCGATATAGACTACAACTGGATTCCAGCCATCAACAAATGACAGACATACTCATGATTAAGGAATTTTTCGTCATTTTAATAATACTGACTGACGGCGACTCGGTCGCTTCAGTCAATCATGCGACAGCGAATGATGATCTAAATATCTTCGAGACCCAGAAAGAATGTGAAGCTGCTCTACCTGATTTTGTATCATCCACCTATCCTCAATTCAATCCTCGCGCCAACCTGCTCCACCACCAGGTTATAATGGATGGTGTCGCGGAATCTCCAATTGGTACCCGATCAGCGACATGGAGGTGCGCGAGTATTTTTATCAAGGATCCAAAATGACGCCTGCCATAGATGCTGCGCAAAAAGCCGGCATTCCTTTTCGAGTTGACGAATATGAACATTCGCCAGCCACTAAATCTTTTGGCCTAGACGCAGCCAAGAAGCTTGGTCTATCTCCAGACCGGGTCTTCAAGACTCTCGTTGTCACCGATGGGAAGCACCTTTATGTGGGCGTGCTTCCTGTCTCCAACCAATTAAACCTGAAACTCATGGCAAAGGCCCTCGGTGTGAAGAAGATTGCTATGGCAGACAAGCATCAGGTCGCAGTGTCTACTGGGTATGTGCTTGGAGGGGTGAGCCCTATCGGTCAGAAGAAATCACTACCGACTATCATTGACTCTTCAGCCCATAAAATGGCAAGCATCCATGTGAGCGCCGGCAGACGCGGCTTAGAAATCGAATTAAACGTGGAAGATCTTCAACGATTAACAAATGCGAGATTCGCAGATCTGGGCTTATTTCTGCACTGATCCGCCTTCCATCTTCCATCTTCCATCTTCCATCTTCCATCTTCTACTGTTCAAACCGAAGATGGCTCCGATTAGTCCTCAGTAAAGTATCGCCGATAACTCAACTTCGAGCCGACATGAATAACTAAACTACAGACTAAGAGAACGGCCAAACTGAGAATTTCATCAAGCGCATAGATATCTTGCTTTATATACACCAACGAGCCTGCGATAGCTGTCATGAATAGGTACATTTTTAGGAAATGAATCGGGTAAAACTTCTCATGTGAGTTCCTTAGAAACATGAGCCCATAAAAACCGAAGGTCAAAAACACTCCGTTCCGAGCGACGAGCAATCTGTGGTGAGGAATAGGTTCTTGGCTTGCAATATAAAACGGCCAGTAAATATCGATTCCGAGAAAATTGAGTGCGACAGCGAAGATGGCCCACAGGGCCAGAGCGGTGACGATTATGATTACCAAAACCCTCATGGCAACCCCTCTGAAAACCTAGATCTAAGTACTGAAGGTAATCCGCTAAAGCAATCGGGTCAAATATGGGCGCCAGCTATGAGTGAGTAAGGGTCAAAAAGTGTTCCTCCAGCCGCTTTACTTGATCTGATAGAAAGACCGCATGCGAGAGCAACAGGAAGCTAGTCTGGCTTCTGATGTCGAGTTCAAGGCTGGTCAATGGATTCAAGGGACCAGCGCTCTGATTAGCCTTTATTCACG
>PBZS01000062.1 GCA_002730235.1 Gammaproteobacteria bacterium | reverse complement strand
TGGCTACGGAGACTTAGGCTACTACGGGAGCCAGCTCAATGCAACGCCGCACATTGATGCTCTAGCTTTAAGGGGATTGCGTTTCACCGATTATCACTCGGCTGGCGTAATGTGCAGTCCGACGCGTGCTTCCGTCCTGACCGGCCTCTATCCTCAGCGTTTCGGGCCGGATTTTGACGGGGCTCTTAGCAATCGCGACGGGCGCGAAGTCGGCCTCCCGCTGGCAGCCGTGACCCTGGCCGAATGCCTTAGCGCTGCTGGCTGTGCGACGGGGTGCTTCGGCAAATGGCACCTTGTGCCAGGACACTGTCTACCGCATATGAGACCACATCTTCACGATTGAAGCAGGGCGTGATGACAGAGATCTTCATTCGTTGAGTTTTCTACTTAATTCCTGTTAAGGATAAGGGGTTACCGCTCCAACAGAATTTCCTGATACCAATTCATGATCGTCGAGAGCTGAAGAGATAAGTCATACTTCTGTTTTGCAATGTTCACAGCGTTCTCCGAAAGAACGGATCTGATCTCCGGGTGATCGATCAGATGTTTTGCCGCCTTGCCCATGGCGGCAGAATCGTGGTCAGGGACGACAATGCCTGTGGCGTCGGAAACCGGTACTGTCTCACCCTGCCAACCACCAGGCGCCTTTTCCAAACTCTCGATCTGTTCAGAAATGCCACCAATATCGGTAGCAACAACGGGCGTTCCACAGGACAGGGCTTCAAGGATCGTCGTTGGGAAATTTTCAGCATTGGCAGCGTGAAGATACAGATCGGCCGCCTGATAGTAGGCCGCGACCATGTCCTGTTCTTTTTCGTAAGGAACGAACCGAAACTCGGCATCGCCGATAAATTCAGGTTTTCCGTCACCGCCAAGGGCGATTAGCAACAGCTTCTGGTCTTTCACATGTTTGGCGAGGTGAACGGCCGCACCACGAACCGTGTCATAGTCTTTAAACATATTCCGCCGAGCGTGATTAGCGGTGAACAACAAAATCAAGGCATCTTGGGGCAAGCCCAATTTTGCCCGTGCTGCGGCTCGATCAGACGGTTTAAAGACATCCTGATCTACACCATTATTGATGACCTTGGACCCGGCAAGTCCAGGCACAAGTATGGACTGTTGAACTTCATCCATGAGCCATTGAGATGGCGTCGATACATACAGGCGGCTTTTTTCATAGATACCTTTTTTAACCTGCCAGTTCTCCGCCGATGCGTCCTTTCGAATACGCGGGATAATATCTAGGCCGGGACAGGATCCGCAGCCGATTTTCCATCGTTCACAGCCGAGTGTGTAGGCGCAATGTCCGGTCATTGTCCATTCATCATGTAGCGACATGACAACGGGCACACGCTGGCTCAGTTTGGCAAGAAAACTTAAATCAAAGTAATTGCCATGCAGGTTGTGGCAGTGCACCAGGTCAGGTAATTCTGGTGTCAAATCCAGAATATTGCGTGATCCAGGGTATCCGAAATACTCCCGCCCATGCCACCAGCTCCAGAAAAAGCCCGGGCTCGACATGTTCAAAAAAGTATTCTTGATGCGACCTACACCCTTTACGCGTCCCACATAGCGCTGGGCGACAGATGCAAAGTACTGAATCAGCCAGTCCCAAATGCGACTTTTGTGCTTACGTCTTATAGCAAATATTTCAGGATGTTCAACATTTCTGTTGTTCACGGCCATCCAGGATGTTTGACCGTCACGGTGCAGGCCTTCGAAAATCGCCCATGCCATTTTTTCAGCGCCGCCACCCATCGCGGCCCCGCTGACCTGTAGAATACGAAGCGGTCGATCATACTTAGTGTCTTTAGTCATTTAATAGTTTCATCCCGCTTATTTGCCAAAGGCCCGACGAAATGCACGTCGAGTTTTGTTTTTTAACCTGCTCTGTACTGTATCCCAATGCTCAGCCTTGATCACGCATTCGCGGAACCACGGGTACCACCAAGAATTCAGCAGGCACTCAATATCATCGGTCTTCCGCAGTTCAATTCCTGTGGGCGATGATTTCAATTCCTCCACCATCTGACGGGCGTGGTCGGGATGGGGCCCATTGTAGCGCTGAAGCCAGCTGGGGAAACTGTACACATTGTGAACACGGAACGGGTGCTGGAGCGACAGGTAAGAATTCTGGGCCCACGTCACCGCACCGCCACGCTTCGCCCAGGCTGCGTTGCCATAATAATCGCATTTCTCAATAACCTGTTTTGGTAGCAGCAGGGAGTAATGATAAAGCAGAAGCTCCATTTCTTCGGTGTCCTGCCCCCGTATCCATTTTTGCGTACGCACATCTACATTCTTGTCGTCATGTACGGTGGGTGGGCGGTGTGTTGTATAGGTGTACCCAGGCCCCCATTTGAACAAGCGATGGTAATAGGTAGCGCCACGGCGGAGATACCAACCGTCGGTCTGGTAATCGAGGCCACCCCAGAAGGTCAACTGTTTGAATGTCATGGCGGTAATTTCAGGATCGTCTGAAAGCATCTGAAACACCCGCTTCATATCAGCAGCGAGGTAGAATTCGTCAATATCGACCTGCCAAAGATAGTCTCCGGTGGCACGCTTGGCGTAAGCCTGGCTTTGCTCGTCTTTCTCTCCGGGCCAGAATCCGTCCGGGTAGCCATCCCTTTCGGCGGTAACGATGATCAGTTTGTTCTCTGGGTCTTCACTCTGCCTGAATGATTCAAGGGCCTCTCGCGTGTTATCACGAGAATGGCCATCGGGTGTTGCGATGTTTTTTGCAGCGTGTGCCGCACCCTCCACCACGATAATTTCATGGGCAAATGGATATAGCGCACGCAAGGTGTGAGGCACGAATGGTTTACCATTGAGCACAATGATGCCGAAAGTAACCTTCACAGGCGGGATGTAGGTCTCAGCCATCGGTGTACGCCTTAGAAGGGATCAACAAAGGTTCTTTGATTTCAGGTAGGATCGGTGGATGAAGGTGAAATCCAGATCGACAGAATTGTTTCATGCGCGGTACTTATCGCTTATCGGCCCAAAGATGGATACATTGATGATTGAGTATTTACCATTTTATTTTACTAAAATGGCTGCAGATGTAACACAAGTTTGTATTCGAATAGATTAGAAAACCTAAGCAAAGAAGGAGAAGCGATTGGTTCAATCAAAGAAGCACCAAGGTAATTGGTAGCACAGCTGTTAAAAGCGAATCCTTTATAGCTCTCTCACCTCAACACGGTCTCAGTAGAGGGCTTTATTCGCAGCGATTGAAGCGATTCGCTGACATGATCTTTGCCGTCGGGAATCAAGTGCGACGACCCTTTTACAAGGTGACCAATCGGGACCCATATTTGGTTTCAAGCAGTATTTCTTCTTGGTGATTTTGCTAGCCATACAACCGGAATACGATTATTCCGAGAATTGTGAAAAATTACGACCCGTAAAGACCGACGAACCTTTGTTAAGCAAAGTCTTCTATTTACCACAAGCAGCTATTTTGCCTTTCCGGTTTTGGCTAGAGCAGACAAATATTCTCTATCAGCGATACAAGAGAATATCAGGTATGTTACGGCAGCAGCCAAACTAGGTCGCTTCTTTGGATGGCCGGCAAACAACGGCATCTGGAAGTGGGATAACGGCAGGGAAATTCTGATCGGGTTTACAGATGGCAGCTACCAGGAACAGAGCGGGCACAACATTGGAAAAGAACAGCTGACGAATCTGGCTCGCAGCAAAGACGGAGGCAAAACCTGGATAAGGGAAGATCCAGACAACTTTGTGGGTGACGATGGAAAAGTAAAACCTTCACCGGGCAACATTCGTTTTGATCATCCTGGTTTTGCACTACGAATAGCAGCTACTGGTTACCACGGTACCAGGGATAAGAGGAGTCGCTTTTACATCTCTTACGACCGAGGCAAAAAATGGGATGGCCCTTACCGTTTCAACAAGCTGAATGACGACAAAAACCTGAAAGGAATGGATATCACTTCCAGGACAAACTACCGGGTTACCGGAGAAAATTTCATTCAAGTTTACATGTCGGCACGAAGAAGAGATTTCAAATATGCAAACAGGCTCGACAAACCGTTTGTTGCTGAATCATACGATGGAGGAAAATCATTTAAATTTGCCGGATGGGTGGTTCCTTGGACCGACCATTACCGTGCAGTGATGCCTTCAGTTGTTCAGGCCAGCAATGGAGATTTGGTAATGGAGCTTCGCCGTCGCAACCCTCGTAAGGAAGAGCAACTCTGCTGGATAGATGCGTATGTATCAAAAGACTCAGGTCGTTCCTGGTCATTCTTAAGCAAGATAGGGGAAACCGGAGTGAATAATGGCAATCCTCCAAGCCTAGTAATGCTGAAGGATGGTCGATTGGCATGTTGTTTCGCCAACCGTTCATCCAGTAAAATCTTTTTACGAATCAGCAAAAATAGTGGTCGTTCATGGGACCAGGAAATTGTAGTTCGAGATAATCCGTTTTCCTATGACATGGGATCTCCACAGCTATTCCAAAATCACACAAGTGAGTTGGTTACATTATATTACATCACTACCGAGGAAAGCCAGCATTCTAACATCGAGGCCGCCATTATTACTGGTTTATAATTCCTCCCTTCCCTTAGTCAGTGACATTATTCGCCTCTAACATGTGTTATTTGCCAAGGGATCTCTTCTTCGAAGTTGATTTCCTGCACCTTTTCCGCCAAATGCATGGAGGGTAAACGTCACAGGCATATGAGCTTAGGTTGAGACCAACTCTTCAAATGTTCTCCAATAAGCATCTTCTTTGAGAGGTCTGAATTCCGTTTAAGTAATCTTTTTTAGGATACTTTTGATTATGACTTAAACATTCCTTGATCATTTATTTAGTAAAGACTTACGGATTTATTACCTGCTATAAGCTCGATTTAGGATTTGTCAAAGCCATGCGCAGAACTGCATATTTCTGCACTGATCTTGGCAGGAATCAGAAATATACTTGCTCAAATTCTGATTGAATTTCCTATCAGTTAAACACAAAATTCAAATCTTCGTCGATGTTGATATTTTTGATGATCTCTTCGACGTATTCATAATCCCACTTACCATCAATCATGTCTACTATTTCAATCATACCCAATATCCAGTTGTAAGTTTATCTAAGTTCCAATCCTTCGATTGATATTCCGTGTAAATGTCTTCGAGATATTTGTCCTCTCCCACCAAGTCCATGTAATCTTCTACGACTAGAATGGGGAGGTCTTCGAAAAATCTGATGTTCACACAATCTTTGACGATGGGAATAATACCAAGATACAGACATTCCCACATTCGATGCGTATCTATTCCATTCCCACGCGGGCAGATAGAGAACTTATGTTGTGTCAAGTCCTCGATGTATTCACCGTTGTCCTCGATTTGATTTGGGTTCCGCACGGTGACCGAATCATTCGTCTTGAACTTATGATACATCGGCTCCCGCTCTTGCGGGTTTGTCTTTGTATTGAAGTTGATGTAGAGAAGTTTTCTAGGTTCAACTTCCTCGGCGTACATAATGTCTGGTGCCTTCAGTGTAATTGGACAATAGTCGTTTGCCAATCCGAGGGGAATTGACTTTAGTTTGTCATGTTGGTAGTCAATGTTGCAACCCTTCCACGACAAGATTTCAGTAAAGTCGTCCAGTGATCTGAACACATCCTGGTTGATCGTCAAGTCTGAGTCATGTGTGATTAGATGAATTGGTTTTCTTGATTCGTAAAAATGTCGTCGCAGAACTGGAAGTCTGTCCGCCTTACAATAAATGGTGGCACCTTCATCGATAGAATCAAGCCACTCAGTTCCCTGTACCATGACAATCTCCGGAACAAGTTGTCCGTTTCTATTTGCAACCCGATTTCCACTGAAGATAAAATCACACTTCTGTGAAATATTCCAACCAGAGATGAAGTCCTGAAGTTGTGTTTTTCTTGTTCTTATTTTAGTAAACGTGTTATAAGTTTATCCACTCTGTCTTTATTTAATATATAAGGTCTAAGTGAGTGGCAATCAATATAGAAATCTTCTACGATTCCTCTGGGATCATACTGCCATCGCGTTCGATTGATTCGGCCGCCATCATGAAACCCGCCGGGTCGAAGTGGTTGCTCAATTTTTGCTCCAAGGTCGCGGTGGTAACAGATCATATTAGATGAATAGATTTCATCTAGACTCCAGTTGCTCATCTCTTCCCCGACCCAGTTCTCGGGACGGTGGGTGAGATCACTGTTGTATGTAATAAGAACTGAATCCACGAATGCCTCAAAGTCATCAACCACATTTAGAATCTCTCTAAACTTCTTGCCAGTCGCAACATTATAACAGATTGGGAAATAATTACGAAGGTCTGTGTTCAAATTTTTCCAATCAAAATCACCGGGTTGCGAATGTTTGGCCCAGTAGGTTCGAGAGATTGGAAACATGTCGATGTCACTTGTGATCCACAGATTGTCAGGTTCGTATACAGGATACCACAACCTTGCCAGTTGTGCTTGTGTGTGGATTGGGTGATTGGTTGGTTTCATGCTTACAACCTCACCGAAAGAATCGTCCACATCAGAGTGTCCGATGTGAATGAGGACTGGATCTATTCCGATTCTTTCCTTCCATACTCTAGAAACTAGAGGCCAGAAGTCAAGATAGTATGGGTTGTCGTCACACGACATTATTACTTTCGTGGTCACTTACTCGTCCCTCCGCTCGGTCAAGAACATCACGATCGTGCTTGGACCATAGTCCATCGTCGGCGTTCACACATTCACCAACGAAGTAAACCATCTCCCCCGGCGTTCGATCTTTCGTTGGAAAGTCCTTTGAACTAAAAAAGGGATCGTGTGTGAGGTTATCTTTTTCCGCAATTGGCCAAACATATTTGGTAAGAAACAGCTGATCCATTCCCTTTTCGTCTTTCGTTTCTGGATCTTCAAGATACGTCTTTACAAGTGTTTTCATAGGAACATCCATCACACCCGTTCTCATACCCCACATACCCCCCAACATCGCCGTTGCGTGGTAAGGATGATCTCGCATGATATGAAATCCCTTTCCGCTCGCCATCCAATCTTTGACTGCTCCCACTTCTCGATGACCAAAACGACAGTCCGTATCTCTCGGCATCATGATTTCTACATCTGGATCATCAATCGACTCAAATCTCCAGAGCATTGCGGAGGGCGTTCCCTCTACACCCATCTCAATAACTTCGGTGTTGGGATACTCTTTCAGTGTATTTATGGTATTCTCTGGTGTGTCCAATCCAACGTAGTATCGACAAATCCAGTCGGGAAAGAACGTCTGTGCCTGTTCCGCGTTTCGATACGCACCAACATTGTATGTTGGGTTGCTTCCCCACAGACAGTAAGTAAGTAACTTCTTCATGATTTAACTTCTTCTTTCAAAATACTCTTGGTCGAGTTACCCAAACTGAGCCATGACTTTCGTTAACCTGAACGTGTTGATGATGTGGTTAAGGTTGTATAGTTTGTCAATGTTGGGACGCAAGGAGGCCATAGGCCGACTGGAGGCCCAACATTGGTTCGCTTCGGTTTCCTCCGGCAGTTCCAAAGCGAACTCCAGCGGAGTAATATGGCCTTGCGAGCGATGGAGGCGTATATTGTTGTACTTCCATCGCAAGTCTTCGGCTACCTCTCGAGCCTCGGTCAAAGTCAAAAGCTGCTCGCGGTTGAGGCACTCCTCTCGGAAACGCGCATTGAAGCTCCCAACGTATCCGTTCTGTCAGGGGCTTCCAGGCTCTATGTAGAGCGTCTTGATCCGATTCTCGGCAAGCCAGCTGTGCAGCCCGCTCTCGATGAACTCCTAACCGTTGTCGCTGCGGATATGTTCGGGTGCTCCATGGTGCTCGATCAACGCGGACACGATCCGCCGCGTTGATCCGCCGAGCCAAATCGCGAATCACTGCATCAGTTTTTTGATTCCGCTGAACTTGATACCTATCTGCCAAAACCATCCGTGACGACTGGTATCAAAGCAAGTGGAGGGCATAGATTTATCTGTGGGATGATGTTGTGGAACGCGATGCGGGCGGAGCAATGAGTTGGTATTCGTGTTATGTCTGAAAAAATGTCTCCGAATACTTGGACCTCAACGACTGTTAACGCACCAGTGGCGAAGGGGAGCGTTCCGTATCCGTTACTGCCTTTTTCGACCCGCATTGAGCGTTGTTTAGTTGCTTGAGGGCATCGATGTGAGGGATGATTCCGATGGTGCGGTTGGATATTCTTATGTTTTCCAAGGCGGCAAGAGCGGTGTCCAACGTATCCATTGAAATCAACCAATAGTACCAATAGAGCCTTTTAATCCACACCAATCCGCGGACTTTCTAACATGATCGCCCGATATCAACCTTAATCCTCCCCTCTGAATTAAATCGGAACAATTGAATTTCCTATCAACAACCAAGGTCTTAAACTTTTGGGGTAACCTTTCGGGGTGTTTCTTTCGTTTTATTCATGTAGCCACACCCGCGCGGGTCCAACGGCACCGCCGATCTGTGCGTAACGGTTAGGTTTGATGCTTCAATCACTTGGAATTGCTAGAAACGAGAAGATGTTAGCGTCAGGATCTCATAAGAAATGCGTTAGCTAAACGTAACCTATGGTAGATCTAAGACTGAAGGGTTATTTAAGCCAAGAACACCTCTGGATAGTCCGAATACCTTACAGTTCAATGGGAAAGCCGAATTGCAAAGCTTATTAGGAAGACCCACAAGCCACTGACTGTCTTTTGGTTAAAGTGAAATCGAAATCACAGTAACAAAGATGGCGCTTATTTCCTTTCAACGACTGTCAACATCAAGTGTATTCGGCATGGCAGCTACCCTTCACTCAAATTTAAAATGGTATCACATTGCACTGCGATACTCATGTCGTGGGTTATAAGTAACACATTGACTCCGATAGCGGCGCGCTCCCGTAGCAAGCCAAAAACGGCGTCGCGCTTGGCCTCATCCAAGGCACTTGTGGCTTCATCTAGCAACAATACAGGTCGGTCAATGCGCAGGGCTCTGAGAATTGCCAAACGTTGTTGTTGTCCGCCACTCAAGTTATTCCCGCTTTCAAGCAATTCGAAATCGAGTGGATTTTCACCGAGGCAATCGTTCAATTCCAATACATTGATCAATTGTTGAACTCGTTCCTCGTTGATGCGATCCGTTTGTACACGCATGGTCAAAACATCTCGGACGCTTCCATTGAATAGGAACGGCTGTTGGCTGAGGTATCCGATTTGAGAGAGCCAATCTTTGATTTTAATTTCACCGCCCAGGGTCTGAGTCGAATCCGTTGTTTCTCCCACAGAAATCGATCCAGCAGAAAACGAATGGAGACCGAGAATGGTATTTACCAAGGTGCTTTTGCCAGATCCCGAAGGTCCGACAATGGCATGGATTTGACCCGGTTGAAAGTCATGGGTGAGATTTGCGATCACAGGTTGGGATAAATTCTCATACCCGATGGTGACATCGTTCAAGCGGATCACAGCGGATTTCCAAACGGGTGACTGAGTTTCCTGATGCAGGTCCTTTTTTAATTCCCATTCTTGCAAGGCTTTTTCGATGGTGTTAAGTATAAACATCGACCCTCTCATAGACATGATTTGTCCATTCATTCGGGACATAGAAGGCATTACGCGGTAAGCGCTCAACGCCATCAGAATCAGGAGATTCAGAAATGCCTCATTGCGTTCCAACAGCAAGAGGCTGATCAAGATGGCCCCACTTAAGCCCGTCACAGCCAGAACCTCATAAAGTTTGGCCGGTGCTGCGTTCATGATTTGTGAATTGCCCGCAATTCGATAAATTATTTTAGTTTTTCTTAAATAATCGGATCTTATAGCGTTAGAAGCTCGAAAACTCATGACATCCAAGAATCCACGCACTGCACTATTGATTAATGTGCCCGTTTGTGGCTCGAGGGCTCTGCGGATTTCACTGTACCTTTGAAGTCGTCGCTTCGTGAATTTACGAATGATGATTGCCCCGATTGCAACGAGGCAAGAGACACTGAATAAAACGATGGGATTGTAGGCGAACAGTCCCACCGCAATCAGGAAAATCACGATGAGCTCATTGAGAAGGCGCATGCTCCCAACGATGTATATATTGGCGAGTCCTAAGGGCCAGGAACCGATTTCTGTAAGTACCTTTCCTGATTCGGTGGATCGCATGCGTTCCAAACTTTGGGAGAAGTGATACTTCCACATCGTCCCGGAGATTCGATGGCCGATGGCATAGGAGAAGCGTGTTTGAATGAGATTCAGTCCGAGATTGAGAAAGGCCTTGGATAAAAACGCCGCGACCAATCCGATCGAAGCGAACATCAGGAATTTGCGCTCGGTATCAATTCCGATACTGCTGGTTATTTCAAACGCACGGGCTAAGTGGTCATTTTCGTGAATGAGACCCGGATCAATGACCAGTCCAATCACCGGCACGACCGCTGCTAACCCCAAGATTTCCGCAAAACTATTGATGAATATACCGAAGAAAACGAATCCTGCACGTCGTTGCTCACGCAGCGTCATAAGCAACCAAACGCGCTTAAAAATGCCCAGAACACTGAACTTGGGAGGAGAGGTTTTTTCGGCCTTCATACTATAAATGACTGTTTTTTCCAGTGGATTGAGGAAGTTCGATTATTGTTAGGACCTGAGTTTTAGTTCAAATCATCAGCAACTGCACGGGGTTTCATTTAACTACGGAGGTAAAGATTTGAATCATAGTTACCTACGCACCCATTTCTCAAGATCGTGAGCGGGTGTCCACGCAAAAGTTTTTCTCATCTTCTGATTATTAGCAAGACTGACTCTTGCCTCACCAAGTCTAGGAGCGATATAAGTCTTCTCATGTATAAACATTTCTGCAATTTCATTTACAGAGAAGCTCTGCCCTGAGCCAATGTTGTACACTTCACCATAAGCATCTTGTCCTAGATCTGCGAGAGCTGCCATTACATTAGCGCGAGCGACGTCCTCAACATGAACAAAGTCACGCCTTTGATTACCATCACCAACAATAGTTAGAGGTTCACCAGCACCCTTCTGTCGCTCAAAAATGCCAAGAACAGGTGCATACTGACCCCTCACAGGTTGTCTAGGACCATAAACATTGAAATATCTAAAGATGATTGTGGGAAGACCAAACAATTCCGTGTACATCTTACAGAGATTTTCACCATTCAGTTTAGTTACTGAATATGGATTGAGAGGATCTGGAGATTGAGTTTCAACATTGGGAGATTTATTTCTTCCATATACAGCAGACGTGGAAGAAAAAATAAACTTTTTCACCTGATGCTCTATTGCACACTGAAGAACCGTTGTAGTTCCAAGATCATTAACACTAACTGCGTTAATAGGATTCTCAATTGCAGGTTGAATACGTGCTTCTGCTGCCAAGTGAAAAACATAATCAGCATCTTTCATGGCAGAAGAAATCAGAGTGTGATCTCTGATGTCTCCGCGGATATTAATAGAATCGTTATTCCAGTAGGGTTTATCTTGTACATTAGAACTTTCATTATCGACACATATAACAGTATGTCCGACACCCAGTAGAGTCTCTACCAAGTTAGAACCGATAAATCCCGCACCACCCGTTACTAACGATTTCATAAAATTTTAATTGCCAAGAATATTCCAGGTATACCACTGACGTCTCTCTTCATGAGCATCTGCTTCACAGAGAGACCTAAAGTCAATAATACCTATTCTGTAACAAGTTTCATCATCTGTTAAAATATTATTATAAAATTCATCAGAATCCTTCTCTGTGAATGAATTCTCACTAATTTTTCCTATTGTTACAGCGCTCCATTCATATTGTCTGATATGGAGCTTCTTCATAAGGATATGCGTTATTGATAGGAAATTCAATTGTTCAGATTTGATTGAGAGGGGAAACTAAAGGTTGATTCCGCTCTTTCGATCTAGAATAAATTATGAAATGGCGGAGAAGGAGGGATTCGAACCCCAGATAGTGCTGCCCCTACAACTGATGTCGGTTCAGTTTTGTATCTTTATCCTACAATATCATATCGTACTGCTTTTTAGTAAGTTAAGTAAATTCTGTAGCCACTTCAGAAGAGATTGAATATTTTAACTCCCTCAAGACCGCCTTGAGGGATCGAAATCGTGTTAATTACAAGTTTTCAAACTACCCATCAGGGGGGCACGGTTGCAGGAAGTATCGTTATGCATTCATCGCCAAAAAAAAGGCCTCATGGACCCGCTTTACACTTGGTCCGACTGACATAAAGATTACCCCTGTTCATTGATACCGAAGAACGCTTTCTCGAAGATTGTAACATCCACTCCTTTGTTCGCATTCCCCTGGTAGTTTGCTCGCTGCTGCCTGTTGCTTTAGCTGAGCGTTTCTACGTCTTGGACGAAGCCAGTCCAGGCGGCGGTAACTAGATGAGGTTCGGCTACCTATCCACTAAGCTCCCCTCCTTGAGCTTATCGCTTTCAGGAGGCACATCGATGTACGGCTTCGTGTGGGCACCCTTGGGCCTCAGAATAATCTTATCCCAGTCGAGAGGCTTCTTGTCCCTATTCCCCATCAATTCAGACGGCCTCAGTCCGGCGAACATAAGGAAAGTTACGCCAGCCCCAGATCCCTGAATTCACCGGCCTGGATAAGTTGAACAACTCGATTAAATTCATCGATCCTAAAAACCTCCGTCGCCTTCTAATTATCTTTGAGATAAATACCACCAGTCGAATCATGCTGTAACTAACCCCTGTCATGAGCATGCTTGAACACGGGCTTTATGGTCTACAACGCCCGATTGAAGTTGAACACATTTTAGCTGCAGTGCTGATACAGGAAGTTCAGTATCTGGCCTTAAGATATAGCATCGATTCCACTTGACCCAAAGTAATTGAGAAATCCCCTCTCATTGACCCGCTGATTACCGGAAGCAGGCGTACGAGGCAGAGAGTCGCCCATAGAAGCTGTCTTTTCTTGTTCGTGGTTGGTCTACTAACCTCTTCTACCTTTTCTGGACTCGATTGAGAGTTGATAGACTTCCTCGAAAGAGTGAGACTGTGCCTCCCGTTCGAGATGTTCCAATTAATGCTTCTTTGCCACTTTTAACGCACGCTCATTACCTTCGCCAAGCTTGGTTTCTCCAAGCATTTTAAGAGCCGTTCTGGCGTCTAATGCTGCCGCAGTTGTCAACCGAGTACTGGAGCTCCATACTTGTTTACTTGTACCAAAAGCCTCTCAGCGTAAACGAATGCCTTCTGCATAGAATCGAACTCTAAATGTGTTCTTGAACCCGTCCCTGAGGGGCCCGCAAGAACGTTTAATTGCTAGTTCCCGTTAAGCAATATTTTGGATTTTAGCTCAGGGCTCATGAACGCCGACTCCCTAATGTTACCCTATAAACCATGTATTTTAAGCCGAACCAAATTATTTGGAATGGGATAGAATAGAAATCGTCAATCCCGCCATATGCAGCTTTTATTTAGTTTCTTGATTGGAGCCGGTAATGGGATTCGAACCCGTAAACTACTGTTTTCGAGTCAGTCCCATTGGACAACTCTGGCACTTCTCCTTCAGAAAAGCTGGGATCAAAGGGACGCTTTGAACAATTGAATTCCCCATCAACTATTTTTTTGATAAAGATTTTATTCCAATTTTAGATAATCTTTTTAGATCATATAAACTTAAGATTATTGACTGTTTTTAAAAAACCTATTCCTGTTTTTAACTACGAATTCAAGAGTGATAAATAGCATAAAAGCTCCAGAGATTATGACGATGAAACTACTGAAATTTTTGGTAAGATATATGCTGAAGG
>PBZS01000061.1 GCA_002730235.1 Gammaproteobacteria bacterium | reverse complement strand
GCCTTAAGTCGTCCGCAACAGCTTCTTCTTTTCCTAGAGTGACGATGATGCGTTCTGCGCGTCTCGCTATCGCTCGCGCCATGTGGCAGAGACCCGCAGATTTTGATCCACCTGGTAGGATAAATTCTTTGAGCGGAGGTAACGCTCCGTTCAATTGGTCGCATAAAACTTCAAGATCCGAAACCATTTCTTTTTTGATCAGCTGAAAGCCGGGGACCGCGAGCTCACCGCCCAAGTCAAATAAACGGTGTTGAATTTCAGTCAACGACTCAACCAAAGGCTCGTCGACCGGTAGGTCGGTAATCAGTAAGCCGATCCAAGAATTGAGTTCATCAATAGTTCCAACTGCCTCAATGCGGACGCTATCTTTTGCAGTTCGTGAACCATCACCGAGTCCAGTTGTTCCGTCATCTCCTGTCTTAGTGTAGAGCTTCGTGAGTCGATTACCCATTTGTTTGATCTCCTCTTAGAGCTGTTACGCGATCACGGATAATTATCAAGAGAATTAAACCGGGAATCACAAGAATGGTTGTCAATATGAAAAACAAGACCCAACTACCGGTTATATCTACGAACCAACCACTCCCGCTCGCCAAAGTAGTTCGGCCAAGGTTTCCTATCGAGGCCAACAAGGCATACTGAGTTGCCGAAAAAGCTCGTCCAGTGAGCGCCGTCAAGAAACTAACGAAGGCCACGCTTGAAAACGCCGTGGTAAAGTTATCAACGATAATAGTTGCCGCAAATAACCACTCTTGCGGACCAGTGATTGCTATCCAAGCAAACATCAGATTACTCAGTGCCATCGCCGCCCCACCGATCAGTAATCCTTTAGCAACACCGAGACGGACGTTAATGATTGAACCAAGTAGGGTAAATACAACGGTGGCAAGCCATCCGAGCATCTTAGTATATTCAGCGATCTGTTCATTGGTGAACCCAATTTCTTTGTAGAAAACAATGGACATGCGACCTAGAAAAGCCTCACCGATTTTAAATAAAAATATAAATAAGAGTATCGCGAGAGCAGTCTTGGCACCGTTTCGACGCATGAATTCGGCGAGTGGTTCCCAAACAGTTAGAGTCACCCAGAGTAAAGCTTGACCAGAACCGGTGTTTCCAAATTTGGTGTACTTAGATCCGAGGGCAGCTTGAAGTTTTTTTCGGTCGGATACCGGTTCTTGTACCATTAAAGTCAAACCAATCAGACAAACCATAAATCCCGCGAGAATCCAATAGACTCCAGACCAGGTCAAAGTGTCTGCGTAGCGGAAAGCTACATAGCCAGGCATTGAATAACCTGTCCACCAGCCGATCACTGCCATCGCTGAGACCGCAGGTAATTGATGTTTGGGGCTGTCAGCAAAGTGATCTATTCGGTATGCGTCAACTGCGATATCTTGAGTCGCTGATGCACTAGCGATGCCTAGTGCCAGTACCGAGGTCAACATAAGAGATTGGGCTGGATCGACATTTGCAACAGAGACTGTGAGAGCCAGCATGATCAGTTGGGTAGCTAATATCCATCCTCTCCGTTGCCCCAGAATTCCGAGTATTGGGATCTTGACGCGGTCGATCAGAGGCGCCCAAAGAAAATTAATTGCATAAACCGCGAATATTGATCCAAAAAGACCAATAGCAGTTCGAGTCAGTCCTGAATCTTTAAGCCATCCCGACATCGCCGAACCGATAAGTACCCAGGGGAAGCCACTGGCACAACCCATGAGAAAAACCCACAGAATGCGCTTGTCTAGGTAGGCTTTTAAAGTGTCATTAAGTGTCATAATCCTCCCAGACCGCAGTATAATTGTCTGAAGAATGCTCCGAAAGGCAAGTTTTTTTAAACCCGAAGACCGCCGTCAACCTCGATCACGCGACCATTGACGTATTCGTTTTCAAGAATGAATTCAACCGTCCGAGCGATTTCATCGGGCTGACCTAGACGCCGTACAGGAATCCCTGCCGCAATTTTTTCTAACGCCTTTGTTTTCATATTGAGAACCATCTCAGTACCGATGTAACCCGGTGCAATGGCGACACAGCGTATTCCCTGTTCTGCTAACTCTTTAGCCCAGGTGACTGCCATTGCTGCGACGCCTGCCTTGGTTGCTGTGTAGTTTGTCTGGCCCATATTCCCATGGCGTGATATTGACGAAATATTTATAATACAACCGCCATTTGCGGCTTTTACCATCTCAGTTGCGGCCGCGCGACCACACAAGAATGTGCCAGTTAAATTCACGTCAATAACCTGGTTCCATTCCTTTAAGCTCATCCTTTTCTCGACGACACCCTCTTTGATCTTCAGGAGCAATGCATCCCGGGTTACACCGGCATTATTGATAACGGCATCAAGACGACCATTATGCATATTAATTTGGTCGAAAATTTTATCGACTGCGTCTTCATCAGAAACATTACATTCCCACGTAGAAACTGTCGCCCCTGCGGCTTCGACGACCTGCCTGGCTTCGGCTAACTGATGTGGGTTGGTATCAATAAGTACAATGCGAGGTTTCTTCCCAGCTAATCGAATTGCTGTTGCAAGCCCTAAGCCCTGGGCTCCGCCGGTAATGACGACCACTTTGTCATCGAGATCCATAATCTGTCCTAAGCGTGTGTAGATTTGCAGGCGCGAGAATAAATTGTTGCGATGCAATATCATTGCACGGATTTTGGGTGCACTGCAAAAATACTCTTCTTTTATGTTTGATCGATAAATCGGTATCCTGAGCTAAAGAGGAGTGGTTATGCCGTTAATTGTTTTTATGTCAGTACCCATCATCGAGATGTGGATCTTGATCGAGGTTGGGGGTTGGATCGGTGCTCTTCCAACAATCGCACTTGTTGCTGTGACCGCCACGTTAGGCCTGTCGCTATTAAAGCAACAGGGCCTGTCGACTTTATTGGATGCTCGCCGAAAAATGAACGAGGGCTCAATACCGGCTTCCGAGCTTGTGAGCGGGTTCATGCTGGCCGTCGGCGGCGCGTTGTTGCTGACCCCAGGGTTCGTGACTGATACGGTCGGATTTGCGTTATTGGTCCCACAGACTCGCCAATGGCTCCTCTGCAAGGTGATTGACCGCTTCCGCGACAAGATCACAATCGAAGGCGAGTTCCGGCGTGTCGACGATAGAAATTTTTAGTTAGACCGTTGAAAAAACAGAAATGTGTCCGCATGATCCGGCTTGTTCGGGTGATAGGTAATCCCCGGCGTTGAAAACCTCCCGTCCAGTGAGCTAAGGAAAGTGTTCCAACTCATCGGTCCGGGAGGACGAGATTGGGCTGACGCCCAAGTTCATTGTCAATAACCGGAGATGCAAGCAAATGAACATTCGTCCACTCCACGATCGCGTCGTTATACGTCGCATGGAAGAGGAATCAAAAACATCAGGCGGCATTGTGCTTCCTGGATCAGCGGCTGAGAAGCCAAATCAGGGTGAAATCGTTGCCGTCGGAACAGGCAAGGCACTCGACAACGGAGACGTTCGTGCGATTGCGGTAACCGTCGGCGATACCGTGGTGTTTGGCCAGTATTCGGGGTCGAACACGATCAAAGTAGACGGTGAAGAGCTTCTGATTATGAACGAGTCAGAAATTCTTGGCGTAATTGAAAAGTAAGACCCCCTGAGAAAAGGATTGTTAAGACATGACAGCTAAAGACGTAAAATTTGGTGATGCTGCCCGTCAGGGTATGCTTGCTGGCGTAAATATTCTGGCAGACGCCGTTAAAACGACACTTGGCCCCAAAGGGCGGAATGTCGTTTTAGATAAGTCGTTCGGTGCACCAACGGTGACAAAGGACGGGGTATCTGTTGCAAAAGAGATGGAGCTTGGTGACAAGTTCGAAAATATGGGGGCGCAGATGGTGAAGGAGGTTGCTTCTCAAACATCTGATGTTGCTGGTGACGGTACGACGACCGCAACCGTGCTCGCGCAAACTATTGTCAACGAAGGCCTGAAGTCCGTCGCAGCAGGTATGAACCCAATGGACCTCAAGCGTGGTATTGATAAAGCTGTGAAGGCTGCGGTTGAGGCAATTGGAGGAATGGCTAAGCCATGCGAGGATTCAAAAGCCGTCGCACAGGTTGGTACCATCTCAGCCAACTCCGATGTGGGGGTAGGGTCAATCATTGCAGACGCGATGGAAAAGGTTGGCAAGGATGGAGTGATCACGGTTGAAGAAGGTTCTGGCTTCGACGATGAGTTGGACGTGGTCGAAGGGATGCAATTTGATCGCGGATACTTGTCCCCTTACTTCATTAACAATCAAGATAACATGACGGCGGAGCTTGAGAGCCCATTTGTGTTGTTGGTTGATAAGAAGATTTCTAACATACGCGATCTCATCCCAATATTGGAGGGCGTCGCGAAAGCGGGTAAACCATTACTTTTGATCGCAGAAGATGTAGAGGGCGAGGCGCTTGCGACTCTCGTGGTCAACAACATGCGCGGTATTGTGAAAGTCGCTGCCGTGAAGGCTCCTGGATTTGGAGACCGCCGCAAAGCCATGCTGCAAGACATAGCGGTTTTGACTGGCGGCACCGTGATATCGGAGGAAGTAGGTCTATCGTTGGAGACAGCATCCTTAGACGATCTTGGAACAGCAAAGCGCGTACAAATCTCTAAAGAAAATACGACTATTATTGATGGCGCAGGTAAAGTCGAAGATATCAAAGGCCGAGTCAAGCAGATTGAAGCACAGATCGACGAGACGTCTTCAGACTACGATCGCGAGAAACTCCAAGAGCGGAAGGCGAAATTAGCTGGCGGTGTTGCAGTGATCAAGGTGGGCGCTGGTTCCGAGGTTGAAATGAAAGAGAAGAAAGCGCGTGTTGAGGATGCGCTCCACTCCACCCGCGCTGCGGTTGAAGAGGGAGTTGTTTCAGGTGGTGGCGTGACACTGATTCGTGCTCTACAGGCCGTCGGCGAGCTCACTGGCGATAACGAAGAGCAGAACGTAGGTATCCAGATAGCTAAGCGGTCCATGGAAGCACCTTTGCGGCAGATCGTCACGAACGCTGGCGGTGAGGCGTCTGTTGTGGTCGATAAGGTTAAGCAGGGCGAGGGTAACTTCGGCTTCAACGCCGCATCAGGCGAGTACGGCGACATGATTAAAATGGGAATTTTAGACCCAGCCAAAGTGACGCGCACTGCACTTCAAGCGGCGGCATCGGTGGCTGGCCTGATGATTACGACAGAGTGCATGATCACTGAAGTAAAGGAAGATAAGCCTGCGATGCCAGCGATGGATCCAGGCATGGGCGGCATGATGTAAATAACGTGAGGGGCCTGGATTTCTCAGGCCCTTCGTTTTTTATCCGCTTAAGCCAGACACTTGGTAAATGTAGTATGTGCAGGAAGAAATACCTGAGATTCAGCGAAGAGAAAAGTTTAAGATTCCGTCAGTTAAAATTGCGCACTAGAGGAGAGGTAGTTGATGCATAAGTTTCTTAGTAAAGTCGACGAAATGGTTCACTTTGAGAAATATTCAGCTCACTGTGATATTCCCTGTAAAATTTACGATCCAATCATTTCGCAAATAGCGGCATTATCCGTAGTTAGGTTGGACGATATTATTGCCGAAACAGAAATGGACATGAGTAATTATGAGTCATTGAACTTAGTCACTCGTTGTATTATTCGAAAAGAGGAAGAAGCCGAGAAAGTCAAAACAGAAATCCGAACGATTTGGGGAGATTATTTCAAAGCAGCTCAATTTGAGAAGTACCCAAAAATTCATAATTTGGTTCACGACATTATGATGAAAGCAAGTGCTTGCAAACAGTCGACTAATCGTAACAACGCTCTCGAGCTTGTTGATCTGGTCAACGATTTTGCTGCAGCATTTTGGGACACGAAGACAGTCTCGGTCGAGAAAAAGGTAAGTCCATACCCTCCCAATCTACCTATCGTTTATCCGGTGTTCTGATTCCAGTATCGTGATTAGAATAGTACGAATATGTGGCGGGAGTATGACTCCCCTGCTTTACGATGGTGATTATTTGGTGGTGAGAAAGATGTTAAGCAACGGTAAGGTCCAAGTTGGAAATATTGTAGCTGTAAAACACCCTCACTTTGGCCCAATTGTTAAGGCGGTCGTCGCTGTTACTGGCGATATTATTAAATTGAAAGGCCTATCAAAGTTATCCGTTTGTCCTAATGGGTTAGGAGATTTTAAAAAAGATGATATTGATGGCGTTGGGGTTGCTGTTATTCCCATCCAGTCCAGACGTAACAGCAAACACAATTGGTTTAAACGGTTGGACGTTGAGGTTATTCAAGCTTTGATGGCTTGAGAATATTTTTTAAAAATGCTCATAGATTTGTCAGGTAAGTCACCGAGGGTTTATCTGGTTATTTCGATCATTTTCAATATATCGCGCTTGAACATATCCCCAGTCAATCAACTCTAAAAAAGCTTTCACGTACGCTAAACGAGAATTCCTATAATCAAGATAATAGGCATGTTCCCAAAGATCACAGGTTAACAATGGTTTTTTTTTGTTAACTATTGGATTTCCCGCCCCTGTAGTAGATGTTAGTTCTATGCTTCCATCGTTCGCTCTTACTAGCCATGCCCAACCGGAGCCGAAAATTGATAATGATATCTGGGTAAATTCTTCTTTAAAGTAGTCGAATGATCCGAATGTTCTGTCGATAGCATCAGCAAATGCTCCAGTAGGTCTCATGCTAGGTTCCGGGGTCATGCAGTGCCAATAGAATGAATGATTCCACATTTCGGCAGCATTATTGAAGATGCTTCCTGATGATGTTTTAACAATTTCTTCTAACGATTTGCCCTCAAATTCACTGCCTATTATTAAACTGTTTAAATTATCTACGTGGGTTTTATGATGCTTGCCGTGATGAAATTCGATTGTTTCTTCCGAAATATTAGGCGTCAAGGCAGTTGGCGCATAGGGCAGTGATGGTAGTTCGAATGCCATGATAACCTCCAGCTAATCTCAATCGGCTGATTGTGGGGCCTACCTCAAACAAATCAATCTTTTCGTTAGTAGTGGGTTCGTTTTATTGAAGGATTTTCGGTACACTTCAATCTCAAAAAGGCAAGTGTATGACGCGTAAAGAACCTAAATTTGATGATGATTTGACCACTTCAGTCTCCATCTCTTTGCCAAAGGAACCAGTTAGGAATCAACCTAAATCCGGACCACATCCGCCGGCCAGGCCCGAAAATACTGCGAACACCGGGTCTAATTGGTTGTTATGGTTATTTGTATTGACGGGTCTGTGCGTGTCTTTTGGTACGGCGTTTTTTGGTTTGGAAGAGGCTGGCCGTTACCAAGCTGCGCTAACACGCGCAGAAACTCAGGCTCAAAAGCTTGAGGCAACGATACAACGATTGAACAAAGCTCAAACGCAGGGGATTGGTGAGCTCGCTCAGTCCGACGCACAAATGCGGAAGATGGTGCAGTCTGTGGAATCGCGATTACAGTCTGACATCATGTCAGACTTGAGTGCTCTGGCTAAGCAGTTAGATAAAATAAAGCAAAAAGACGCTGAGACTGACGCGAATGCAAAGAAACAAGCGCAGATCTTTAAGGGCCAATTTGACGCGTCAGAAAAAAAATCGGAAACATTGAAGGCCAATCTTGATGAGTCAATTGCTCTCTTGAGCGAACAAATTAATACAGAAAGGACGCGGGTCGATGCCGTCACCGGTGTCCGACAAGCTATGATCACTCTAAATGATGAGGTGCGAGCCGCTAAACAACTGGTAACGGATCTTGAAATACAGTTGAACCTGGTCGATACAGGTCAAGTGGCGAGTGAATTAACCATCAAAGACATACAACGTGCTGTTGAGGGCATCAACGAACAACTCGCACAGCTTACGAGCACAAATAATGCTCTCTTGGGTTTAGAGGTTTTGTCTGAGGAAATGGATCGCCTCTCACAGCAGGTATCTCAGCAACAGCAGATTATTGAAGCCGTGGATGCAAGCAGAAAACAACTGACACAGCGGATTATTGATCTTGATGGTAGGGTCAATCTTGCCCTGTCGTCGAAGGAGCGAAAATGAATCAGTTATTGATTGACTGTGAGACCAAACTTGACGATTCCAAAACCCTTTTTTTCGTAGTCTGAGTGTCAACGGTGACCAACCGGCAGACTGCTGCAATCGTAGACGACCTGAATTCACTTGAACTCGGTCTCAGAGAATTGGGTTTATGGTCAGATGAGCGGCCTAATGCGGAGTCACTGTCTAGCTCATTGCCCTTTTGCTACGACACACTCGAAATTGAAGAGTGGTTACAGTTTATTTTTTTGGGGCGAATGCGAGAGCTACTGGAGCAGGGTGATGATCTACCAGAGAGTTGCTCTATCTATCCGTACATTGAGATGCTAGCTGGCGCGGGGAAAATCGTCGACCCTCGTCTAGCCGAGCTCGTCAAGGAACTTGACAAGAAAATCACGAGAGAAAATGGTAGCGGGGAGAGGATTTGAACCTCTGACCTTCGGGTTATGAGCCCGACGAGCTACCAGGCTGCTCCACCCCGCAATCGAGGCGCGTACTTTAAAGAACGGCTGTTGTTTCGTCAAGTGACTCTTGGGCAGGATGAACTATTTTTTCGACGAGGTAAATAGATGATGCCAGCACCTCAAATTCGTTTGACTCGTTACAGCGTGATGACACTTGAATGGCCAAAAGATAGCGAACCTCTCGAGCATTGGCTTAGAGGACAGCGCGAAATAGCGCCCTCATTGATGCAGGAAATCGCGATTATTTTGAGACCATCGGTTGACCATAAGAGCGAGGATATTCGACACGCGGTCGATACCTTGGGTCGATTAGGGGTCGGGTTGATTGGTTTGACTGGAGACTCTTGTCATCGCGCTACCGCCACGACGTTGGGCTTAGCCTGGTTATCATCCAATACCAGCAGTGTGGAGTCAGACGTAGGGCCTAGCCAGATACCCGCAGATTCGGCACGAGAAGCGGCTTTGGTGATCGAGGGCCCTGTTCGGTCGGGTGTACAGATTTACGCCAAAGACCGTGATTTGGTGGTGATTGGTCAGGTGAGTGAGGGCGCCGAGATCATGGCGGATGGACATGTTCATGTATACGGACGGCTACGTGGTCGTGTCGCCGCCGGTGTCGGTGGTCAGACCGGTGCCGAGATATTTTGCGTTATGTTCGAGCCTGAACTAGTTTCAATTGGGGGTACTTATTGCGGGGACGAACAGATACCTAGCAATCTTTGGTCTGCTAGAGTGCGGGTGAGATTAGATACAAATGCACAAACATTAACGTTTACTTCTATGGGATAAAGGGGAGAAAAAGTTGGCTATCGTTGTCACCGTGACTTCAGGTAAAGGTGGGGTTGGGAAAACTACATCATCTGCGGCAATCGCGGCTGGTCTGGCCCAGGCAGGACATCGGACTGTGGTAATTGATTTCGATGTTGGGCTTCGAAATCTCGACCTTGTTATGGGAGTCGAGCGCCGCGTTGTTTTCGATTTCGTGAGCGTAATCTCTGGTGAGGCGAGTTTAAATCAGGCACTGATTCAGGATAAGCGTCTAGAAAGGCTATCAATCTTAGCCGCGAGCCAGACGAAAGATAAAGATGCATTAACTGAGGATGGTGTTGGTCAGGTGATCGAGCAATTATCTGACATGGGTTTTGAATATATTGTTTGTGACTCGCCCGCTGGCATTGAAAGAGGCGCAACGATGGCTCTTTATTTTGCTGATCATGCGGTGATAGTCACGAATCCAGAAGTTTCGTCGGTGCGTGACTCAGACCGTATCCTCGGTATCCTGCAATCGAAGTCAAAGCACGCTGAGGAAGGCGGTAGGGTAAACGAGCACCTGTTGATAACGAGGTATGATCCCGTGCGTGTCGATCAAGGTGAGATGCTTTCCAAGGAAGATGTCTGCGACATTTTAGCTGTGAAACTCATAGGTGTGATTCCTGAGTCTAAAGCAGTTCTGAAGGCCTCTAATACTGGATTTCCAGTTATTCTTGATGCCGAGTCAGATGCGGGAATGGCTTACAGTGACGCGGTGGCGCGTTTCCTTGGTGAGGATCGTCCTCTTCGATTCGTGACACCCAAAAAGCAGGGTTTGTTGAGTCGAATTCTTGGTGGGGGTGATTAATGCCGATATTCGGACTATTTGGAAGGAAAAATAAATCGTCGGCTGCTGCGGCCAGGGAGCGGCTACAAATATTGATTTCCCACGAACGTCAGAATCGACTGGGTCCCGACTTCTTGCCTGACTTGCAACGAGAAATTCTAGACGTAGTAAAAAAATATGTTGCGGTCCGCGATGATCAGGTCTCAATCCGTGTAGATCGCGAGGGCGACGCATCTGTGTTGGAGTTGAACGTGACGTTACCCGAGAATTAGAGTGCAGATTCTTTGGTACGACTATGAGACGTCGGGCAGGGACATAGCCGCGGACCGACCGGTCCAGGTGGGTTGGCAGGTCACCGATCCTGGGATGGAGCCACATGATGATTCCCAGTCGTTACTGGTGCGATTACCAGACGATGTACTTCCGTCTCCGGGGGCGATGTTAGTCCATCAGATCCTTCCGGAGGTCCATCAGCATGACGGTATTTCCGAGGCCGAGCTAGCGAATCATCTTGACGAGTTGATGGAGCCAAAGACAGTGGTCGCCGGATACAACTCGCGCGCTTTTGATGACAGATTTACACAACACATCTTCTACCGATCATTGCGGGACCCCTACGCTTGGCAGTACGCGGATGGTCGCGCTCGTTTCGATCTTTACCCTGTCGTTTTAAGTTATTTTGTACTAGCTCCCCAAGCGATACGTTGGCCGGAAGACCAAGACGGGCGGCCTCGCTTTAAGCTTGACCGTATTGGTCCTCTGAATCAGCTAGATCGGGATCTGAGGAGGGCGCATGACGCGTCTGCAGATGTGGCGGTAACCGCGAGACTCGCGCGCCAGCTCGCGCATTATGATGCTGATTTCTTCTCCTCGTGTCTGAAACAGATTGATAAGCATTTTGTGACCGACCAGATTCGGGCAGATGGACGTGGCGAGGGTCTCTTGGAGGTCACGCCTTATGCGGGGTGGGAACAAGGATTTACGCGTGATCTTTGGATACCATTCCGATTGTCTGAGCGTTCAAATGACTATGTTGCGTTTGATCTGAGAAATGAGCCGGAAACGGTCATGAACGGATTAATTGCACTGGTTGAGTCCATGGAGCGCTCGGCTGTCGATTTGAAGAGGCAAGCAGGAGAGCTTGGGTTGTATACGGTCCGTATTAATTCACAACCCATGCTGTTTCGTCGGGCCGCATTGGAAACCGAAGTGAAGGCTAGACTTCAAGCATTCGGTCGCGATGAAATCATACAAAATCGGCACCTGGATGTCTGGCACCATATCCAGGATTCACCAGCATTTAAGCAATTGTACCAACTAGCGCTCGCGGTTCTTCGAGAAGAACCACAGTCGATGCCGGACGATGTCGATTTTGCATTGTATACGGGCGGCTTTCTATCGGCCGCTGACAAGGATCTCTTAGCAGGGTTACCACTCATGAATCCTGACGCGCTAGGACAGATTGACCCAGTATTTGATGATCCCAGATACGGAGAACTCTTGTTCCGATACCGCGCGCGAAACTTTTCACACTCGCTTTCTCAGGCGGAATGGCGACGGTGGCAAAAGACACGAAGGGAAAAATTGACGGGAGTTGGAAGTCTCAAGACCTCCGTAAAGCGGATCGAAAACGAACTACTTGAGCTCAGTCAGCGAGGCGATCTCGAGCCCCATCAAACGGAGCTGTTGCAACGATTTACGGTCTGGTTAGATCACCAGCCTCCTGTGTGATCTTGATAGGAGATGAAGCGGCATGGCTCTAAAATTTCACATGAAAGTATTTAGCATCGCAAGGGCCAATTCAGTAATTATCCTAAACCAGTTGTAGCGGGTGCTAGCTACCTGAACGATACGCTTTCAATATAATTGGACCTTGGATGCGCTTTCTGAGATAGGCGATAAACTGATCCTTCGTTAGTGCCTCCAGTGCCTGTGCCTGCATCATTCGATCGTTAAATGGTCTCCTTAGCCCGATAGCACTCCAGATAGCGTTGGATAATTCCGCCTGTGTTGATGGTGGATTCATGACTCGATCAAGCAGGCTTAAACGTTGGCTCTCAAACTGCTCCAGCGTCATGGATTCAACCACATCAGCAAATCCACGAAACTCGGCCTCGATCGCTAGAGCCAGTTTATCCGGGCCAACCGTCGGGGACTGGATTGCTCCGACCAGAATTGGTGTGTTAAATAAACGAAACGCGGAAGCAAAAGTAATGTAGCCCAGTTGCTTTTCTGTCCGTAAGCGGGTGTAAAACGGAGCCTCGATCAAATTACTGGCTAGTTGATTGAGTATTCGAGAGCCTGGATCCGTGTTCTGATCTACGTATAACACGGCTGCTGCCTGGTCTGGATGCTCATACTCGAAGCTTTGGGATTGCTTTCCTGGCCAGGAACTGGTCGTGATTTCGACCTCGGGCGTATTTTTATCGATCGGTAATCGACCAACCCACCTCAATATCAATGCCTCGCCAATAGCCTTTGAAACCGGGCCATGTAGAAATATTTCTGTTTTGAAACCTGAGAAGAATGCTTTTTGGTATTCATGAAAAGTTGTCCTATCGATGGCTGCCAAGACCTCGTTAAGTTCCATCGTTCCGTATGTCAGAGGCATGAGTTTGGACGTCATCACGTCAAACAGATGGCTAGATGGCCGTTGCAACTGAGCACGCGCAAGGCTCTGTGATTTCAGTTGGTGTAGTCGAGTCCAAGTTGCCTCATCGATCAATGGGATTGGTAATGCATCAAGAACGCGGTCTACCAGTGGGATCAGTGAGTTGTGAAAACCTGAAAATTTAAGTGTGATACCAGATTGTGATGATCGTGCAACAAACCCTACTCCTGCCAAAGCTGCGGTATAACTAACGCTGTTGAGGTGCTCGTTGATGGCATCTGAAAGCAGATCACTCATGATGGTCGCTTCTGGCGAGTTCGAGGCCAGAGGTGTTCTTAGCCGGATGAAGAGGTCGCTCCGAGGCTGGCCATACCGATTCTCGGTCAGGACATAACCGGTCGCGCCATCAGTGATAAAAAGCGGATGAGGCTGAGTCTCGATGGTCGCTTTGCGGACGGCGGGCACTGGCTCAAGGGGATCATTAATCAATAGATTCGGTTTTGGAAGTTCCACCATCGATGGGGTCTTCCATCGAGCAACTTGAAATCGAGCCAGCCGATTTTTTTCCAGAGAGAATCGATGGATAGGGGTTGGGTAATATTGAGTTGTTTCACTCGGTTCGATCTCGGGTGCGATTACTCGTACGAGCATCTGTTCGGGTGCCAACCAGGTGAGTATATCCTTTACTAACTCGGGCTTAAATTCAGTAAGTAACCTCCCGCGCGTGAACAACTGATGAGCAGGGACCCCATGTAACTTTCTAGAGAGATAGGTGACTAATGATTGTGGATCGGATTCCTCTTCAAATCGAAAGGTAGCTTCGGCGACCGTTTTTAATTCGTCAAATCGCCATTGCTCCAATCCATCTTGCTCGATGAGTCGAATTACTTTGAAAATTTCCTCAATAATATAGTCCCGGTTAGCAAAACCCTCTGGAGTAAGGTTGACGCTTATCGAGAATGAGCGACTTTCAGTCATACCGATACTTTCACCCGCTACGAGATGGTTGGCGTAACCTGCCGCTTTAAGATAGGTTAACAGGCTAGTTTCGCCCTCGTGACCGATCAAATGTCCAATGAACTGAAGGATGGCGGATCCTGCAAACGCCTCTGTATCAGGGACAGGAAATAACAGTGTCAGTTGTCTTGATTCGGTTGCTGGTTGGGAGTGCACTACATAGGGTAATCGTTTTACATCGAACAGAGGTGTTCTTACCGCGCTTCTGGGAAGACCATGGTTCTGGATGTCAGCAAATCGTTCACGCACCATTTTCTCGAGATCATCGAGTGACTCCTCCCCCAGAACTACTAGGGACATGCGGTTGGCAGAGTACTCGTTGCGATAAAACGTTTTCAGAGCAGCGAGTAATCCCGGTTTTTTCAATGTATCGAGGTTACCGGCACCGAACCGGGTGAACGGATGTTTAGGATTTAACCCTCCTTTGGTCGCCTCGAGACTGAGGCGCGCTGGGTCACGTATTTTAGATTGGTATTCCGCGTGTACCGCATTGATCTCCCGTTCAACGTAGTCCGGATCAAACGTTGGGGCGATGAAAAAACGACTGAATCTGTCAAGGGCTGGCGAAAGGGCTTTTGGGTTCAGAGAGAAAAAATAATTGGTGTGTTCGGGGGCCGTAAATGCGTTGTTAGAGCCTGCTTGATTCGAAATAAACTGTTGATACTCCCCGGCATCAGGAAATTTGTCTGTACCAAGAAAAAGCATGTGCTCCAGGAAGTGGGCAAGGCCTGGAAATTCTTCTGGATCGTTATTGGTTCCAGTATAGACGTCCATTGAGGCCGCACCTTTGTCAGTGCTTGGGTCTGAGATTAAGAGAACTTGAAGCGCATTCGTAAGTGTAAGATATCGATATTCGCGATCACTCAAACCCGGAGTCTCAATAGTGGCGCTTGCAATTGTTGAGAAGAGCATAAGCCCTAATGAGATCATCCGCATATCACCACCAATACCTGTTCCAGTTTTCAGGATTCGCCCAAAACCTAGGATTATTCCAAACGCGTACGTGGTTGTAGCTGGCAAGGGAGTAATGAAAACTGAACAGTGAAAATGTTTTTTCTTGGCACTCCTCACCGCGTTTGAAAGCCAAAGCGTAAAGTGACTCTGGGGCCAGCTTTTCACTCGCAAAACCGAGGATATCAGGGATAAGCAGGTTGCGAAGCTGTCCCGCAATCAACAGGTCTTTTTGCGTTGTGAGAGGTCGTGCAATTAAGGCTGCTTTTGGCATTTCATGATGTGAGCAAATTTCAGCAGAATTAAAGACGGCTACCTCACTGTCAGTATGGATTTGATAGTCACCAACCACAGAAGGTGCACTCGTGCCGATGACCCACAACTTGTTTGGTTGTATTGTTTCAAGCCAGGGTGCGATGATCGAGTCCGGGGAGAGTGTTCTCAACGCGCCCCCGGATCTCGGATAAAGCATGGTGCATCAGGTTTTGAAAATGCTGGAGCAAATTTGTAGCCACCATAGTCAAAACCATGAAGATCATCAGCTGACTGAGCATCTGTTTCAACAATGAATCGTGCCATTAAACCGCGTGCCCGTTTAGCGTAAAAACTTATTATTTTGTAGTCCCCATTCTTTAGGTCTTTAAAAATTGGTGAGATCACTTGAGCTTCAATAGATTTCAGATCTACTGCAGCGGAATATTCGTTACTCGCTAGATTGATAAGGGGACATCCGTTCAGGAGACGGTTCAATGCATTGGTCACATCTGTCCTCCAGAAATCGGGTAGTGATCGGATGGTTTTGCTTTTCAAATTAGTTCCCATCTCAAGTCGGTAGGGACGTAACGCGTCAAAAGGCCTTAACAACCCATAGAGGCCCGATAAAATCCGTACGCGGTCCGCGAGTCTGACAAGTGCTCGGGAATCAAGTGTTGGTGCATCAAGGCCTCGGTAGACATCACCGTTAAAAGCGAAGATCGCGGGTAATAACCCATCAACCTCATGATTCGGTTTCCACTCTTCAAAACGCGCCGCATTCAAAGCTGATAGCTTATCCGATAACTTCATCAGACTGGCAAGCTCTGATGGGCTTAACCCTCGCATCATTTCCACAAGTTTCGTCGCTTGCTCAAGGAACTGTGGTGTCGTCGAAATTGAATGATCAACATTCAGATTGGTATTCAGTGATTTGGCAGGCGATAAAATTGCTAACATTGATTCCTCTTTTCCTTGCGTCGGTCCGATTGAAACAGGACACTACTGTTAGATTCAATATTTGGACAAATGGACTGTGATCCAAGTCACCCCCGAAATTGTAGCCGGACAATTTTTCGACGAGCTGATAAAATCAGATGGTCGAGCGAGGCCTGGCGCAGATAGTTTACTGAACTTTTTGAAAGACCTCTCGCCGCAAGTGTTATCTGAAAAAAGAACTGCGCTAGAGACTGCCATAAAAAGCCAGGGCATCTCCTTTTTGGTCTATTCTGATTCGACAAATATAGACCGATCGTGGCCATTGGATTTAGTGCCAAGAGTAATGCGCGCATCAGAATGGTTTCATACCGAAAGGGGTCTGAAGCAGCGCCTAGAAGCGCTCAACCTATTTCTAAACGATGTCTATAATGATCAATTGATAATCAGAGATCGGATCGTTCCAGAAGAACTTGTTACGGGAAGCCCTCACTTCATCGAACTAGCACGCGGCGTTCGTCCGCCGTTTGATACTTGGGCTCATATCTGCGGATCTGATCTTGTACGGGACCAGACTGGTACGTTGTTTGTCCTTGAAGACAACCTCCGCGTACCCAGCGGGGTTTCCTATATGCTTGAAAACCGGTCTGTCATGAAACAGGTATATCCTGAGCTATTTCGTAATCACCAAATCCTTCCAGTCAGTCAATACGCTTCTGATCTTCTTGATATGTTGAACGCTCTATCGCCAAGACCGGTTGATCATCCAGTGATCGTCGTGTTAACTCCAGGAATTTATAACTCTGCATACTTTGAACATAGCTACCTGGCGCAGCAGATTGGAGCCGAACTCGTACAAGGGTCAGATTTATTCGTAGATACTGACGACTGCGTCTACATGAAAGCGGTGGAGGGTGTTAGTCGTGTAGATGTTATCTATCGGCGTATCGATGATACATTTTTAGATCCAGACTCGCTAAATCCAGCCTCCAGGTTGGGCGTGCCTGGTCTTATGCGAGCATGGCGGACGGGTAAAGTCGCTATCGCGAATGCACCAGGGAGCGGTGTTGCGGATGACAAGGTGCTCTATGCGTTCGTACCTGAAATCATCCGATATTATCTGGATGAAAAACCTCTGTTACAGAACGTACCGACCTATCTTTGTTCAGATCCCGAACAGCGGGCATATGTATTGGATCACCTAGATGAATTGGTCATAAAACCAGCCGATGCATCGGGCGGCTATGGAATTATTGTCGGACCACATGCGACGGATGAGGACTTAGAATCCCGACGGGCAGAGATTATTGAAAATCCTCGGTTCTGGATTGCTCAACCGACGCTTGCAATTTCTACCACCTTAACTGTGACTGATGTTGGTGACTTGGCGCCACGTCACGTTGATCTCCGACCTTTTGTGCTCCAAAGCTCAGATCGATGGTGCTCGACGGGTGGGTTATGTAGGGTCGCTCTCACAGAGGGATCGTTGGTGGTGAACTCGTCTCAAGGTGGTGGATCGAAGGACTTCTGGGTGGTTGCAGATGAGGGCCTTGTCTGATGCTCTCGAGAGTGGCCGAACATCTGTACTGGATGGCGCGTTATATTGAACGTGCTGAAGCGACTGCCCGTTTGGCGATCGCCGCATCGGATACAATCCTAGATATGCCTGTTGGTGTGCCGTATGACTGGGATTCTTTGATCCAAGTGTTTGGATCCGGTGACTCTGGACCGGTTGTTTCTGAAGTCGAGGTTATGGAACAGCTAGTTCTTAGTCTAGAACATCCGGGCTCAATACGCGTTTCGATTGCATCGGCCCGAGAAAACGCGCGAGTCACGCGTGACTTGATTCCAAAGGATGCGTGGATCGCTTTGAACGAGTTACATGGTCTGGTTGAACGGCAATCATTCGCACGGTTCGATCGATCCACTCGGATTCGGCTGCTCAAGCAAGTGATCTCGAATTGTCGGCTCTGGCACGGGTGCCTGGTGGCGAGTCAGGCGCGTGATCTTAGCTTTTTATTTTTGCGTCTCGGCGATCGTTTGGAACATGCCGATATGGTTTCCCGATTGGTCGACCCGCGCGTCACACAGATGGTTCCTGGTATTTCCGCTCGCTGGAGCAGCTATGAGGCTATTGGGTGGCAAAATTTACTGTCAGCGCTCGGCGGTGTCGAGTTATACCGTCACAGTGCCCGCAATCGGATGCGTGGTATTGATGTGTTGGATTTCGTGTTGCGAAATGAAAACTTTCCTCAGTCGATGGCGGCTGCACTTGCACGGGTGGACCGTTTGTTGACTCAATTGCCACATCAACGTGTCTCGACAGACTTGTTAGATAGTATTGTTGATGGTCTCACAAAGTTAGATCTTAAGTGTTTGACTCCAGACCTTCTCACACAAAATATGGATTGGGTTCAGCAGAGGCTGCTCACATTGCATGGAAATATCAGTTCGGAATATTTCTTTTTCCAACCAAACAATCGCTAATCCGTGGGTTTGCAGGGGGGAATGTTGTATTCTTATGACATTCATCAGAATGAGCCTGTAATTTGACTGATTC
>PBZS01000060.1 GCA_002730235.1 Gammaproteobacteria bacterium | reverse complement strand
TAAGACCGGTTTCTGGAGGAGAATCGTAATTACCTCTTTCAAATGAACTGTCTGCTTTTATTGCAGATATAAATCCTTCTAATCTTACGACTCCATGAGGGTATTCAACTGCAGACCCAGCAATTCCAACAATCTTTTTTACGAAGTCTGGATAACTAACTCCCCATTGGAACGCTTGTTGCGCACCCATCGAAAAACCAACAACCCCATAGATTTCCTTAACTCCAAAACTTCTGTCACCAGTCTATAACCGGCTTTAACATTGTCCCTAGTATCAATTAAAGGGAAATTGGGGCCATTGAATGGCTCAGGTGTGTTGCTAGGAGAACTAGACAATCCATTTTGAAACATGTCCGTGGCAACAATAAAATACTTTGCTGGATCTAGTGCTTTACCTTCTTTTATAAGAAAATCAAAACCATGGTGATCCCCGAGATAGGCAGATGGAACTAAAATAAGGTTATCCTTTTTTTTATTTAATTTTCCATGAGTAACATATGATAATTTCGCGTCAGGGAGGATAATTCCATTTTCAAGATCAAAGTCGCCTAGATTGAATATCTTATGCCCGCCTCCAGCAGGGCAAAAGGGCGAAAGGATAAAGAAAACAAACAATACCGCCATTAAGTGAGTGCGTAAATTTCTCATAAGGATGAAAGATGAGATTTAAGAATAATTCTCAAGCCTAAGGTTACGTCCAAATACGCGAGGTAGCATAAACTAATAGTGCTTAGCAACGCTCGGCAGGAATAATTTAATGAAAGCACCACTGCTTCTGCATGCGGCCTTTACCAGTCATCGCGGCAGGCAGATTTACCCGGTACGACAAGCTGAACTTTTTCCCATTGGTTTTGTTTGAAACGGCTCCAATCCGTATTCCGGAAGCCTTCGGAAACTCGATAGGGGACGCTATGCCTGTTGAAAACAGCATTCTCTACCCAATACGAAACATGACTACTTATCAACGAGAAATCTGGTAGGAATGCGGTCGAAATGCGGTAATTTAAAGGCCTAAGTAGTTGATAAGCAGGACTTAAATTGGAGGCGTGGGCGGGAATCGAAATCGCACAAATCCCAGAGTAACAATGGGTTGTGGGGCTAATCCCTAGCAGCTAGTGTCTTGAGGGTGCATTATCCTGCACTGATTATGGCAGGAAAGTGACAGGAAATTAGATGGGGGGGCGAGGGTTATTCGAGTAGCAGCCTCTGCATTAGTATTCGTAAACTACCCTTGAAAAAATTGTCGTCCTAAGGGGATTCGAAGATAGACCCGACCTCAACCTTCGCCTAGCAAGAGCTAGTGCAACCACAAGATATAATGCGAAGAGCTAACAAAAGTCTGATTGAGTGGAAAGAATCTGGTGATTAAAAAGAGAACTTGATGAGACCTAGCTAAAATAGCAAAACTAGGGTCCCCGTTTATCCTGATCACGCTCTTGCTTGCGGGAACGCTCTGCGCATGATAAAGCTAAGTTTCGATGCTTACGCATGATCGATTTCAGGGGGTATCAACGATGGCGGGGTAGGGCTTGACTGGGTCAAAGTCTAAAAGTTGAATCGTGTGTAGTAAAAGGGGTGCTAGGCGGGGCAATTAGATAGATACCGATTGCTCAATTGGGCGTAAAATATGAAATTTACCGAGAATCCGAAATCCATTATGACGAATCAGGACACCCCAAAAACGAACCGTAGAGACTTCATCAGGGCCGGAGCAACTGCGACTACCATGGCCGCTCTAGCCTCTCAACCATATGCGTTTGGCGTCCACCAAAAATCAGAGGATAAGCTTAAGGTCGGCCTTATCGGCTGCGGTGGGCGCGGTACCCAAGCTGTGCACCAATGCTTAAGCGCGGCGCCAAATGTCGAACTTTACGCTTTGGCCGATTTCTTTTCCGACAAGATAGAAGAAACGAAGGAAAAGCTTAAAAACGGCTTCCAGTCGTTTAGATCGATCACTAAAAAAGTGAGCGTATCCAAAGAACGCGAATTCACCGGATTCGATGCCTATAAAAAGCTCTTGGCAACAGATATCGACGTTGTGATCCTTGCCACTCAGCCTGGCTTTCGCCCAATTCACTTCGAAGCAGCTATCGAAGCGGGGAAACACGTCTTCATGGAGAAGCCGGTTGCAGTAGACCCGGTCGGCGTTCGCAAGATCATCGCCGTATCAGAGCTGGCCAGACAGAAGAATCTGACGGTTGTGGCCGGAACTCAACGCCGCCACATGGATAGTTACACCGAGAATATGAAGCGCATTCATGACGGTGAGATCGGCGAGCTGCGTGGTGGCGATTGCTACTTCAACTGGGGAAAGAAGATCGATCGAGACGAACAAAACCCCGCCTGGTCAGAGATGGAATTTCAAATTCGCAACTGGTATTTCCACAGCTGGGGATCAGGCGACTGCCTCGTTGAGCAAGCTATTCACCAGATCGATGTCATGAACTGGGCCTTTGGAGGTCCCCCAGTCTCAGCCATAGGTATGGGAGGTCTGGAACAAGTACACGACTACGGTAACATATACGATCACTTTGCCATCATTTACGAGTATCCGAACGGAGCTCGAGTCACCGCCATGTCCAGCCAGATTCCAGGCTCATCGGTGCGGATCGGGCAGAATATAGTCGGAGCAAAAGGCACCTCTACTGGCGAAAAGATCTCGGGGGTGAATTCCTGGAAAGCCGAATACCGTCATCATCTAACTGGCCAGGAGCAAGAGCACGTCGACTTAATTCATAGTATCCGTGGCGAGGGACCTTACCTGAATACCGGAAAACGCATTGCGGAGTCCACGCTCACCGCAATCCTCGGACGAATGTCCGCCTACACCGGAAGAATGATCAGCTATAACTGGGCCTTGAACGGCTCCCAACTCGACCTCACTCCAGCCAAGTGGGAAATCGGCGACAACCCGCTTCCAACTCGACCGGTTCCCGGCAAGGAGAAACTGGTTTAATGCACCAATAGCTGGGATCCAGTATTCTGCTTTGAAACATAGGTGTTTTGCCGCTCCATGTTGCACCGCCGATTGGGTAAGACCAAAATAGAAATAAATGATGTCAATACAGAATGCTTAAGCAGATCGTCATCTTTTTTTGGTTTGTATCCAACAGTTGGTTGTTTGCGACTGACCGTCCAAATATCATTTTCGTTTTATGCGACGACTTGGGGGCGGGCGATATTGGAGTCCTTTGGCAGAACCAACGCGAAGGAAAACAGAAATTCTCGACACCGAACCTAGATCGATTTGCAAGGGAAGGCATGATTCTCTCCCGGCATTATAGCTCGGCTCCAGTATGCGTACCCACAAGGGCTTCCCTTTTGACAGGTCAACATCAGGGACATTCCGCGATACGAAACATTGCGTTCGATGCTGAATTGCCGAATACGCACACGCTGGGTTCTGTTTTGCAAACAGCGGGTTACGCGACAGCTGCGATCGGTAAGTGGGGAGTTCAGGGTGGGCCTTACAAGCTGGTGATCGAATCGGTTCGAGGCGACCGTTCTCCCGAGACCGAACCGTCGCATCCTCTGCTTCGAGGATTTGATTATTTCTACGGCTATACTGCCCATCGCGATGCGCACTACCACTATCCTCAGGTTGGCAACCGTCCGCTCTATGATGGCTTTGTCGATGTTGCGGATCGCCTGGCGAAATGCTATTCAACCGATTTGTTTACAGCACGGGCGAAAAAATGGATTGTGGATCATTGCAATAAGAATTCACGACAACCGTTCTTTATTTACCTGTGCTACACCGCACCGCATGCGGGGTTGCGCATCCCCACCGACTCTCACCTTACCGAAGAGGGGAATTATCCCAAAGGTGGTGGCTTAGGAGGAGGCATAAAATGGAATGAAGACTACAGTATTGGGCAGATAAATACGGCTAAAGGAACGATCGACAGTGGAATGCATCCCGAGGTTGCTAACGCGATTGGAGATGACGAACAGCCATGGCCTGATAATGCCCGGCGCCATGCGACCATGGTTCGACGTATTGACGACGGCATGGCTGATCTAGTTCAATTGCTCAAAGATTTAAAAATAGATGATAATACCTTGATCGTATTTACTTCAGACAACGGTACGCTCAGTGAAAGCGGGTTGGATGACGTAGGCAAATACGAGCCCGATTATCTGGATACATTTGGTCGCTTTGACGGAATCAAACTTGATATGTGGGAGGGCGGAGTGAGGGTACCAACCTTGGTGCGCTGGCCCTCGAGGGTTAAGGCTGGAAGCGAGTCGGATACAGCGTCGCAGTTTCATGACTGGATGGCTACTTTTTGCGATATAGCGGGCATTCAGGCTCCTGCCGTCAGCGATGGCGTTTCACTCGTCTCTTCGTTGGTAGGCGAAGGAAAACAACTGCAAGGCATCGTTTACTCTGAAATGCGGATTGGCAGTAAAACACCGGATTTTTCCGAATTCCAAGCAAACCGTCGTGGTCGTAGTCGTGGCCAGATGCAGAGCGTATTGATCGGCGACTACAAAGGCATTCGAGTGAATATTGAGAGCCATCAGAGCGTATTCGAAGTGTATAACACCGTTAACGATCCTAAAGAAACCACAAACCTTGCGGGCAAATCCTATGTGCCGACACAGCAGCAATTTCAAGCAGCGGTCCTACGTTCGCGGCGCATCGACCCGTTGGCACCTCGACCCTACGATGATGGCCTAATACCCGCTGTGACGGAAATTGATGCTCAGTCAGGTTTAATCCGTGCGAATTATCCTGGCGATTTCAATTGGACGCCGCAGTTCGACCAGCTTAAGGCTACCGAGCAGACCGTGGTTGATGAGTTGGTAGCGATACCCGGAGCACAGCAGTTTGTTGGGTTTTTACGCGTTCCGAAAAGCGGCGTGTACCATTTTTCGTTAACCGCTAACGGCAAGGCAGTTGTGCGCCTGCACAATGCCCTCTTGATCGATGCCGATTCGCAATACACCGCAGGCTCAAGCGCTCATTCAGGAGCGATTGCTCTGGAGGCAGGCCTCCATCCGTTGCGGATAAACTATCTGGCTTCTCCGAAAACCCCACAGCTGTCTTTGGAATGGCAAGGTCCGGGCGGAAATATGAGAGCAATACCCAAAACTCAGTTTTATAACAAAAAAAGAACTATAAAATGAAACCCTCTCTTCCGTCTATCGTAACAAAACCAGGGTCCCTGTTTATCCTGATAACGCTTTTGCTTGCGGGAACGCTCTACGCCGCCACTTCGGCAGACCTAGGGAAGACGACTATGCAATTGGATCAAGCAGTTCGCTCTGAGCTTGTCGAAGGGCCACGTTTGCCAAATGTTCTTCTGATTCTTGTGGACGATATGGGATATGGAGATCCCCAATGTTTCAATACAGAGTCTCGGCTAAAAACTCCGGCGATTGATCGCCTGGCGAGGGAGGGTTTGATGTTTCGGGACGCTCATGCACCGCACTCCACCTGTATTGCCTCCCGCTACGGCTTACTAACGGGTCGCTACCCGATGAGGGAGTCATATCGTATTATCAGTCCCGAAAAAATAACGCTTCCAAAACTACTTAAAAGAAACGGTTACCACACAAGCATGGTCGGTAAATGGCATGTAGGATTTAATGATTTCAAAGGAAACGGTGGCACTGCGAAACAAACCATGACTGGGGGACCAGTTGATCGAGGGTTTGATGAATTCTTTGGTCTTTGGGGTTCCCTGGATCAACCACCGTATTTTTTCATTAAGAATAGAGAAGCTGTTGAAATGCCAACAGAAGACGGCGATGGAAAATACTACTGGAGTGAAGATCGGTTTTATAATGGGAATTGGTTGCCGGGGAAAATAGCTCCCGGATTTAAGCACGAGGAGGTAACGCCTCGCCTGACGGCTGAAGCTATTAAGTATATCGACAGATCAGCCCACGAAGAGAAACCTTTCTTTCTCTACCTAGCATTTCCTTCGCCCCATGGTCCCTGGGTGCCCACCAACGAGTTTAAAGGTTCGAGCCTGATTGGTGCGTACGGAGATTTCGTCCAGCAAGTGGATCACAGTATCGGGCAGGTGCTCCAGGTGTTGGACGATCAAGGAATAACCGAAAACACCCTGGTCATTTTCACCTCAGACAATGGACCGGTTTGGTACCAGAGGGATCGTCTCAAATACAATCACAGTTCGGCCTCCATCTACAGCGGGATGAAGGCTGACACCTGGGAAGGGGGTCACCGAATGCCGTTTATCGTTCGATGGCCCGCCTTGGTCAAGCCAGGTCTTACAAGCGATTCGATGATCGGCTTCACGGACATAATGGCCACACTCGCCGAGATCGTCGAGGATGACTTCTCTGAAGCTGTCAGCACTGACAGTCAGAGTTTTCTACAAGTCCTAAAAGGCGACACCCGCTATCAAGTACGAGAGACTTTAATTGTGAATCATAAGGCCCAGGCCTATCGCCATAATAACTGGAAGTTGATCACGCAAAAAGGCCCCGGTGGCTTTACACATTGGGAAGGCAATCCAGATAAAGAGCCCGATGGGCAACTCTATGATTTGGCCCTAGACCCTTCCGAGAAAAACAATTTATGGGATGTTAAACCTGAGATGGTCAAAACATTGCTTTCGATGCTCAAAGCGGAAAAGGCCAATACGAAATGAGTGAAAAATTGAATGAAAAAGCCTCACTGAAAGGCTAATTATCTCTTTTCTTTTACTCGAAAAAATATGCGATTAAAGCTATTTGGAAGTTTATCGCTTGTTTCCGTGATATCGCCTTGCAATGGGATCCCGGCTTTCAACACAGTCCAATCTTCAAGATTTATAGAACTCTCTACATCATAGAGACTAGCAAATCGAGATTCCCATTTCAGATAAAAGTCCAAGCGATTAAGGTTTAGATTAAACTCCTTAAGCTCCGGTGATTTAATTGGTGCCCAGAGCGGGACTTGAAATCGGTATTTGCCTGGGGATCAGATACTTAAGAACCTATTCAGGGGTATTAGGCAGCATTTTTCTGCACTGTTCTGCACCATTTATGACAGGAAAATGACAGGAAATTAGACTGGGGGGCGGGGGTTATTCAAGAGGCTGCCTCTATGT
>PBZS01000059.1 GCA_002730235.1 Gammaproteobacteria bacterium | reverse complement strand
TAGATGATGAATCCGGTTTGTTTAAATCGGCAGATGAAGTTCGAGGGCTATTTAGTCGGGCAGGCGTTGAGAATACGCCTGTGGTTGTTAGTTGCGGTTCGGGAGTAACTGCCTGTGTGCTTGCGCTCGGATTAGAAGTCGCCGGACTAAATGAGCCGAAACTTTATGATGGGTCATGGTCTGAATGGGGAAGCCGTGACGACCTGCCTGTTGATAACGGATAATATGTTCAACCTCATTGGGTAGTTCACAATATTATAGGCTGCTGTAGGTACCCACGTTAAATATCACCCCAGAGAAGTACCTCCAAGTTAATTTTCTGTGGAATAATCAAAGGTGCGACGCGAGATTAGCGGCTTTGACCGCTAAGCCCGTTAGCGCAAGGGCGATCAGCGTACAGGTGACTCGGCGTATCACATTGTCCGAAAAAAGGTAAAATAATCGCATACCAAGGGGGATGGCGATGACGGTGCCTATCAATAATGAAATTACAAGTTGGTAATCTACTAATCCACGAGATCCGAGGGTTAGGGATACAGTAAGTGACAGAATCAAACCAATGGGAATCGATGTTGCGGCAGCAGTTTTTATCGTTAAACCACCTGTTGTCGCTAATGTGGGGACAACTAAAACACCACCTCCAACGCCGGTCATCCCCATCAATATTCCCGTGGAGCAACTCATTGAAGACAGTGGCCATTTCGCCACGATAGCTTTGACGCTGTTACTCAAAAGTGCCGAGAGCGCGAGGCAGCCCGCCAGTAATATGCCAATAATCAAACAGAGTTCGAGTGATACATTGGGCTTACCATCTGATAGGTAAGCAAGTGACGCAGCATTCACTAGAGTAACTGGCAGACAAATGCGGAGAAATACATAGACTAGTTTCCAGTCGACATTACCCTGTTGAGAATGTCCAAAGGTCATCAACATCTTCGAGATAAACGCAAACGTACTGCCTGATGCAATCGCCACAAGAGGATCGATATTGAACAGCGTGATTAGTACCGGAATAACTAAAACTCCGGCTCCTACACCTGACCATAAAATTAAAAGTGAAAAAAAGAAACTAGCGGTGCTTACATAGAAGTCTACAAACTCCATGTTAGGTCATTTTCGTTGAGTAAAAAATCATCATCTCGCTATCACTGAAGTTTATGTCGACTGGATTTTCGATGATTATACTGCAACTTATCGACGGTTTATCCCAAGCCTCTTAAAAAAATATTCAAACCGAGGATAAAGAGACCGCAGAGAATTAGTTTCCTGAAGGACTGAAGATCAACAAATCGTAGAGTCCTGTCACCAATCCACATACCGATCATCGCGAAAAAAGCGCAGACAACGCCCAGTTGTGCGCGCTCTACAGTGAGGATACCGAATACACTATAGAAAATGGAGAAACAGAGGCCCGATACGACAAATAACAATCCAAGAGCGGCCAGTATTTGGCGTCGATCAATATTTAGACCTAAAAGATACATGACAAAGAATGGGCCATTTATAGTGGTCATCGTACCGATCACCCCTGCGAATAGTCCGACCCCAATACCCAGCTTTCTCTCTTTTTTCGGCGGAACTTTCATCTTCGGATTGTAGAGCGTGACAAGTACAAAACACATCACGAGTACGCCAAGGATTAATTCAATGATTTGGATCGCCATGACGTTCAGGAGGTAGGCTCCAATTGGAGCGCCTATGAGGATTCCAACTACGACGGTCTGATATCGATAAAGTGTTGAACGGATTAACCCACCTCGAGTGAATTGCATAAAGTTAGAAATGGGTAGGACCACCGCATTAACTGCTAGAGCCACTTCAAGTGGAGCAAATAATGGGACGATCGAAACAGTGACGAATGGGAGGCCGAAGCCTAGCGCTCCTTTGGAAATGCCGCCGATAATAAATACGCAAGGTATTAGAAGTAGTTGAACCCAGGTTAGGCCAAGGAGTTGCGCGAAATTTTCAAACATCTATTATTCGCCCTTTGGAGATTTTAAGAGTTGGTCGCATTTATCTTGTGGGGATTCTTTGAGGCTGATGTGTACGTGCAGCAGAAAAGAAATAATGTGTAACGGGTACCCCATCGGTATTGGCTGAGGGCTTGAAGCATCTCGAGTCGGTGATGAACAAACTTCATCGAGGCGATTAAACTGCAGCCTGATCGTTTTCTCAATTGCGTATATTGGCATCATTTTTGGGATGATGCCCTGCCTAGGTGAAATGCTGCCATCCGAAGACATCTCGTAATCTAAGATATTCATTCAATTATTAAATAATCGGAATTGCCGCGGTCCACGGAACAAAATCAACCATACAGAGATTGAGGCGGTGAAAATATAAAACAGCAACGTCCATCCGGGGATGGGTAGGTTGAGAAATATCCATTGCACTTCTGCACAATTTCCTGATCCAAAGAACATCGTTTTAAGACCTTCAAAAACGTTGTGACGCTCAAGAATGTAATAGATATCGGGCCCACACGCTGGCAACTGATCCTCTGGAATGGATTGCAGCCAAAGCTGTCGAGAAGCCAACCAGACACCCAAGCCTGAGCCAAGCAAAGAGAGCAGGCCAAAGATTAGGCGAGATCCGTAAAACGGTAGTAGATACAAAACACACGCAATACCAATCAGGGCGAACATGGCTCGCTGTGCCAGGCACAACGCGCATGGAACTAATCCTGAAACGAACTCTAAATAAAATGCTGCTAATAACAGCCCGGCACAGATCAATCCGGTCATTAGAGCTATGCGAGAACTGTATGCAGACATTCGGCCCCCTCAGTGTCCGCTGATTCTAGCTGATCGGTATCAGCAAAGTCATGAATTCATTTCACGAACCAATGGTAGTCCAATTAGCATCTATTTTATCGTCCGGCTCAATTTCATAAGGTTGAAATATTTTGAATTTCGGTAAATTCAACCGACAAATATATAAGGTTATTTGAGTGTAGGCACTCAGCGGAAGTGGTCCAATCGCTGGGTTGATATACGTTTTGGATCATAGGGACTTGCTACAATAAAAGCCGATTGGCGTAGTTGTTGTATTACGATTGCTATATGGGATGCCAAATATGTCCACAGTGAAATAGTCAAGTGACGAAAAAAACAAAATGAATCATTTCCTTGAATTTTTTAAAAAAAAATTGATAATAATGATATAAGATACTGATATTATTAATTTTTTATTTATTGATTAAATTTTGTTCAAATTCGTTGAAGGTAGATATGATGGGGTGTTGGCTTATACTGTAACTTTTTATCCAAATAGTTATCCACAGGTTTTTGGGGTAACCAATTTGTCAATACATCGATCGAAAAAAATATCACTAATTGAAAGATTCTACGCATGCCTCACGATATGATTTAACCCAAGGAGTAAGTAATGCTTGACCTCGAGACAGCCAATAACATCGCCAACCATATTATCAATGCAGCCGGAAAGCGTGACGACCTTAGACCTATGACCGCGGTTGTGCTTGATGCCGGCGGCGCTGTGATCTGCTCGCAGCGGCAGGATGGTGCATCACCTATCCGAGTTGATCTTGCAAAAGGTAAAGCTCATGGTGCTGTTATGATGGGGATCAGTAGTCGCAAGCTTGGAGAGCGCGCGGAACAACAAGCATATTTTATCCAGGCGGTAAACTCGATCTGTGACGGGTCATTAGTCCCTGTTGCTGGTGGCGTGCTAATTCGTAATACTTCAGGAGACATCATCGGTGCTGTTGGCGTTACAGGTGATACCTCAGATAATGACGAGGAGCTCGCGATAGAGGCCATTGAAGCGCAAGGGCTCAAAGCTGACGTTTGATTCAATTCGACGTACGAGCGAGTGGTCTCGGGACAGACGACGTCGCTATCGGCTTGGTCGTTTTTGGGGAGCCGGTCGGATAGCTTGCGTAATTGGACTTAACCCATCGCGCGCGGATGATGAAAATGATGATCCAACAAATCGAAGACTGATAAGCTTGTTAGGTCATTTAGGATTTGATGGATATTGGTTGGTTAACCTAATCCCAGAATCCACGCCTTATCCTAAAAAGCTGGGTTCAAGAGTACGTCGCGTTTCAGCAATCAATCTTCAATCGATTCAGAATTCGGTTAACGAAGCGGAGCAGACTATTTTAGCGTGGGGTCATGGTGGTTGGCGGTGCTCGTGTCGAAAGTGGATTGCTTCGTCAATCCAGAAGCCTTCATGCTTCGGCTTAACGAGAGGTGGTGAACCTAAGCATCCGCTCTACCTCCCAAAATACTCAACTCTCCAACCGTTTTCTGGTTATGGATAATCGTAGTGTGCGAATATCTTGTAGAGTGTATTTCTCACAGATTCTTGATATTCATCCTCTGGAGCAAAGCCTGATGCAATTTGGTGGACTCTTGCGTTCGGGTAGAGACATGCGAGATCAAGAGCTAGTTTCTGCGGGTGAAGGGCATCGTGAGCTTGTCCGATCACATCCACGCGTCCCTGATATTGAGAAATATCAGACGTTTTAATCGATAATGCCTCTCGATCCAGCACCTTCATCCATTGGATGAGGTCGTACAAGCGAGAGTGATTGAGGAGACGTCTATAGGTTTCCTGATTGCGAGGTGCTGAAATAGCCAGGGCTTGGAATTCTGCAGCCTGTTCGAGTGTTTGAAGCCATTCGGAATTAGGTTTTTCCTGAACAATTTGCTGAAGTACGCGAAATACCTCGAAGTTCTGCCTATCGCCGTTCATTCCAAACGCAGGACGAGAGAGAATGAGGTGAGATGTCGCGATTTGCGTGCTGAGTTGCATCACCAAAGCAGCACCCAGTGACGTACCACCTAGAGCCACGGGAGCCTCTCCGAGATGATCAATTAATTCGGCCAAGTCAGCCACCACGCGAGTGAATGATAGATCCGCCTTTGGCCCAAGATCACTGAGTCCGTGCCCTCGTGTGTGGAGACAGATCAGGCGGATATTGCGGAAATGAGGCCAGGTGTCGAGCACTTGCTGGTGGTCCATCCCAAATCCATGCTGAAAAATTACAAGTCGACCACTCCCGTGATCGAGATATTTCAGCCATGTATTATCTGACGCCCTAAAAGTGTCGAGCATCACTGTTCTCAGACTGAATCTATTTCCTCAATTGAGTCTTGGCCCAAGTAAATGACACATGGTGCATTTTTTTTTGGCTCGTTTGACTCGTCATTGATTTGGCCCCACCAAAGCACAAATTCCTCTTTGGTCATTTGTTGCGGATAGAGCGTTCCTACTTGATTGTGGTCTGTACTCATCACCTACTCCAGCTGTCGGGTCAGTGACGATCCGTGTCTATGTTAATACCACCTTGGTCTTTGTATCCTGCACAGGTTTTGTATCGACTGCAAGAAGCGCATGGTCGAATCTCTCGTTTTCGTTATTATGTTTTAGTGCCTCTAACCGATAGACACAAGATGGAGAAATTATTGTGCGATTACTAATACTTGTATTGAGCATTGCTGCAAGCACATCGTTGTCTGCTGAAACGTGGGTATGTCGACATGATGATCCAGAACGTGAGGATTTAACCTTCGTGCCCCAGGTAGATGGGACCGTCGCTTGGAAACACCGAAAATTAGGGTCTCTTGACCCTTTAAAACTGATCGTGGACTCTGATGGGTTACTGACCATGTCGACTCAGCGCGTCAATATTCTCTACTCTCGTTTTTTTCACTTAGATAAATTTAGTGGACGTATGGGTGAGACAACGTTTCGTGCATCGATACTTCGGCGGCTGGCTGAAAAAGATCCCAAGCTAAATTGGAATACGGTTACCACGCTATGGCAGTGCGAAAAATGAGGTAAAGCTGCAAAATAAATATGCTAACGATAAGTCCATTTGATTCAAAGCCTCGGGCAGCGGGGTTCCCCTGTGAGTTGATAAAACATATTTCGTGATGAGGCGGATCTTGCTTAAAGACATCATCGATTTCCAGAAATAAAAAAATCGTCATGATTGAAGTCTGGGCATCTCCCCGCACTATTCCATTAGCGAGTAAATGTCTGTTATCGTTAAACCTACGAAGGTGGTTTGGTCCTAGAATGCTGCTCATCTGTCTAGCCAACAAGTGGTGTGTAATTTTCATTAATATTGGGTGGCGAATTGGGTTGAGTAATTGAACGATTTAGGTATCAACTCGGAAGCTTCCGCAGGTTCAATTATTTTAAAAGATATATTCGATAACAGCTGAACGGCGTGCATAGGGCCTAACTTACGATATGAATTCAGAAACCGTACTCCACGTAAAGCATTACTCTGACGCATTATTTTCATTCAAAACCACACGCAGCGAAGGGATTCGTACCTTCAAAGCAGGGCAGTTTACTATGATCGGTATGGGCGATGACGATGTCCTCAGAGCTTATAGCATTGCGTCTCCTCCGGGCGCCGATGAGTTGGAATTTTTATCAATCAAAGTCCGCGGCGGTCCACTGACTGAGCGCCTAAAGAACATCCAGATCGGTGACCAGATCGAGGTTGGTGATCGACCGACAGGTACCCTGATCGTTGATAATTTGACGCCAGCGAAGCGGCTCTGGTGTGTTGCTACTGGCACCGGGCTTGCTCCATATTTATCGATTCTTCGTGACCCCAAAACGTTCGAAAGATTCGAACAAGTTATCGTTACCCACACTGTGAGAACGGCTAAAGAATTGGTATATCACGACCTTCTGAATGCGTTGCCAGTGATTTATTACCCAACCGTCACTAGAGAGACATTCCAAACCGAGGGGCGTATCACAACCCTTATGGATAATGGATCGCTTTGGAGCGATTTAGATCTCGAGCCTTGGCATCAAGCAGAGGACCGGGTCATGATCTGTGGTTCTCCTGAGTTCAACAAAGAGCTTCGCGCAAGACTGGAGGCCCTTCAGTTTGTTCACGGCACCAATCGATCACCGGGTGATTTCGTTCAGGAACGTGCTTTCGTTATGCAACGAACCGACTAGCTTGGTTCGGTTTGCTTGAGCATATCGAACAGGATTGAAGAATCACGCATACCAAGATCTTGCTCCATGATGGCTTTGTATTGCTTGTTTACGAATTCGAGGCAGGGCAGCGAAAGGGACTGATTTAGTGCTGTCTCTTGCGCGATACCAATGTCTTTTGCGTGCAGTCTCGCTTCTATCCCTGCATCAAAATCTTCGGCAATCATTTTTGGCGCCATTAGAGACATCATTTGACTACCGCCCATCCCATCTTTAATCGCTTGAAAGACAGCATCAGGGTCGGCGCCAAGCTTTT
>PBZS01000058.1 GCA_002730235.1 Gammaproteobacteria bacterium | reverse complement strand
TGGGGTCAGGAAGAACTGGATAGGAATCTGGCGAATGGAGATTCTCGTCACAGTCGTGTTTTTACTCAGCTACTCGCGCTTATCCGAGTGAGGAAGAAGCAGAAGGCCTTTCATCCGAACGCAACGATGCTGACGCTTAATTACGGCCCTGGTTTGTTCGGGTTCTGGAGGCAAAGTCTTGATCGGGAACAAAATATCTTTGCAATATTTAATGTCACCAAAGAGCCGAGAATCTTACACGTGGATAATCTGGACCTGACGCTCGATCATACTTGGCTCGATTTAGTTGTGGGAGACAGCGTCACCGACCGAAGTGGTCCCCTCGAACTGGAACCCTATCGTTTTCTCTGGATCGGCAATAATTCATAGGCAGGGCTGGCGTAAACATTGGACATCGATTTCTGTGACTGTGATCCATAAACTGGAACCAAGAGATATTGGTTGAGAACGGGCGGGAATTCATGGTCAAGTTGCGTACAGTTTAATTGATTTACGGTGGCTTGTATTATGGTCAACGAGGAACAGGTAAACAATCTGTTAACGACAATCAAATCAGAATAAGATTGGTGCGCCCGTGGTTAGCAAACTAATCTCCGCCAAGTCTGATTTAAACATTGAATGAGGTAGATTAATGAAACTCACAAGCACTTTATCCGTCATGGGCCTTTCTTCTGTTGCCGTCCCAGTCTTTGCTCATGGCGACCATGGCTCCATGATAGTTGCTCAGTTAGCCGGGCATATGTTTACCGGCGAGCACGCACTTCTCGCGCTTGGTGCAATTGCCGTTTTTTCCTTGCTAATTGGTCGGGTCGCGAAAAAGAACTGATAACCGACATCGGGAAGGTGCCGTTTTTATGGCCCTCTCCGTTTATGCAGATTTTGGTGGAAGATCTTCCAGTTCTTTTTCGTAGGCATCGGTCATCTGGTTAGACAGACCATTCTGGGCGAGAGCCTGTTCAAATAAATCACGCACCTCTTGTGTCTCGTCGGCGTAGTCGATCTGATGACCGCCGATGCGTTGACTGATCCAAGCCTTGGGAACCCCCTGAGCATTCCGGATCGCGACTCCTTCATATTTGAATGCAAGGTAGCGCGCTGGTGTGGTACCCGTATTGAAGTGTTGATGGTACCACATGTTTGGTGGCACGATCATTGAACCAACTTCCCACTCGAAGCGCTCAGGCTCGGCCCCCTCGGGCCACATCAGAGAGTACCCAGACCCACTGAGAATGATTACATGAGCGCCGGGGCCATGCGCGTGTGCCTTTTTGTAGGTACCAATAGGGAACTGAGAGATGTGACTGTTCAATGAGCTCTTCGCGAAATTGAAACGGATGTGACCACCTCCTGCGCCACGTTCCTTTGCTTCGATTAGTGGCAGATTGACGCCGTCCGGAACAAAGTTGGTCTCTAACAGCAGACCTTTTTGTTCGCCCTTGCCCGAGAAAAACTCTGGATCACCACTGAAGCGCTCTGGGAAGTCGTAGCGGGTATTGAAGACAAACTCTGGATCACCGTAGGTGTTCAATATTGGCGGCGCATTGGTTACCGCGACATACCGCGCAGGTTCAGACCCTGACAGGTTGAAGTGCTGATGTAGTGTGTTTAGTGGGATGGCGAACAGAGCCCCGGGACCCCACTCGAACTCGACCTCCTGTCCCGCAAAGTTTTTGACGGTTGTTTTGCCGTGTCCCGACAGGATCATCACGGTTTCTTCGAATAATTGGCTCTGGGGTTCCAGCTTCTTTCCGGCAGGGATCTCGCATACATAGCAATCATTAGTGGTCCGAGACGCATCATGGTTGACGTATACGCCCCGGCCGCCACGACGGGTCCAAGGTTTGAGCTCGACATGGTTCAGATTCTTGACGTACAAAGCGTCAATAATGTCGAGCCCTTCATCGCGGACCCATTTGAGGTATGGGGTATCTTTTTCCTTCGCAAACTTTTTGGCTAGCTCGTCTGAAACGATGGCATTTTTACTCATGATATTCCTCAAATAATTGGGTGACGTAGTGAACACATTCACCCGCCAGATAAAAATGTGTCTTCAATAGGCTTGAATTCGATGGTAGCAATGATATCCAGAAAAAGTGCGTCCAAAGGACGATGAGAACGAAACATTCTTGCTATGGGGGCGAACATCTTTGGCGAAGCCAAATAATAAGAGTGTAGATGTAGACAATGCTGGGCACGCACTGTCAGACCACGACTACGGTATTTTTGATGAGCACACTCATGCACCGGGGCATCACTACGATCATGACCATGATGACGATTTTGATGACGGCCCGCTTGAAGATAATCCGCTTTGGCAGCAGGATAACATCTTCTTGTCTACCGTCGGGATTGATATCGGCTCAAGCAGCACACAGGTCGTCTTCTCGCAGGTCCATCTTGAGAGGCAGGGAGAAGCGCTAAGCTCGCGCTACGTTGTCGTCGACAGGCGGCTGCTATATCAGTCACCCATTTTCTTTACTCCCTATGTGGATGCCACTGACATCGATGCTCGCGCGCTGGGCTCACTGATCGATCAGGCCTATCGTGAGGCTGATGTGACCCCGCACGATGTCGATATCGGAGTCGTATTACTGACCGGAGAGGCACTGAGACGTCAGAATGCGGAGGGTATCGCGCATGTTATCGCTCACAAGGGTGGAGAATTTCTGAGCGCCAGCGCGGGTCATCACATGGAGTCCAATCTTGCGGCTCATGGTTCAGGCGCGGTGGAATTATCGGGTAGGGAGTCGTCGTGTGTACTCAACGTTGATATCGGTGGTGGTACCACCAAACTCGCGCTGATTCGAGACGGTATCCTGATCCAAACGGCGGCGTTTCACGTCGGTGGCCGACTATTTGTTTGGGACGCGTGGGGGCAAATAATTCGGATAGAGCCGCGTGCCGCCGAGATCCTGGCTGAGCTTGATCATGAGGTTCAATTGGGCGACATGGTATCTGACACCACAATTGCCGCACTAGGCGAACAGTTGGCTGGTATTATTTTCGATATTGTTACAGGCAAGCAGCGTTCCGATGCTCGGTGGCTTACCGACCCCTTGGAGATCCCGTCCGATGTCGGCACCATAATTTTTTCTGGCGGCGTGTCCGAGTACGTTGCTGATGCAGATGCTGTCGGACACAATGACATTGGCCAGTCACTTGGCAACAAACTTCTGAAAGGGCTTAATGACCATAAGAAAAATATTCGGTTCGAGGCAGCGCCCGGAGGGATACGGGCAACAGCGCTGGGGGCATCTGAGTTCAATATCCAGGTGAGCGGGAACACCGGTCATTTGTCGGATCCTGGGTTATTGTTGCCACGGAAAAATATGCCGGTTATACGACTGACGATTGACTCAGCAGATCTGACGGTTGATGGTCTTGAGCGTCGGCTAATCCAGTCGATTACCGAGTTTGATTTGACTGATTACGACGAATTTGCTTTGGCATTTGAATGGCTGGGTGAGTTCGACTATGAGCTACTGAAGCGTTTCTGTGATTCGATTGTTAGTTACATCGAGTCGGACACAGAACATCGCGACTCATCTCTTTATTTGCTGTTCGATCGGGACCTTGCCCAAAGTGTGGGGAGGATTCTGACGACCGAATATGAGATCGAGAGACCGCTGCTGGTGCTGGACGGTCTCCGCTTCAAGGAATTCGAGTTTGTTGACTTGGGCAGAATTCGGCTACCGTCACGGACTGTACCGGTGACTGTTAAGTCATTGATATTTCAAAGCCACGGTATGTGTTGAATATAATATTCCTTTATCGAGACAAACGGACAAGGACAAAATATTGATGGATAAGCGTAATTTCGTAGTGGTTGGAGCTAGTCAGGCAGGATGCTGGATATCCAAAACACTGCGACAAGAGGGGTTCCAAGGGAAGATAACTTTGATAGGCGAGGAACGTTACTATCCTTATGAACGACCACCACTATCTAAAAATGTGCTTCTTGGTGATGCAGACATCGAAAGTACTTATTTTTTTAAACCTGAGTCCTACAAAGATGATGATATTGATGTTCTCCTAAATACCAGAGTCCACAAAATTTCTTGTAGTGATAAGAATATCGTCCTACAAGACGGTAGTCTCGTGACCTGGGATAGGCTCGCTTTAGCCACAGGATCGAGGGTGCGTCAGTTAGAAGTAGAAGGTTCAGCTCTGGATGGCATTTATTATTTAAGGAACCTGGATGATACAAGAGCGATTAAAGAAAGTGCTAAGCCAGATTCTACGGTAGTTATTGTGGGCGGCGGTTGGATTGGTCTCGAATGCGCTGCTACTCTCAAAACCTTGGGGTGCAATCCGATCGTAATCGAGTCATCGGAGCGCTTGTGCGCGCGAGCTGTGGCCCCTGAAATAAGTGTCTGGATGAGTGATTTTCATGCTGGTAATGGAATAGATGTTCGTTTGAATACCTCGGTTAAAGGGTTTAAGGGTGATGGATCAGTAACAAGTGTCTCCCTTTCAGATAATAGTCAAATAGAATGTTCATTTGTTGTTGTTGGGATAGGTGTGTTGCCAAATGCAGAGCTTGCTGAGGAGGCAGGTCTTCTGGTTGATAATGGGATTATCGTAGATGATCTTTGCGTAACTTCTGATAAAAATATCTTTGCAGCGGGGGATGTTACTAATCAGCCAAATAATTTCCTGAAAAAACGTGTGAGGCTAGAAAGTTGGGACAACGCTATGAAGCAGGGAATCAGTGCGGGATTGTCAATGGTAGGAAAAGGGAAATCTTACTCAGAAATCCCTTGGTTTTGGTCACAGCAATTTGACGCAAACATACAGATAATTGGTATACCTGAGAGTTGGGACGAGACCGTTGTGAGAGGTAATAAAACCGCCAATGAATTCACCGAATTTTATTTGAGGGATAATCATATCGTTGGTGCTGTTGCCGTGAACAATAGTCGAGAAATAAAAGTGACTAGACGCCTGATGCAATCCGGAAAAAAAATCGAAAGCGTCGATCTGACCGATTTGAATAAAAAAATTCAGACGCTAGTTTAGTAATCAGATTAGTAAGACGATAGGGTGGTCCAAGTATGACTATTTCCATAATGCAAATCAGGGAAATGAAAGAAATAGGCGTCAAATCGGCTGCGCTAGTCGTTTGGGACGCGCCTTCGGCTCACATTGCACACGAATGTGGAGCTGATTTTTTGATAGTTGGTGACTCCGTTGGGGTCAATCTTTGGGGTCACTCGAATAATTTAGAGATCACGCTGGATGATTTCCTGGTCGCTGTGAAGGCTGTCCGGCGCGGGGCTCCTGATTCGCTTGTGTGTGCGGACATCCCTTACGGTCCTGTACAAATCGATCCCACGGAGGCGGTCCGTGCTGCGATCAGACTGGTCCAAGAGGGTGGGGCTGATCTGGTTAAGATTGATGCGGCCCCTGACTTCCCTGAGGCCGTTACTGCTGTAACTCGTGCGGGCGTTCCAGTATTCGCTCAGATGGGTCTGAGCCCCCAATCGGGCTCAAAGTATGGGATCAGTATCGGCGACTTACAGCAACCAGAGAGTCTTGTTCCTGATGAAATGATGGAGCAGTTGATTCAAGAGGCTCGGATATGCGAGCAGGCCGGTGCGGCCATGATTGATCTCACAAACGCCGGGCCTGTGATTGGTGAGGCGATCACAGATGCCGTGAGTGTCCCCGTGATTGGGGGTATGGGCGGTGGTCCGTGGCTTGATGGTCGGATAAGGATGTTTCATGCGGCGATCGGGTACGGGACGAAGTTTCTGGACAATTCGCCAAGCGCATACGCCTACACCGCGCAGACGAGCCGGGATGCGGTGACCGAGTTACTCGGAGACATCCGTTCCGGAAAACAGATCAAGGGCGGTCTTGGTAGAAAGTGATGACACAGATAACAACCCAAATGTTAACCGCCGATGGTATTTCGACCCGGGTATCTATTGTTGGTAAAGGTGAGCCATTGCTCATGTTCTCGCCGGGTGGTTTTGATGCGACGCTCAATAAGTGGAGCGAGCTCGGAATCTACAAGAAAATAGACATCTTGAGCTACTTGGCTGATCGGTTCACTTGTATCATGTTTGACCGGCGCGAATGCGGCAAGTCCGGCGGTCGGCTAGAAATACTGAATTTCGCCGGGATGGCAAGACACGGACAAGCCGTGCTCGAACAACTTGGCTATGGATCTGCGCATGTGATCGGGGGATGTCTTGGGTGCGCCCCGGCATCTGAGTTCGCGCGTATGTATCCGGATCTCACGACGAGCCTCAACCTTGTCTGGCCGGTAGGCGGGGCCAGGTACCGGATCCGAAACTTTGGACGATTTGCGGCACACTTGGCTTGGGTCTCAGAGCATGGGACCGACGCCTTGATTGAGAAAGCGCTCGGCTCCGAGATCGGGTTCGCCAAGGACTCTACGCTTGGCCCTTGGGGCGGGTCTCTTCGTGTCGATGACGAGCTCACTGAGTCACTTAGAATATGCGACGAAGCAGCTTACGCGAGGTTAGTGCAGGGAAGCTTCAGAGCCATGTTCGACTGTGACAGCGCACCGGGACCGAAGCCCGAGGAGCTGATGCAGATCACCGCACTGGCGTGTATCGTACCCGGGGCCGACGAGAGCCACGCACGATCAGCGGCTCACTTTCTGGGAGAATGTCTGGCCGGATCGAGGTTCCTCGACCTCTCGACCGAAAGCCAAAATAGCGAGTCCGTGTTTACATTTTTTGACAATTTTTACGACGCTTAGCCGTTTAGGTTGAGGACCGATCGGCAGAAATAATCACCCCACCCTCTGGTGGGGGACAGAATTTTCTGACGCAGCCCGGAGTCGATTAATTCCGTAAGTACCTGCTCATTTGGCTCGATCCCATAAGGGAGCGGATCGTACCCCAACGAATGTAGTCTCCGGTTGCGGGCATCAATTTCGTCGTCATCGGTTATAGGTTGCACAGCCAGACTTTGCAGGTATTGTCTCTTTTGTTCTGAAAAACATTCGAAAAGTGCCTCGGGCAGTGTCGGGAACGCCTCTACGACTGATTCGGTCATCACGATCAGGTGGTTTATCGGATAAAAACCGCTACGTTCGAGTGCTTGTAGCGCCGCTTGGTCTGGGTCTGATATTAAGGTTCGGACCTCACTCGAGCTAAATTCGTCCGGCGCTATGCCGGCAACTGCGCTCAGCTCACCGGAGACGAGCATCTCCTCGAGCGACTTTCCTTTAGGAGTCATTTCAACGTTTTGAGGGGGAGAATATGCTTCAACGTGCTCATCGCTTGATCGGACCCAGGTCACATCGTTCAGGTCCAACCCCTCCCTGTCTAGGATGGTTCTGGCCCACACGCCTGTCGTGACTGTGTACCCGCGGTTTACGCCGATTTTTGTCCCGGCCAGGCTCTCGACGCTCCGGATATCGGTATTTTTAGCGACACTTATTTTATCGTGGTGGAATCCTCGGACCAGAAATATGGGGATCCCGACCAAGGGCACACCGTGCTGTCGGGCACAGATGTAGGTCGTTAGGGCCATCTCACAGACATCGAACGCTTGCTTTCGGACCATCGCTCGGAAGGCCTTGACTAAGACCGGCCACTCCTCGAAATCAAGCTCGAACCCGTTTGGTTTTATCTGTCCACTCTTGATGTCTTGATTAGCGCCCTGGCTCCGCGAAACAGCTTTAAGACCCATTCTCAGTATCCTTTTGTTAATGATTTCAGCAGCAGCTACATCCCATTGGCTCGAACCTGATTAGTCGATGTTTCATCCAGCCGGGAGGAACATCTCCTTCATCGACCTCTTCGAGTCGTTTAAATACCGTGAACCCGTGCCGGACGTCCTCGAGCCAGAACGAGAGCATGCTCATCCGTGCAGGGAACCCCGGGTCACGTGGCCAATGCTCCTCAACCGACAGCATCGTGCCTGAGGGGAGTTCAAATCGTTGGAGCATTAATCTCTCTAGTCGACGAACTTCCGATCGCTGCCTGAGCGCGCTTCTCATTAGTATATCGTTCCAGTTTGGTGTTGCTGATGCGAGGGTTCTGCTCAATCAAGTTTGTTTTGCGGTGGTTCCGAATTGAATATAGCTCCTTATGAATGAGTCGGTAAACTGTGAATAAGGTTTTAGGAGAACGGTATGTCAGAGATGGTGAAGGCGATGGTTCGCGTTGGTGCGTCGCAGATGGAGATGCGGGAGTACCCGATGCCGGAGGTACCCGAGGATGCCGCGCTGATGAAGGTTGTGGTGGCAGGTATTTGCGGTACAGACGTAAAAATGTACAAGAAGCCCCAAAAAAATGAGCACGTTATCATGGGCCACGAGAACATCGGGTACATCGCAAAGGCCGGCAAACTATTCACAGAGCGTCAGGGCGTCAAGGAGGGTGATTTGGTGTTCGTCGAGCACTACGTGACGTGTATGCAGTGCGAGTGGTGCCATAAGGGCGAGTACAGGCACTGTGCGTCAACTGACTGGCGACACAACCCCAACGCGATTCGTTACGGGTATACGTCTTGTGAGTCTGCGCCTCATCTTTGGGGCGGGTTTGCTGAGTACATGTATCTTCCGTGGAACGCCGTTCTGCACAGGGTCCCGAGGGGGGTGTCCCCTGAACTCGCCGGGATCGTCACACCGATGGCGAACGGAATCGAGTGGGCGCTTTTCGACTGTGGGGTGGGCTACAACTCGTCGGTACTGATCCAGGGGCCGGGCCAGCAGGGCATGGCCCAGACCGTTGCGTGTAAGCAGGCCGGCGCCTCGTGTATCATCGTGACTGGAACCGCCAAAGACTTGAAACGTCTTGAGGTTGCTAAAAAGTTGGGTGCGGATCACACCATTAACGTGAGCGAGGAGGATCCCCTTGAGCGGATTATGGAGATTACTGGCGGCATCGGTGTCGACGTCTCGCTCGAATGCACGTCCGGGGCAGGAACGATTCCAGTGATGCTGGGGGTCGAGGCCCTCAAACGGAAAGGGGGAACGATCTTGATGCAAGGTGAGCTGGCCGAGTTCCCAAACTTCCCACTTGGTAAGGCCACCGTCAAGTGGATTACCTTCAAGAGCGCACGAGGCCACGGATACAGGTCTTGTGAGCTGGCGTTGGAGCAGCTCGCCTCAAACCGATTCCCTCTGGATCTGGTGACGACCCACACCTACCCGTTGGAAGACGCTGACACAGCGGTAAGGGCCGTGGCGGGCGAGATCAGTGCGGACGTTGTGCATGTCTCGTTGTTGCCTCATGGACCGGTCCATTGATTCGTCCGGTCTTCATAGTCACAGGTTTCCTGGGGGCGGGGAAGACAACACTCGCACTCGGGCTGATACGGTCAGGTGAACTAAAAGACGCGGTCCTGATTGTGAACGATTTTGGTGACGCCTCCTTCGATTCGATCCAAGTCGGCGCAACCGGCACGGCGTACCGGGCGATGGACGGTGGGTGCATCTGCTGTACGGTGAAAGACGACCTGCTTAGGACATTGCACGAGATCCCCAGCCTGTTCCCCGACAAGACCTTGATCTGGATCGAAACTAGCGGGATCTCGAATCCATCTGACCTGATACCACTCTTTGGAGCAAGCTCATTTCTTTCTGAGTCCTATTCCCTGAGGTCTGTGGTGGCGGTGGTTGACGGAAGAAACAGCTTTGACTGGCTATTGGAGCAAGAATCTGCAGCAGAGCAGTTATCCATGGCATCAACATCTATCATTAATAAACATGACCACACTACCCAAGACCTCCATCGTTTTAAACAACAACTACTGTCCCTGAACCCCATGTCCGATATAAGCGTGCTGTCGCTGAAGGATGACCCCCCTATCAGCATGGACATCTTTTTTGATCCGAACGATTACCTGTCACGTGGCCAGGCCTCGATCAAGCACGCGCATCTCCACGAGAGCCATGGCTACACGACCCAGACGATCCGATGGGATGGCTCGGTTGACGAGACCGCGTTTGTGGACCTGTTCAGTGAATGGATCGAGCAAGTTGGTCCCGGTCTTCTCCGCTTAAAAGGCACGGTTCGAACGCACGAGCATAAACAATTCATGATCATTCAGGGCGTCCGGCGACACGTCACCTTCGACTACGACCACTCTGGATGGCCCACCGAAAATGTTTTGGTGATCATTGGTAGTGGTATCGAGAGTGACGCTGTTGGTCGTCTGTTGGATCAGATTCTATCGTTGAAAAACTACGAGATGGAGGCCGAGATATGCCAAAAGTAGTGACCGGGACTCCCGTAATCCCAGCGAAGACAATTACTCGGTACAAGAACCTGAGTGTTGCCACAGTGCACGAGGCACAGGGCCGGATCGGTCTGTTGAGTCCCGAGATCAGGCCTGTCCAAGCCGGTTTGAAGCTGGTAGGTCGGGCAGTGACTGTATTTGCGACGCCAGGCGATAACGTCATGATCCACGTCGCGATGGAACAGTGTGAGCCGGGCGACGTGATGGTGGTCGCGGTCAACTCACGGTCGGACTGCGGATACTTTGGTGACCTGCTCGCAACCCTGATGCAGGCTCGAGGGATTGCTGGGCTGGTAATCGACTCAGGTGTCCGTGATTTGGCTGATCTGAGGCAGATGAATATCGCCGTCTTCAGTCGATGCTTTTCGGCTCAGGGAACCGTCAAAGAGACTCTCGGCGACGTTAACGTCCCGGTTGTCTGTGGTGGGCAGGTGATCAATCCCAGCGACTTAATTATCGGCGATGACGATGGGATCGTTGTTGTTCGGAGGCATGAGCTGGATTCGGTTGCGCACAAATCTGAGGCACGTGAAGACAAAGAGGCTAGTATCCGGGCGAAGTATCGGGACGGGACCTTGGGTCTTGACATGAACAATATGAGGCAACGACTCCTCGAAATGGGTCTGCAATACGTGACCTATGACGAAGACAAAAAGACCAGAGACTGATCGACAGGAGGATTTAAAATGATTATCGATTGCCATGGCCACTACACGACATCGTCCCCAAAGCTACAAGCCTTTCGGGACGAGCAGCTTGGATTATTTTCGGAGGGTAAAGACACTGGTCTCGCCAAGATGGCTGCTATTACTGATGATGAGATTATCGACTCCATTGAAAATTACCAGTTGAAGTTGATCAAGGAACGTGGCGGTGATCTGACGATTTTCTCCCCAAAGGCGTCAGCGATGGGGCAGCACCAGGCTGATCTGCAGACATCGATCGCCTGGGCCCATGAGAGTAATGACCTCATCCACCGCGTCTGTGAGCTGTTTCCTAAAAACTTCGCCCCCGGGTGCCAGGTACCGCAGGAAGTGGGCGAGTCACTGGGCCCGGCAATCGACGAGTTACGCCGGTGTGTCGAGATGGGTTTCGTTGGGTTTAACTTAAACCCCGACCCTTCGGGCGGCCACTGGACAGGAAAGCCGTTAACGGATCCTTACTGGTTTCCGCTGTATGAGGTGATGGTGGAGTTAGACGTCCCGGCCATGATTCATGTCTCTGGGTCGTGTAACGAGTGCCACCACACCACGGGCGCGCACTATATCAATGGCGACACATCTGCCTTTATGCAGCTCGTGCAGGGTGACTTATTCTCGGAGTTTCCGGACCTGCGTTTTATTATTCCCCACGGGGGGGGAGCTATTCCGTATCACTGGGGTCGGTACCGTGGCCTCGCGCAGATGCTCGGCAAACCGGAGCCTTCAGAATACATAATGAAAAACGTGTTTTTTGATACCTGTGTCTATCACAAGCCGGGGGTAGAGCTTTTGTTGTCGGTGATCGGTACAGACAACGTTTTGTTTGGTTCTGAAATGCTAGGTGCGGTGAAGGGAGTCGATCCGAACACTGGGGAGTATTTTGACGACACCAAGAAATACATCGACCAGCTGGACTTGACCGGTGACGATCTTAGGAAGCTATTCGAGGGTAACGCTAGACGGGTATTCCCACGGTTAGATCAGCGCCTGAATGATTTGGGGCTGTACGCTAGTCCTCGGATTAATCTAGCCACTCCGCGAGCCGCTCGGCAATCATAACGACTGGGGCGTGCGTGTTTCCACTGGTTATTGTCGGAACAACCGACGCGTCAGCGATGTAAAGGTCACGCAGACCATGGACTCCGAGTTTTTTGGAAACAACTGTTTCGCCGTCGGTATCGGATCCCATCTTTGCGGTCCCTACTGGATGGAAAATCGTTGTCGCCACGTCGCCAGCGGCCTTGACGAGGTCGTGATCAGTTTTCTGTGTTCGCCCTGGTTTGTGTTCGGATGGTGAGAACTCAGAAAGTAGCGGGTGGTCCATCAGGTCTCTGGTTTTTTCGATTGCCTTGCATACGACGTCACGGTCGTATGCCTGGGATAGATAATTGGGGTCGATGATCGGGACATCCGAAGCGTTCGTGCCACTGATGTGGGTCGTGCCCCGACTTTCGGGCCGCAGATGACAGACGCTTGCGGTCATTCCGGGAAAGCGGTGTAAGTCGATACCGAGCTTATCGGCGCTCATCGGTTGGATATGGAATTCGAGGTCGGCTCGATCGACCTCGTCGCTCGATTTAAAAAATGCCCCGAGCTGGCTGGGTGCCATTGATAAGGGCCCTGATCGATTGTAAACGTATTGCAAGCCCATCTTGATACGACCAAGCCAAGAGTTGGCCTGTTGGTTAAGCGTTTCCCCGCGCTCTAGATGGTACTGTAGCCGGACCTGGAGATGATCTTGCAGGTTTTTACCGACACCCTCAAGTCTGTTTCGGATAGGGATGCCGAGCGGTTTAAGTACCGATTCAGAGCCAATCCCAGACCGCTCAAGGAGCGATGGTGAACCGATCGCACCGGCGGCCAGAACGACACGCTCCGCTCGAATTGAAAGGGGCTTGCCATGGCGGGTTCCTTCCATACCGACGCAACGGTCTCCTTCGAAGACAAGTCGCTCTGTCAAGGTCTTGGTCATCACCTTGAGGTTTGATCGATGCATTACCGGGTGCAAGAATGCGCGCGCCGACGACCAGCGGACTCCTTTTTTTTGAGTGACCTCGAAATAACCGATCCCACTATTATTCCCACGGTTGAAGTCGGGCCTGTCAGTGAAGCCACTTTCCTCACAAACTTTTTTAAATGTTTCGAGAATATCCCACTTGAGCCGCTGTTCCTGGACGAGCATCTCACCCTGATCTGAATGAAAGTCGTCGGCGCCTCGATGGTAGTTCTCCGATTTTTTGTAATAGGGAAGTACGTCGTCCCATGACCATCCCTCACCCCATGACGCATAGTCATCTTTTTGTCCACGCATATAGATCATGCCGTTGATACTCGAGCATCCACCTAAGACTCGTCCACGCGGGTATGCGAGGCAACGGCCATTAAGACCCTTTTGCGGCGTGGTTGAGTAGCACCAGTCTGTCTTGGGATTCCCCATGGTGTACAGATAGCCAACCGGGATATGAATCCAGTGCCAATTATCTTTGCCGCCAGCCTCTACGAGGGTGACCTGGTGTTGAGGATTGGCTGACAGCCGGTTTGCAATCACACAGCCCGCGCTGCCAGCGCCGATGATCAGTGTGTCTGTGTGAAGACGATCAGTCATTTTCAGTCAGTCGGATCCGTAACGATGTATCTCGCTTCGGATCATACAAGATCGCCTCGCCCGAGGAAGTGACTAATTTGGTGATTGCGCTGATCACAACTTGGTGGGTGATCATGATCGCCGGCTTTTCGGCACGATTAGAGATCGTTAACAGCTTGTCCGAGAGTAGTTTGAGTGTCACCTGCTGGTCCACGTGGCCCTCAAAAAAAGAGCCAAGACCCTCGAATAATTCCACCGGTCCGATATCCATCAGCCGCGCGGTCTCAAGACAACGGCACCAGGGACTTGAATGGACGATTTCCGTCGAAAAATCTAACGATTTAAATATCTCACCGATTTCCCTCGACTGCTCACGGCCACGCTTGTCCAGATTTCGTTGGGTCGCGCAATCATCGATCCGAAAATTAGTCGGATCACCGAACCCTGGTGCTAACGCGTGACGAAAAAAAATCATAGTGCCTCGAGTCTCGAGGGCGTCTTTGAGGCTGATCACTTGGGTCTGGGCTTTTAAGAATTGGAAAGGGATCATGCAGATAACAAAAAACCAAAACAATTGCCGATGTTTGCTGATCATCCGATGTAAACTCCCGCGTCTGTTTTACTGAGGTAATGTATGAGTGCGGCCCAGTGGTTGATTTTTCTACCAGCCTGTATCGGAATGAATTTTTTTCCGGGACCGAATAATTTGGTCGCGTTAGTGCATGGAATCCGCACCGATGCGCAGCATGCGACGGTAGCGGGGCTCGCTCGTTTGCCGGTGATGGTGGTTATGCTGGTCTTCCTTGCGGTTGGGCTGGAGGCGCTTCTTGTGCTCAGCGTGAGCGCGTTCCAGTGGCTGCGGATCATTGGTGCCGGTTATTTATTGTGGATGGCATGGCACGCACTTCGTGTGGTGGTGTCGACGCCTTTTGATTTGGAGGTAGGTAAAACCCTTTGGCTCATGGCCCGGTCTGAGGCCCTGGTTGCCTTTACGAACCCGAAGTTGATTTTAATTTTTTATGCATTCTTCCCCCAATTTATTGATCCAATGGAACCGGTCGTGCCGCAAGTCATTGGGATGGGTGGTACTTTTGTGCTCATCGAAATTGCAGCGATCGGGGTGTATGCGTTTGGCGGCTGTTGGTTGCAAGAGAAGTTCGAGGACGGACGGAGCTCGAAGTGGCTGCCACGCTTCACAGCGGTCGCACTTGCCGCCGCCGCAGGGTTGATTTTAGTCCCATGAAGCAATTATCCAACTACATCTACGGCACCACGTTAATGATTCTCGGAGTGTTGGTGCTGTCGCCAGATTCTGGACTTTTGCGGTTAATTGATGGTGATCCTTATGTGGTCTCGTTCTGGAGAGGGATAGGTATTTGCACGGTTTTGTGGGCAGCGGCGTTAGCCCGATCACCGGCGGAATTCGCTTACCAGCTGACACACCACACTGCGATATCTATTGGTATCGTGATCTCGTTCGGGATGTCTTCAATGTCCTTTGTTTTCGGAGTCACTCTTTTGGGGGCACCGACCATGCTGGTATTTGTTGCACTGACACCACTAGCCTCAGCATTCGCCAGCCGCATCTTGTTCGGTGAATCAACCGACCTCGCGTTATGGATCGCGATAGTGATTGGAATCATCGGAGCATCGATTTCGGGTTCTGCGATCCCGGAGGATACTCCACTTGCGGGCTATCTGGCGTGCTTGTTTGTTCCTGGATTGACTGGATTAGGCATCAGTTTGACGCGCCACTACCCGAGAGATCATATCTGGCCACTGTACGGGTCAGCGAATCTTATGATGGCGTGCGTTGTCTGGTTTGTAATTGATTCGGTTTCAGTTCCACAGGAATCGATTTGGTTGCTCACGGTCAATGCGTGCATTATCTGTTCGCTGTCGTTTATGCTCATAACCATCGCTCCCAGATATCTCCCAGCACCGGAGGTGGGTCTTTATCTCCTACTCGAGACACTGATTGGACCAATCATCGTCTGGATCCTCGTCGGTGAGGCCCCGAGGCAAAATGATTTCATTGGGGGCGCGGTATTGCTTGTTGCATTGGTTGGGCTATTTGCCTACCGGATGCACTACGCCAACACGGCGATAGATCACCGACATGATTAGTCTAATTGCAGACGCGGTGTTGCCCATTGCCTGGATACTGGGGCTTGGTTTCTCGATCAAGCGCTTCTCGAACGTAGGCAAGTACTTCTGGCGCGGGCTCGAGTGGGTCTCCTATTGGGTCCTGATGCCAAGCCTTTTGATTGCAGTCATTATTCGGGCGCCCGATATTTCGGTTCCGTGGGGACCTCTAATCGGATCTGTTTATTTCACGCTTGGGATCATCACGGTATCTGCAATTGTGGCGTGGCGAATTAATCTGTTAGGACCGAGTTATGCCTCATTTACATCGGTTTATCAGGGAATTATTCGGTTCAATACATTTGTATCACTTGCGTTAGCGGCCGGTCTCCGTCCCGATTTATTGCCGCACGTTGGGATCGCAGCTGGGGCCATAATCATTATAGTAAACATAGCTTGTGTCTCGGTTATGACCGCCAAACATTCCGGATTTGAGCTGGCTCATGTAGTTCGAGAATTATCGAAAAATCCGTTGATCTTGGGCTGTGTGATTGGAGTGATGGGTCGTATGTTGGGATTATCTGATTCATTCCTGGTCTCTGGGTTGGCCTTGATGGGGCAGGCCGCGCTGCCTATGGGTGTACTCTGTTTGGGGGCAGGGCTCCAGTGGCGGGCGGTCAGGGCTGGGCTTGGTTTGACGTTGTTTTCGGTGGCAACACAATTATTTGTGAAACCACTCTTGTTCATAGGCTTGGCGCTTTGGATGGGTCTTTCGGGTGACTGGGTTCTTGTGGGCTTGCTCCTGACCTGTGTATCAACAGCAGCATCGAGCTATATTTTAGCGAGGCAGTTGGGTGGAGATACCCAATTAATGGCAGGGATTGTTGCGGTCCAGACGGTCCTGTCGATCGTGTCGGTGCCTATGGTGTTGTGGTTTGCGGATAGTATGAATTGGATCAAGCTCACATGAACACATGCGATTTGGTGGTGATCGGGGGTGGGGTCGTCGGGCTGACGATCGCCCGCGAGTGGCTGCTTCGTTATCCGAAATCAGATGTCGTGGTCTTAGAGAAAGAGCAGAATTCTGTGGCCCACGGGAGTGGTCGTAACTCGGGTGTTGTGCATTCGGGTATCTATTATGCGGAGGGAAGTCTAAGGGCCCAGCTATGTGTGTCTGGATGTCAACTGATGCGCGATTATGTTTCCGAGCGAGGGCTGTGGATTGATAATTGTGGCAAATTGCTGGTACCACCCTCGGAATCGGCGCTTGGGTCCATGCAGGTCCTTCTCGATCGCGGAAGAGCCAATGGTGTAGAGATCCATCAATTGACGGGGAAAGAGGCACTGGAGCTGGAACCGCACGTTAATCCTCAGTTTGATCAGGCTCTGTTTGTTCCGATTACGTCGGTGGTGAATCCTAAGGAGGTCGTGGAACGGATTAAAAAAGACGTTATCGAGGCTGGAGGAGTGATTCATTACAACGCGTCTGCAGGCTCAATCGACTCAAAATGTGGGACGGTGCAGACCTCAGTCGGCACATTTGAATCTCCAACGGTCGTGAACGCGGCGGGATTGTTTGCTGATCAGGTCGCTAAACGCGCTGGTCTGAAAACACGATACAGTTTCCAGCCTTTCAAGGGTAAGTATTGGAAGCACAAAAATACACACTTCAAAATGCGACGTCTGGTGTATCCGGTGCCTGACCTCGATCTGCCCTTTCTGGGCGTGCATACTGCGCACAATTCGCACGGCGAGGTGTATTTTGGACCCAGCTCCACCCCCGTCATTGGTCGTGAAAATTATAAGGGACTTCAAGGCATATCTTGGTTGGATGGCTTGAGCCTAAGCGCCTCTATAGTTAAGAAATTTCTCCATAATACAAATGGTTTACGGACACTCGCTTTGCGTGAAATGAAGCTGGTACGGTTAAAGGGGGTCTGTAATGAACTCTCGAAGATCATCTCGGGCGTAGGGCCTGATGATCTTGAGCGCAGTCTTGCAAAAGTAGGTATCCGGTCACAAATATTTGATGCGGACAGACAGCACTTGGTAAACGATTTTGTTGTTTTGCAGGATGATAAGACTATTCATGTGTTGAATGCGATAAGCCCGGCATTTACAGCAAGCTTTGCGTTTGCCAGATACGTGCTTGACCAACAGAAATAATAAGGAATCGATGTGGATTTAGGATTAGATGGCCGTACAGCGGTCGTGATGGGGGCCTCGCAGGGGCTCGGTGAGGCGACCGCAAAGCAGCTTGCAGAGGAGGGCGCGCACGTGATCCTTGTCGCGCGGCGTGAAGATGCCCTGAGAGAAGTACAGCGGAAGATTCAGGACGCCGGAGGGTCTGCTGATATCGCGACATGTGATTTGTTTGATTCAGAGTCGAGGCAGTCCTTGTGTGATTTGATCGAGAATCTGCCCAGGATCGACGTCTTGGTGGCCAACTCAGGGGGTCCGGCCCCGGGGACGGCGCCAGGAATCGCATCAGATACTTGGATCAAGGAATTCGATGCCATGGTGCTTGGTCTTATTGAGATCATTGATACCTCCGTCGGGCGAATGAAGAGCGCCGGGTTTGGCCGGATCCTCGTGATTGCGTCATCGGGCATTGTGATGCCGATTCCAAAGCTGGCGGTATCCAATACCCTACGATCTGCCCTAGCGGGTTACGTCAAGACACTGTCCGAACAAATGGCCCCTCATGGTGTGACCTGCAATATGGTACTGCCAGGCAGAATTGATACACCACGCACGAAGGCGATTGACGCGGGTGGGGCAAAGGCCGAGGGTGTCGAGGTTGACGAGATACGTTTCCGATCCTGGGCAGGAATACCGATGGGCCGGTACGGGACACCAGATGAATTTGCGTCGATGGTGGTTTTTTTGGTGAGCGTGAGAGCGAGTTATATCACGGGGATACAGGCCCGGGTGGATGGTGGTGCCATGAAATCCGTAAATGTATGAGTTGAGAATGCTGGATATTGTAATGGCACTGTGCCTATCATCTGGCCACGTTTGCGTGATGGATCAGCTTTAACCGATCCGATTAGGAGGTACTGGTGGGTATGTTGCTACTCACCGGTACAGATGGGTTACTGGATTAATTAAAAAAACGGAGATAAATAATGAAACGTCGTTCATTACTCACACTTGGGGCCGCGATTGTTGCCGGTTCGCTGACGATGTCTGGTATGACTATTGCCAGCGCAAAAGACTACGTGCTGAATACAGCCTCTACTGGTGGCACATATCACCCAGTTGGAACAGCAATTGCGACACTCTCGAAAGTAAAGTTGTTGCCAAAGAAAAAGTTTAGCCTAACCGCGGTTAACTCAGCTGGTTCTGGCGCTAACGTACAGGCACTGGGCGCTGGTACTGCAGATTTCGCGATTCTTCAGGGTTTATTTGGTTCTTATGCGGCAACAGGAACTGGTCCGGTCTCGGCTCCCCAGAAAAACCTGCGCTCGGTGACAATGCTTTGGCAGAACGTGGAGCAGTTCGTTGTCGCGAATAGTGCGGTAAAAAATGGAACGGCTTCTGATCTGGTAGGCTTAAAGGGTAAGAGTGCTGGTATGGGGAAACAAAACTCAGGAACGATTGGTTCCAATCGAGTTTTGCTTTCTGGTCTCGGACTCGACATGGATAAAGACTTCGATCTTATGCATGCGGGCTATACGCCGACAGCGGACGCGCTTGCTAATGGCCAGATCGTGGCCGCAGGGATTCCATCTGGCCCACCAACCAGTGCCATTACTAAGTTGATGGCGGGGAACAAAGGAAAATTCACGATCCTGAACGTTACCCCAGACGAGGCGAAGAAGATGGATGGGGGCCGTCTTCTCTGGACACCTTACACACTTAAGGCTGGAACTTATCCAGGCCAGACGAAGGACGTCCAGACCGTTGCGCAGCCTAATTTTCTGGCTGTCAATGCGAACGTAGATGATAACCACGTGTATCTTCTGACCAAGACCATGTATGAGAATCTTCCATTCTTGCAGGCCATTCACCCAGCGACAAAGGTGATGGCCGTTGAGAAGGCGATGAATGGTCTGCCGGTACCTTTGCATCCTGGCGCTGCCAAGTACTACAAGGAAGTAGGGCTTAAGGTCCCATCGCATCTGGTCGCTAAATAAAGCGTAACCAGGGAGAGACCAGAATACTCTGGTCTCTCTTTTGTATTTCCGGTTGGGACTAACCAGGAGGCGTAGATGACACGAGAGCATTGGTTGTCATTTGATGAATCGTCTGCTGATTTCACAGTTCTGAGATCGTTACTGATTTGTTTTGCTGTGTGCTTTGCCGTCTGGCATGTAGTCACCAATCTTCTAATTAACGAGCCTCCTATTTGGCAGAATGCCATACACTTCGGTGGGTTTGCGTTCCTTGCCAGTATCGTCTTTCCCGCAAAAATCTTTGGTCGATCGTCTCTGGCGCTAGACGTTATTTATGGCTTAGTGGTGGCGCTGTCGTCATGCTGGGTAGTGGCCGCGGAGTCGAGGATTTACGAGGACACCTTGGCTATCACGGGTCAGTCTTGGCAGTTCAATGTGATCGATTGGGTCGCCGGGCTTGTGTTAATACTTGCTGCTTTCGACTTCTCAAGACGTGTCTCGGGTTGGGTAATCCCGGTCCTGATTGTGGTAGCGATCTCGTACATTCTCTTTTTAGGGGAATATCTGCCGGGAGTGTTCCGTACAGCGAGCCTGCCGTTGGACGATATCTTGTTCCGTACGATCTATAACGACGAGGGCCTGTTCGGAATTCTTGCCAATATCTCTTCGTCAAACATTGCTCTGTTTATGATTTTTGGGGGCTTCCTTGTGGTCTCTGGGGCCAGTGATTTTGTGATCGAGATATCGAAGGTAGTTGCTGGAAGAATCAGGGGCGGTGCTGCCTTTGTCGCGGTCTTGTCATCTGCTCTGACCGGAACGATCAGCGGGTCAGCCGTTGCGAATACAGCATCGACTGGTGTTATCACAATACCGTTGATGAAAGCCAGTGGCTTTAGGGGGCGTTTCGCGGCTGGGGTTGAGGCGGCCGCGTCGACTGGGGGTCAGTTAATGCCGCCGATCATGGGGGCCGGGGCTTTTGTTATGGCGAGTTACACATCTATCCCTTACGCGACAATTGTTTCAGTGTCGGTGATTCCTGCATTCCTATATTTCCTGTCTGTCGCATTTGTGGTGCGTATTGAGGCAGTAAAGCATCGGGTTGGTGAGGGCTTAGATATGTCGATAAATCGCGCAAAAATTTACGCGGGCGGTCTAACCTTTTTGATCCCGCTAGGGGTAATGATTCATTTGTTGATGTCGGGAGTAACTCCGTCCTTTGCCGCGTCCGGCGCAATCGGTGTCCTGATTGGTGCCTCCTGGATCTCTTGGTTAATTGGGCAAGCCATCGGTTCGCAGGATATGCAATCTAATGTGATGAACATCAAAAGAATCTGTGAGGCATGCTTGTTTGGTGTGAGGGGTGGCATTCTGACCGCCATCCTGATGGTTTCAATAGGTGTGATAAATAACGCTATTGTGACAAGCGGAATCGGTAACGGTTTTTCGCTGATGATTGCGCAGTGGTCACAGGGATCTCTTGTAATCGCGATCTTGCTCATAGGATTAGCATCCTTAGTTCTGGGGATGGGTCTACCAGTCACCGCGGCTTACATCATCATGGCCATACTGTGTGCACCTGCACTGGCTGGTATTTTGGCTGATACCATGATCGTTCAGCAGCTTACAGTTGGTTTGAGTGATCCTGCCCAGTCAGCATTATTTATGCTGGTGGACAGCCCGCTCGTGGCGAAGGTTGTAACAGGGATGACGGAGCAAGAGGCGTGGAGTTTGATGGCCGCGGTGCCGTTTGAGGTGGCCATGACGTTGAGACCAGTACTGGTAGACGTCGAATCGTTGACCGCATTTTTATTAATAGCTCACCTGATCATCTTTTGGTTGAGCCAAGATAGTAATGTTACGCCTCCGGTCTGCTTAGCAGCTTTTACGGCGGCTGGAATAGCAAAGTCCCCTCCGATGGCTACAGGTTTCCAAGCCTGGAGGGCAGCCAAGGGTTTGTACATCGTTCCCTTACTATTTGCTTATACGCCCTTGATTACTGGATCTATTGACGAGATGTTGCGGGTCGGATTGTTTTCTCTGTTTGGTATGTACGCTATTAATGTGACGATCTCGAGATTCGCTGAAGGGCCCTTGGCGGTATGGCATTGGCCCCTCCTCATTGGTGGAGCAGTGCTTTGTTTTATGCCACTCGACTGGTTAATGAATCTCAGCGGTACCTTTTTTATTTCATCGGTTATTTTTTTGACGCATAAACAAAATCAATTCTTTAATCCATCTTCGACATCCTAGTCTGATCTATGGTTTAGTCAGTACTCCAGTTTTTATGGGGTATTTAATGCGGGGTTTTCTTTTGATACGCGTCCATTCTAATCGGTGGCTGCATATCAATTTTGTGACTCATTGCCGATGACTAACGATCCACATAGAAATCGACTCGAAGCGAACAGGGAGTTTCATGCGCGGCCATTTCCGGTACTTAGAGCTGGTTGTCACCTTGTACATATTTGCGTTCGGGCATCACCAATCTCTAGGGGGCGCATTCGCGCTTGGATTAAGGAAAAACATAGTCGATATCCCTGACGACTTAAAGGGACACTGGGAAACCGAAGCAAACCACTCCTGGGTAAGGATCGAATGACATACGGAATTTGTTTCCATCACCCAAACCGTTTCTAGCGGTCATGATTGCTGGGATGTTCTGGATAAAGCGTGGATAGATAAATCGCCCGAAGACATATTGGTCCTTACTGAATTGCGGTCGGGGATCAATCTGGAACTTCCAGACCATTATGACGCGGTAAGTGATATGCGCGATGGCGCGGTGACTACTGCTGTGCATTTTGAACCCGATCATGACGGTCTCAATGCCTGGTGGGTGTCATTTGCAGACGATCCTGGGGAGAGGCTGCTGGGCGACTCTTGCAAATGGTCTTAGAAATAGAAACATACCGAACATTGGCCGTTATGGGAATGGACGGCATTCGGGCTGCTCACCCGACACTACAGCGTATCGCAAATAAATAACCTAACGGCGATCCGGGTGATTCAGAGCACTCCGATATGGTGAAAACACTTTCAATTTTATCTGATCAAGAGAGCGATTTATATGAAATTTGGGAGAATTTGGCTTGGCGGATCGGTGCCAATAAGGCCTACCACGATTTGGTATTTGAACGGCTCGTTCGGCTACGCGCGCATGGAAAAGATGAGTCTGTCGGCATAAGACACTTTCTGAAAAGACGCCTTACTCGTGCCATAGCGACGGCAGACACAGTTATGCGTCGTCGCTCAGAGCTTGCCGATCAGATCGAAGATCGAGCACAATTGTTGCGCACACAATTACAGCTAAATCTGCAGAGCCAGACGCGTGACCTTTTAGCGAGCTTGGACAAGAGTGCGGTCCGATAACTTCGGTTGCAATCAGTAGTCGAGGGTTTGTCAACTGTAGCAATTGCCTATTACGCTGTGGGCTTGATCTCCCCCACAATAGAGCCATTCGTTGACCCTCAACACGAAGAATGGGTCAAAGCTGGTATAGCGCCCGTTGTGATAGGTGTTGTTTGGTTAACCATGGTCCGGATCAGGAACAGGTTCAAACGTGATCCCTAGTTTTACCCCTCTACTAAGAAGATTGAAACGAAAGAGTGAGGCTGACTGATCGACTACCCGAGCGGCAAAGCTTGTGATGGCCGCTTGCCGGCATGGATTATTCATCGACCATTAAGTTCTGAACAAATGTCGGTAAACCAAATGCCCCCAGATGCACCTCTGGTGAGTAGTATTTTAAGTCGAAAATTTCCTCTGTACGCTCTTCTAGCCTAGCAAGGGATGGTTGTGTGATTTCAGATTTACTGGCAAAGCCCATGGCCATTGCCCCACCGACGTAGGTCGGAACTGGAGTTAAATAAAATGCTCGCGTACTGAAGAAAGGTTTCCAGCGCCGATATGTACTCATGACTTCATCGCCCTGCAAAAAGGGTACGCCGTTTTGTGTGACCAGTATTCCGTCGTCGGACAATGCACTGGCGCATCCTTGGTAGAATTCTGACTCAAATAACACCCTACCCGGACCGATAGGGTCCGTGGAATCCGTGATGATGACGTTGAAGTGCTCTGTATTATTCGCGATGAAGGCAGCGCCATCGTTGATAACGAGATTCAGCCGGGGATCATCAAACGCACCTTTTGAGTGATTTGGGAAATATTCAATACATATATCTATGACCACTGGATCGATTTCAACCTGTGTCACCGACTCGACCGAATGGTGTTTCAAGACCTCACGTAAGATCCCGCCATCACCTCCGCCAATAATCAGAATATGTTTGGGATTTAGATGCATGTTCATTGGCACATGTACCATCATCTCGTGATACACGAACTCGTCTGCTTCAGTTGTTTGAATGACTCCATCCAGCGCCATTACACGACCGAATCTTGGGTTATCAAAAATAATCAAGTGTTGATGGTTAGTCTCCGCCTCGAATAGTGTTTGGCCTTGTGTGAAGTTTTGTCCCCACTCTGAATAAAGGATCTCTTGGTAACGCATCAGAAGATTCTTCCACGACGCTCTTCAATTACCTCTGACCGTCCGGGCCGAAAATGGCGACTTAAAATCTCAACTGCTCTGTGAGGATTCGAGTCACCGCACATAAATACATCAAAAGCGGCATAGTTTTTCTCAGGCCAGGTGTGGACTGAAATGTGGGATTCGGCAAGTACAGCTACTCCACTAATTCCGCCGTTTGGAGTGAAGTGATGTAAGTGGATGTGGAGAAGTGTGGCATTACATTCGTCGACGCAGGCTCGCATCGCTTCTTCTATCCGCTCAAGACTATCTAGATTGGTTGCGTCCCAGAGATCGATGATCAAGTGTGTGCCGGCGAAAATTTCACCATCCCTTGATACGAAATGATCGAGTGACTGATCACGATCTTCGATCAGGTCTTGTTGTGGCCAGTTTTGTCTGACAACTGCGGTCAAGGTCGTGCTCAATTCAGGTGATACCCCCTGGATCTTTTTTAGATGTAGTACTAATGCGACACACCTACTCCTCCGGGGTATCGCGCGGTTAAGAGAGCATAATTCCTCGTTTTATCAGCTCAAGTAGCGCGCAGTGTAGTTATTTTTCACTCAGGCGCAAGGGAAAAATATGGAAATAACGCTTTGTAATAGTCTTTGATAATTTAATCGATATTGAC
>PBZS01000057.1 GCA_002730235.1 Gammaproteobacteria bacterium | reverse complement strand
TAATTTGGGGCCCAGTGGCCACAGCAATTGTTTGGGGTCTCGGTTTCAGTTCGATACTGACTCTTTTCGTTGTTCCTATCCTTTATTATCTGACTGGTAAAAATCGAGAAAGGCGTCTAAATCCCGACGCTTGAAAAATCCTGTAGAGATCATACTTTACCCTTAGGGACGCCATAATGGGTCCCATAGATAAACGCTCTGTCGTCAAGAAGAGCAGATAATTTGATCGCTTTAGGAGGATCACATGACAGTAGACCTTTCACCCTTATATCGTACCGCTATAGGTTTCGATCGTTTGGCAAGTATGCTTGAGAACGCGAATCGTCTCGAAAGTGCTGGGTATCCGCCATACAACATCGAAGTAACTGGCGAAGATGAGTATCAGATAACGATGGCTGTAGCCGGATTCACTGAGGACGAATTATCAATCGAATCCAAGCAGAGTGAACTCTCAGTCGCTGGAGAAAAATTGGAATCGGAAGATGAGCAGAAGTTTTTACACCGCGGCATCGCGACACGAAGCTTCGAGCGTAAGTTTCAATTGGCAGACCACGTTTATGTCAAAGGTGCACGCCTTGACCATGGTTTGTTGTACATCGAACTGTACCGGGAATTACCCGAGGCCCTAAAATCTCGCTCAATTTCGATCGAGACCGGAAAGTTTATCGAGAGCGACGCGTAGCTGTAAAAGGCCCGGCAGGCCGGGCCTTTTTGCGTTTTTATTCTTTCAAGCTTTTCGTGGCTATGACCCAACTTGCAAAATGGTTCCCTGATTGTTTAGCCGAACTGTGTTTGCGTTAAGTTATAGTTGTCCGGAAGAAGGTTAACGATGAATTTAGTCAGCAGGTCGCCAGAATCGAAAAAGATTAACGACGCCTTGGGGCTAGCTAGGTATTGTTAATCGGGACACCTTTAATCTTTTGCGACTACTAAATTTTTTCCGCGAGATTTGGTATAACGTTGATTTTCAGGAGGAATTAAATGAAATTACTGAAAGAACTAACTCATGGTGATACGGGATTTGCATTAATGCTAATAGTGATGGCTATGACTATTATGATGCTGGCATTTTGAGAGGATGCAATTATTGTCCTTTACGTTTGCATGTTCGGTCACTATTTCTAAGTTTATCGGCCTTCATCACGTCATCACTCCGATCTATCGCAGATTCCCCGCGTCCCGGTTACATCTGCATTGAGTATGGTCGTCGAGACAGATGAACTTAGTATAGATTTTGTTGGGTATGTGAGGGATTGTATCGAGCCCATTGTTGCCGGCTTACTGGTTACAGATACTAAAAATCTCGCTGGTTCCCATCCTTTTATTCAGTCGTTCGTGTTCTTGATTGTAGTCATGATGTTCGGTACTTTTACGATTGGCATGGCCAGAAGTAGGTTACTAGAAACAATCGAATCTGGTTCGGTGCAAGCTCTTTGAGCCCAATGGATTTGCTTAGAGCAGCTTTTGATCAAGCAGTGCATGCTGCTCAGGCTAGTTGCCTCGTCCCGCACCTTACCCAATTAGAGCCAATCGAGGGTCGAACGGTGTTTCTGGTGGTTGGGAAAGCTGCTTCGCAGCAAGCTACTGTAGCCACCCAGTGCCTCGGTAAGATCGACGGACTGTGTATTATTCCGAAGGGTCATAAAATCAACACCAGTCTCGATGTTATCGAGGCCTCCCATCCTGTTCCGAATGCAGGAAGTCATACTGCTGCTGAAAAGGCGTTGGATTTAGCGCGATCCATCGGCCCGCTGGATCGTCTCGTCTGTTTGATATCAGGTGGTGGTTCGGCCCTTATGTCAGCGCCTCTGCAATTGATGGATGCAGATCTAAAAATACGTACCCATCGGGCACTATTGGCTTCAGGTGCGACGATTTCGGAATTGAATATGGTTCGTAAGCAACTGTCGCTAGTCAAAGGAGGTCGGCTTGCAGAGGCGTGTAAGGGTCGGGTGCTGAATTTCCTAGTTTCAGACGTGCCGGGAGACCGTGCCGAATTTATTGCCTCAGGGCCCACCGTTCCGTCGAACACGAGTCAACAAGATGCTATAGATGTGTTAGTTCGGCACCAGATCGATATTTTTGAGGAGCTTCTGCCATGGCTGACTGACGTAAAAAACGCGACACCAGCCCCTGATTCAGAGTGCTTTCGACGTGTAAAAACGACAATTGTTGCTGCGCCGTCACAATCGTTAGAAGCTGCCAAGTCATTCATTGAGTCGCAAGGTGTGGACTGTTGGATCTTGGGCGATGCGGTCGAGGGTGATTCGGAAACTGTTGCTCGTGTGATGGCAGAGATAGCACTATGGCAGCAGCGTCATCAGAAACTGGAGCGACCGCTATGTTTGTTGTCTGGGGGAGAGACTACGGTCAAGGTGACAGGCGACGGCATAGGGGGTCCTAATGCGCACTTTGCATTGGCCTTGCTCGATGCGTTAGACGGAGCTCGAGGTATTTCTGCAATTGTTTGTGATACTGATGGTGTTGATGGTGCCGCAGAAATTGCCGGAGCCTCAATCGATGATGAGACCCTTAAAAAATCGAAGGCGGCTGGAATCGATCATCGGGATGCTCTTCTCCGCCAAGATGCACATACCTTTTTTCAATCTGTCGATTGTTCCGTGGTTTCTGGCCCCACTGGAACAAACGTCAATGACTTTAGAGCGATTTTGATCGAACCCTAACCATTCTTGAGTAGTACGATAACGATACTAATCGTGACGATCGACGAGATCGTCGAAATGAATATACTGGTTGTTGCTGTTGACGGTGACACCTGATATCGAGTTGCAAAAAGATACATATTCATACCGGTAGGCATGGCGGCAAGCATCGTTGCTACCGACAGCCACAGCGTGTTGAGACCTAGCCAAGACCCTAAAACGAGTACAGCTGCCGGGTGGACGGTATTTTTCAGTACAGTAATCAGTATCGCGGGCCCAATGGAGCCAGAAATTGAATAGCTTGCCAATGAACTACCGAGAACAAAGAGGGCCGCTGGGACTACACTGGTCGAGACAAGCTGAAACATGTCCGCAGCAACTGGATGAATTCCGATGTTGGTTAGTTTCCACAAGAAGCCCGCTACCAAACTGACGATCAGGGGATTGGATATGAGTCCAAGGAAAACCTGCTTTGGTAGGTTAAAAAGCCCTGCGTCCTTACCGCGGGAAATCTCTATAGCCACTGTTACAGCTGTAAAAATGGTTATGCCATGGACTGATATCAGAAGGAATAGAGGGAACAGTGCATCCTCACCCAAGGCACGCGGAATCAGGGGGATACCCAGCAGGATAGTATTTGAAAAGGAGGCCCCCAGACCAATAATTATGCCTTCAACGGCTGAGCGCTTAAGTAGTAGCCAACTTGCAAATAAGCCAACTGTAAATACCAATACAAGCGGGATGTAATAACTGGCGAATAAATCGATGGTGGATACTTTGGGCGGTTCAAGTTGAACGACTGTCGAAAACAAGAGCATCGGAACGGCGAAATCGAAGACATACTTAGATAAACCATCGCGATGAGCGCCTTGAAAAAAGCCAAGCCGTGTAGCAACGTATCCAATCATCCCCAGCGCAAGGACTGGGGCAAGGACATTTAAGACGTCGTTCATTAGGCTCCTCAAGGAAAGAGATAGGTCTCTTGATCGGGAACATTATCAATAAGGCCTCTGTCTTTCATGAAATGTGCAAACTGATCCCAGGAGTCTGAATCAGTTTGACGAGTTTCACGAGCAAGTTTCGGCAACGTGTCGCGCCAGGCCCGACGATTCAGTTCGTTGTCTAGGTCATCTGGGCGAAAGCCGATAAACAAACGATAGGACGTTTCGGAATCGTGGATGGTCATGCTTGTCGCTTGATCCAGAACGGTGAGAAAACGCTCTATTTTATTGGTTCCCGCATAGTCTGGATGAGTAACCAGAATAAGTTCTTCGTAAGCGGGAACACCATGTTCTTCTGGATAAAATGCGCGACCAGGACGGCCATCGATATCCATTTGGTTCAGTTCGAAATTTCGGAATGCACCAATGACAGCGTCGACTTTCCCAGCATATAAAGATGGTGACAGTGCAAAGTTGACGTTGACCAGATTCACGTCATCGAGAGTAAGACCGTGTGACTCTAACATAGCTCCGAGAACTGCGTCTTCGAAGCCTCCGACTGAGAATCCAATGGTTTTACCTTTGAGATCAGAAATGCTTTGAATACCTGAGTCAGCGAGTACTACTAGTGAGTTCAGTGGACTGTTGACGATCGTTCCAATTCGCATCAAGGGAAGCTGATTATTGAGATCCACCATCAAGGAGGGCTGATAACTGATAGCAATGTCTACCTTTTTTGCAGCGGCCAGCTTGGACGGTAATGAGGGGTCTGCAGGCTCCACCAGCGTTACATTCAGATTTGCCTCATCAAATAATCCGCTTTGTTTAGCCACCACCAGTGGCGCATGGTCTGGGTTAATAAACCAATCTAAAAGCACGGTTATCTCATCTTTTGCAGCCTGACTGATTGAGCTCACCAGAAGTGCCAGTATGGTGACGAGTAGTTGGAAATAGGTTTTGATACGCATGTTGTTGCCTCCTGATCAAATTTGCGCGCAGTAGGTCAACAAAAAGGAAGGGTTGTTGTTGGCTTCCTACGCCGGTCTTAACCGGATCAGGTTCAAAGGGTACTTCTCAGCTCGTGCGCCCCTGCCGCGGGATCGGAGTATACATGCAATAGGGCTAGAATGTTACTCGTACAGTTCAGGACATATATCGCGAGTACTTATCGTTCTATTTAGCTCACCGTTGGACCGAATGATATCGCCACGTTCCTCGATATACCTTTGGAAGTTGGATTCGCGTTTATATAGACCTTGAGCGACATATTCAAGGACAGCCTCTGTGTGGAAGCTCCTGAGCTGTGATTCGATGCGGATGATTTCGTGATCCCCAGTATCGAACAACACCAAACTAGGCGTATATATGATTTCCAGCTCTTGGGCGTAATCGCGCGCGGTCGTTATGTCACCAGACGGCGTGATAACTGGCGTCTTTGACCACATATCAAGTTGCACGGTGTGAAACGGTTTGAATCGATCTCTTACTGCCTCAAGTGACAATACGCAGCGGTGAAAAAGATCACAATCTGGGCAGCTTGTCTGTTCAAATAAAATTGCTTTTGGTTGGCTGACTGCATCTAAATTGGCGTCGACCTTGATAAATGGTTGGGAATTCAGAGACATATTTGCTGACTGAGTTTTGTTGGCTGCCAGATATTCAAAAATGGTCTGTGAATGGTACGTTTCTGTATGCACGTAGGTAAGTGCAACTTCCATCTCTGCGGGCGATACATACCCGTTCAGTCGGAGAACTGGTTTACCGTTTGAATCAAAAAAAATGATTGTCGGTGTGAACTGGACTTCGAGTGCACGCGCTATATCTTTTTCGGTCGTTGCTTCACCATCTAACCCGAGGACTTCTTTTGAACCCCAAATGTTCAGTGCAACTACATCAAAATATTCGTCGAACATCTTCCGGATTGATCGTTGGGTAAGATTCTTTTCGATTGTCTCTTTACAGTACCCGCAAAAGTCTTGCCAGAAAAATACAACTAAATGCTTGTTCGACTCCGTGGCCTCGAGATTGTCTTCTGACAGATCGAGGAAGCTAATTTTGAACCATTCAGGTAGTTCAAACGTATCAAAAGTAGTGACTTGTTGGACGGGTTCTGGACCCTCCGCGGCCTTCATCGTGAAGGGGATGAGGCAGGTCAATGCAATAAAACAGAATCGTGTCATCTTCGTTGGCATACAACACTCCGGCAGTGCACGATATAAATATGCGCCCTCAGACCAAAGTGTCAAGTCTTTCTAGGCGCTTTGTTTAAGCTCTAGACGACGACGATGAAGAACAGGCTCTGTGTAGCCGTTTGGTTGGTCTACGCCTTTCAAAACCAAATCAAGCGCGGCGTTAAAAGCAATGGATCGATCAAAATGGGGCGCCATCGGTTTGTAGGCTGCATCATTCGCATTCTGACCATCTACCACCCTGGCCATCCGCTCCATGGTTTCTCGGACTTGGGCCTCGTTAGTGATCCCGTGGGTCAACCAGTTCGCAATTGCTTGGGAACTAATACGGAGCGTCGCTCGGTCCTCCATCAAACCAATATTGTTTATATCTGGGACCTTTGAGCAGCCGATTCCCTGATCTATCCAACGAACCACATAACCGAGGATACTTTGCGCATTGCTATCGAGCTCTTGCTGAATCACCTCGGGTGACCAGTTTGGGTTCTCGCGTAGCGGTATTTCGAGTATTTCGTCAAGCGTATTCCGACGACTGCCTTTCATTTCGTTCTGAACAGCCAAAACGTCAACCTGGTGGTAGTGGAGAGCATGCAAAGTCGCGGCGGTCGGAGAAGGAACCCAGGCGGTATTCGCTCCTGATAGCGGGTGCACGATTTTTTGTTCGACCATAGCTGCCATCAGGTCTGGCATTGCCCACATACCTTTCCCGATCTGAGCTTTTCCTTGGAGTCCACATTCCAGTCCAATGTCGACATTCCAATTCTCATATGCGGAGAGCCATGTTGCTCTTTTCATGTGCACTTTGCGTATCATTGGTCCGGCGTGCATTGACGTATGCATCTCATCGCCCGTCCGATCCAAGAAACCAGTGTTGATAAAAGCAACGCGATCGGCCGCTGCGTTAATACATGCTTTCAGGTTTAGAGTCGTCCGACGCTCCTCGTCCATGATGCCTAGCTTTACAGTGTTACGAGGGAGCCTTAGTGAATCTTCGATTGTGCCGAACAGGCGGTTCGTGAAGGCAACCTCTTCTGGGCCGTGCATTTTCGGCTTCACAATATAAATAGAGCCTTCACGTGAATTCTTGTTGTTAACACGCTTAAGATCGTGAATTGCGATCAGTGTCGTGAAGATACCATCAAGGATTCCTTCAGGTACCTCAAGGCCATTTTTATCTAGAATTGCCCCATTGGTCATGAGATGGCCAACATTACGAATAAACATCAACGAACGTCCGGGCAACGTTAATTCTCCGCCTTCAGGATCTTTATAAACACGATCCTTGCTGAGTTGGCGAACAATATTTTTTGTATTTTTGAATACAGACTCAGTCAAATCACCTTTCATCAGACCGAGCCAATTTTTGTACACAAGTACTTTATCTTCAGCATCGACAGCCGCCACTGAGTCTTCGCAGTCCATGATGGTGGTCAATGCTGATTCGATAAGCATGTCGGCAATACCGGCTGGATCTGAATTACCGACCGGCCTTGCTTTGTCAAATTGAATCTCAACGTGTAGACCATTATTTTTGAGTACCACCGCGATTGGTGAACCTTCATCGCCTTGATGTCCAACAAATTGTTCAGGGTTTTTCAATCCAACCAGTCCGGTAGGAAGGTTAACTTTGAGTGAACCACTTATAACCTTATAAGACGTTGCATCAGCGTGGGTTCCACTCTCAAGGCAAAAGGTTTGATCGAGGAAGGTTTTTGCGAATGTGATGACTTTTTCACCACGGATGGGATTATATTCAAGCCCAGGCGATGCATCACCATCGTTGGAAATGACGTCCGTCCCATAAAGCGCACCGTATAGACTACCCCAGCGCGCATTAGCCGCATTCAATGCATACCGGGCGTTCATTACCGGAACGACCAGCTGAGGTCCCGCAGTGGTTGCAACTTCGGGATCAACATTTTCTGTTGTTACAGATACGTTCTGTGGTTCAGGCAACAGATAATCCATTTCTTCGAGGAACGCTTTATATTCAGTAGCATTGTGGGGCTGACCGATCCGAGACTTATGGTAGGAATCTATTTTTTCTTGCAACACGTCTCGTTTAGCAACAAGTTCGCGATTAATGGGAGCAAGCTCATGAATTAGGGCGTCTATCGCAGTCCAAAATTCACGAGCATCAATGCCAGTGCCTGGGATCGCCTCATCAGTAATAAACCGATAAAGCACGGTAGCAACTTCAAGGCTACCGCTCGCAGTACGATCCGTCATCTCATTTCTCCGCAAATGTTCTGTCAAGAAGCTCAGGAGGCGAAAGGTAGCACAAAATAGATTGACTTCGATAAATGAAGGCAATTTCCAATTTTTTCTTTCAAAGAAGTGATTGTCAAAGGTTCTCCGCTTCAGATAGGGCTATTGAGGATTAAAACATACCACGTCGCCTGGCCCATGACAGGACTTTAACTAATTGAAAATACGGTTTTATTTTTATCATGGTATGCGGCGGGACGTTGGGGACTGAAACCGCGCGCTTACCGATTGATATCCGAAAATTATAAATCTAGATAACTTCTCTCAGCCTACAAAAATATAACATTATTTTATGTTAAAGATACTTGCCTAGTAGTCAGCCAACCCTGCATGCCTTCCGCCCCTGTCGTCCTTCATCGATCTACGGCTATCCCTGACCGACCCTTAGGATTGAGCGGTGAGCCGGATAGTCATATCTTCCGAGTATGAGTCAAATCAGTTAAATTTTTTCCGTGCTTTTTTAAATACAAACCTGATGATGGTGTTTCCGGGGTTCAGTGCTCATTATCAGGAATGTTGAAATGCCAATAATCTTAGAGACTTTCGGATGGGCGCTTGCAAATACGCACAACTTGAGCGTTACCTCGCAAAGTTTAATCCAAAAACTGGAATGTTCTTTTGGATCATGAAAGAAAGAGGTTATTGGTTAAAATTTAAAGGAATATTAGATAAGACGATAATTACCGAGTTCATTTGCGGGGTTATAGCCTTTTTGTTAATCCTTATAAACACGAATAATCAGGAACCTAATTCGCTATAATTTAGGAAGTTTGCTTTTTATATCAAACGAGACGGTATAGTCGAATGAAGGTGAAAATATTAGGCTCAGATCAATCAGAGGCCCAGTGCGACAATCATCGGAAATATTGATCAATGAAAAAACCTAAAAAACTAATCCATATCGGCCTTGCAAAATCTATGTCCTCCACTCTTCAGATGCTTTGGACAGATTCTGATAACTACGTGGAAAAGAATCTTAAAGAGATAACTGACAAAACCGATTCATTTTTTAATGAATATAGAAATGATATCGATGGCTTAGTTGCTCAATTGGAAGGCACACCACTACCTTTCGGTTTTGAAGCCAATGATAAACTGCAAGTCTTGAGTGGGGAGGGACTAGCTTCTAGCTGGCTTTGCCATTCACCCGAACTATCAGAACATATCCCTAAACGTCAGAAGTTATTAGCAACCATGTTTGGGCCGCTTGCCGATAAGATTCTTATTGTAATAAGAAATCCAATAGATTGGATTCGCTCTGCCTACTCTCAATCGCTCAAAGAGGGCGGATCTCTGGGCCCTGACAAATATATAAGTGATTTTAGAGTATCGATAGAGAAAAATTTAGATCTGAGAGCCCTGGTAACGTACTGGGAACAGTTTGAGGCCGAGGTGGTTATTCTTCCTATGGAACTATTCAAGGAGAACGAGGAATCATTTTGGATTGCATATGAAAGAATGCTGAAGATGTCTCGACCCGAAAGCTCTCGGTCCCAAAAAGTCGTTGCAAATCCGAGCTTTTATGAGACATTAGAAATTCATCAAAGCATCAATAAAATATTGAGTATTCTGGAAACGGCGTGTGTTGAAAATGAGGAATATCTGGTTGTAGACGGCGTTAAAATGAGGAATATCCCGGTTGTAGACGGCGTCATAGAGGGGCTAAAATCCGCTCGTGAATGGGGTTCGAGATCGGCAATGGAACGGCTCAAGTCAGACCAAATTCTTGAATTAACAGAGCTACTATCCCGAACAAAAGAACCAGGAAGATTAGAATTACCAACCGAGCTAACTGAACATTTGCAAAAAAACTTCATTGATTATCTTGGAGAGACTGCGAGTTTTGCTTTTGGGCAAATTCTTGAAAAATATCAGCAATCTGTAATTTCAAGTTATTGTGAACCCAAGTATTAATGTTGAAAAATAATTATCAATTCGAAGGCCCCGGCTTATTGTTAACGAGCTTACAGAGCCACCTCAATCAGGCTTACTCGCTAAAAATTTTTATCGAATAAAATTCCGCGTATAAATGACTGTAATCGTGGTCTTTTAGTTTTTTTGCAAGAAAGCGCTAGCTATGACGAAACTTTACACAAATATTAAACGAACCATGAAAAAGTATCTGACGTTTCTCAAGCTGGACAAGGAACATAATGAAGCCTCGATCGATGAGGTGGATCAGACATTATTTTGGCTCAAGTCGTGTAAGCAAGTAGAAAGACTTAAAAAGTTTTTATTTTGAAAAGACGATCAATTGTAAAAAATATTTGGTGAAGATGCTTTTAATTTTTTTAGGGTGTCTTAAACCTTGAATTTTAAATAAGTGTATGAATCTCAAATATAAATATGCGCGTTGAGACTCCTTAAAAGCGATCATGGTGCAGACGGCGGGAACTCAATCTGTATGCTAACCATATGATTTGCCGATTTTCATTAAATTAATAAACTCTTCAGTGTTACTAGCAGTGTCACTAAAACCTAATATCAAATGCATTAATGACAAAGGTTTAAAGACGCCATTCAAGGCCGATGTAGGCTCTGTCTACTTCGTTAAACTGCCCATATATGCCGTTTGAATTCCCATAGAAAATATCCATGCCAATCCACACGATTAGGTTATTTATATATTCATGAGTTATCTTCGGTCGTATTAGCACATCTTCATCATTTAACGAATGCAAAAGTTGTATTTCAGCCACCCATGTTTCGTTGGCGAATGTGTGATTTGCCAAAAATGTAACAGTGTTCTCAACCTGATCTTTGGTAACGTCAGCTGTGTCAGTGGTTATGATGGATTGGAAAAACTGCGCGCTGATGAGCATGTCGTCAAACCCGGTGTAGTCGAGGCCAAGGATATAAGAGAAATCGCCAGTCTTCTCGATACCATCTGCGCTATTTAATGATTGGTTGATATGATAGCAGTCGGCCGTGTGAAGGTATCTTTAATAAGTTCGTTGGCATTGGGAGCTTGAAGGAGTATTTGGCAGTTTTTGACCTCATAGTTCCGACTACGTCGGAACACATAGACGATTGTGACCATCGTCTAGTAAAGGAAAGTCAACGGGGATTGGGTTCGTCCGAACCATTTGCCTAATTCATTAGCTTATCTTTCTGAAACCCCACTGCTGAGGGGGGCGTCAGGAGAGCGCTACATTTCTCCAAAGACAAATTCTTATCAGGTGGATTGGGAAGCCTCCACATGCTTTCACACTCCCCCTAGACAAGCACATACTCATCATTGGTTAAAACTACAGCAAGTCATGACTTCAACGGACCTTTCATCTCAGCGATAATTGCCTGTGATCCATCAGCCATGATTCGCGCATCGGAGGACACTGTGACAAATCGAAATCCTTTCCCGATTCGTGCTCTTGCGGTCGCAGTCGTTCCGTTGTGAATACCCGCCTTCAATCCATGCGCGGTGGCACGTTCTAAAATGTGATCGATTGCTTCGGCCGCAGGTGGATCGACTTCATCAAAGGTTGGCTTACACCCCAGTGATAAGGAGAGATCCGACGGTCCTATGTAAATAGCATCCAAGCCCTCAACTCCCAAAATTGCGTCCAGATTATCAAGAGCCTCCGCTGTTTCGATCATCGCAAACCGAACGATCATATCGTTTGCATGGTCTGGATAATCATTACCACCGTAGATTGATGCTCTCACAGGACCGAAACTTCTCCGCCCCATTGGCGCATAACTCGTGTATTCGACAAATTTTCTGGCATCTTCTGCCGTATTTATCATTGGACAAATCACACCATACGCGCCCATATCAAGGGCCTTCATGATAATCCCTGGCTCCAGCCACGGGACCCGAATAATTGGGACGGTCTCAGTGGTGCTGATTGCCTGCAGCATAGCGATGAGATTCATCTCATCATTAACACCATGCTGAAGATCAACCGTTAATGTGTCGTAACCCTGATGCGCCATTACCTCAGCTGAAAAGCCGTTAGAAATTGTTAGCCAGCCGTTTAATACAGGCTCATCGGCGTCCCATTTCTCTCGAATTTTATTTGTTCTCATATAGTAATCTCATCCAGTACCAAGAGGCCTCTTGACCCAAGTTCCACCATGGTAGTCCATAAGACCTGCCGCCACTTCCTCTGGGGAGACGTTTGGTTCATTCATCGACCCAAGCAAGTCCTCTACTCGCGCTTCACTATGCCAGTCCAGATGGCTAATCTCAGTGTTTCTCCAAAACGAACGAGCATTATTCGAAACTCCAAAAATGGTCGGACAATCTAAAGTCTCTACCGTAAAACAACTCTTTATTAACGCTGCAAAGTCATCTGGGCTAAACCAAGTAGACATCATCCGAAGATCCGAGGGCTGTTCGAAACACGATCCTATTCTTACGATCGCAGACTCGACCCCCTCTTTAACAAAGAATACCTTTGCGACGGCTTCACCAAAAACCTTTGATGCCCCGTAAAAACTGTCAGGTAGAAATGGGTCATTTGGCGTTATTATTTCTTGTGTACGGTAGGCGCCTGTAACGTGATTCGAGCTCGCAAAAATTACTCTTGGTCGATCGTACTTTGCCGCGGCCCTGTAGATATTGTAAACGCCCACAATGTTCGCCGGTAGGATCTCGTCAAATGGTTGCTCGGTCGACACACCGCCGAGATGAAGGATGCCATCACAGCCTTGAACGAGTTGATCGACAAAAGCGGAATCTGCCAAATCTCCAATCATTGTCTCATCCAAATCTGAGGCTGAAACGAAGTGCCGAATGTCAGTTAGACGGAACTTTTTAGAAACACCAACAAGTCGTGGCCTAAGGAGATTAGCAACCCCGCCCGCGGCACCCGTTACTAGTAACCTTTCAAGCATCGTACCCCCATGGAATGAAGTACTTTGAAAGTAATTCTATCGAGCTAGTATTAGTGTTAAAGTTCGGCGACTTCACTGCAGTACTTTTCCCCCCACTAGATGAGAAACTCTTAATATTTTCGACCGGACAACTAGTAGTCGTCACCAAATACGCTGAACGGCTAAGACAATTAAAACAGATACCCTTTCCTACTACTGAACATGAAACTTTGATCCGTTTGCCGCCTAATATTTTACAACTTTCCCCCAAAGCGACTGACTTGGACCGTGGCCAGTCCGAGCATCCTCCATTTTGAGCACCCTTGAGTAATCAACCATCATATTTATGTTTGGACCATATATTTCGATATATTTGCTCAAAACATCTTGATCATCCGCCTCAACCATAAATTGTGATAACGCTAAGGGGCTGAGAAGCCGATCGATTAACTGCCACCTAAATTTGTCTTTTTCCAAGTTCTCCGTAATACCCTCAGATTCCAACAAAATTTTCCAAGAACCTGCGTCTAGAAATCGTTGTATCTGTCGACCCAATCTCTCACTAAATATCATATTGTCCTGCACTTCCGAATGAGCGAAGGCGACCCCTACTTCGTTGATTACCTTCAAACCTCGCTTGGAAGCTACATCGATTAAACGGCATATGTCATCATCGTCCGCCGACCTAGCAATGCTTGAAATTTCAATAATGTCGACTCCATAGTCGACAACCTTATCGAGATAATCATCGACTATCTCACGACCACCATTTAGTGCCATATCCATCAACGGGTTACCAATTGAAATCATTACATCGTTGGACTTGCACATTTCGAGGAACCGCAACAACGAGCTCCGAGACATCTGACCGGCCTGCTTCCCAGAAAGCTTGAAAATATCAACAATGTCGCTGTAGGCCTGTAAGTAATCATCAATACATTGGCCTACCAACACCGGGGCTCTCACGTAGTTGATACCCGTTTCTCTTGGTTTCTTTTTGCGTTCGAGAAACGGAAGACTAGGAAAAGATAATTCAGCCATTGGTATGTTCCTTTAGTAAATCCTAGTTGAGTTCTCCACCCAACCACCACGGCATATCGATAACTGTCCCAAGCAAACCGTTGGGAAACTGGAGCGTGAGCAATGACGATAAGATCCATAAAATTAAGAGGAGCGAGAGCGAGATAGAAGCAGAGATTTTTAGGCCCCGCTTGTCATGAAACAAAATAAACAGGTTAATAAAAAGTACAGAAGCTATTGGGAAGCCAAAGATAAAATTCATTGCCAGATACCCGAATATACTCAAATAGTAATATAACTGATTATTGAAGTCCGCTACATTTTCATAGATGTTTGTATTAACGAACCGGAGGAAGCCACCGCCAGCGAATGCTGGCTTTCTCAGGTCGGCTAATTGGACGGCGAATATCAAAATCAGGAGCGAAAATGATATCAAGCATACGCCTATCGGAAAAAGTGTTGCTCTGAAATCCGGTATACCTGATACATCCCACATTACAGCTAATGGCAGGCACATCAAGAGGAGGGATAGATACATTTGTTTTGACTTATTTTTGATCACCTGCGAATCATAATCAGCATTGAATCGTTGTCTTAATAACAAGATGATCGTGGCGAAGCACATTACTATGAGGATTATCGCGACTGGTCGATAGAGAAAAGATAATCCGTAAACGGCCTGCGTTTGATAGCTTAACAACTCAACTTTCGATGAAAGGAAAAAGCCAATCAAAAGTGCGGGTCGAGACCAACCATAATGCTTGAAGGTGATCCCTACCAAACCAAAACCTAGAAGTCCTATGAAGTCGTACCAGTCACGATTCACGTTATAGGTCGCAAAAAATATTAACGTGATCATGACGGGAGCTAGGATGTAATATCGGACCAGAGTGAGTTTTGAAATATGCGGCGCAAAGCCGATACACAGCCCGGCGCCTAGGATATTAGCTACGGCTAGCGACCAAATCATCAGATATGTCAGGTCAAGGTGTGTGGTCACCATATCCAATCCGGGCTCGATCCCGACAAGAATGAACCCACCCAGGAGCAGCACCTTATTCCCAGATCCTGGGATGCCAAAAAGCAGGGTTGGAATCAGAGCCCCTCCTTCTTTTGCGTTATTTGCAGACTCTGGGGCGATCACACCTCGGATATCTCCTTTTCCCAATCGAGACGTATCTTTGCTGGTTTGTCTCAGATGACTGTAGGCGATCCAGTCAACTACGGTCCCCCCCAAGCCGGGTAATGCTCCCACCAAACAGCCAAGTGTCGAGCACCGGAGTACCAGCCACCAGTTCTTAAAGACATCGGCTATTCCTGTAAGCCAACCCCGCTCAATTCGGAGTGATTTTGCGATCGCACCCTTGTTGTCCAAAAGACCAACTATTTCTGGGATCGCAAATAAACCCAAGCCGACAATAACAAGAGGAATACCCTCAATGAGATAGAGCGTGTTAAAAGTGAATCGAGGGTCGCCAGTAATCGGCGCAGAGCCTACTGAACCGATTATCAAACCCAGGAAACAAGCAGTTATACCTTTTACAAAGTTGTCCCCGGTCAATGCTCCGACCATCAAAAGGGCCAAAACAATCAGTAGAAACTGTTCGCCGAATCCAAAAGTCATAATGATGGGAATCGCGTAATAGATAGACGCCGACAGAATAACTGCGCCAAACACACCGCCCAATAGTGATGATAAGAATGCTGCACTTAGGGCCCGTGCAGCCATTCCTTGTTTAGACAAGGGAAAACCATCCATAACCGTGGCTTGCGAACCCGATGTGCCGGGAACACCCATAAGAACCGCTGGAAAAGTATCAGATGTAGTAGTCGGAGCGAGGACGCCAATCATCATAGCTAGGGCGTGTGAGGGCTCTAGACCAAACACGAAGGGAAGTACAAGGGCCAAGCCGGATGTCCCACCCAACCCAGGTAAGATTCCCACTGTCAATCCTAGGAGTGTTCCCCCAAACAAAAACAAAAGGTGGGTAAGCCCGAACAGCTGACCCAGAGCTAAAAGAAACTGATCCATAATTGAGAGGATTCCGCTGTTGGCAACCCAACAGCGGAATGCTGATTACTGAACCCTGTAGACGAAGCGATTCTTTTTTAGCACCGCATTCAATTGCTTCTTGGTACTGTCTGAAAAGATTGCAGCCTTCTTGAGAATCGGGCCTGCTTCATCACCAATTATAAGTGGATAAGGTCCCAGCGCCTTTGTCGCTTTCTCTTTGAACTCCGGATCGTTCACCATTTCTGTGACGGCTTTGCGATACGCCTCGACAATCGCATCAGGCGTTCCCTCGGGCAGTAGCATGGACTTAGACGCTTGGGCCCAGGCGGCCGCTATAGAATAGTAAGCCTCTAGATCTGCACCATCCAGTTTCTTTCCATTCACCTTCTCATACATCTCGGGGAACGTGAGTACATCAGGTGCGAGTGGATTTCTAGAGATGCTTCCATCTGCACCCACAATGCCAAGCGTCATGATGTCGACCACCTTCCCACTTTCAATCTCGGGCTTAACCTTTTTGACATAATTTGCGGCACCATGAGAGCTCAGATGGATTTCACCGCGCAAAAACGCTTGGTAACCCGCGCTTGAGGAGAGTCCTGGGATAGGTCGCGCTTTTTTTATACCTAGCTTGTCATAAACCCAAATGTGAAAAAGATCGGCTGAAGCGGGGGTCTTTAATGCATACAAAACAAGATCTCTCTCTTGCAACTTCGAGATATCACTAGTGCCACTCGCTAGATCAGTCCGTGTGAACCAATGGGTATTTTGGGGAAGCAGAAGTACCGGCTTGTAAGCACCTAGATTGTATTCCACCAGCGGGTTTCCGGTGGCTACATTAACGATGACCGAAGTCGAACAACCGAAAAGGAAGGTCCCGTCGGGTTTCGCATTCTTTTGGAAATAATTAGAGCCCTTAATGGCGCCACCGCCTGGTATATGCTGTATCTGAACCGTTGGATTACCTGGCAAGTATTTCGTGAGGAATGGTTGTAGGAATCGAGCAAATCGACTTGTTCCACCGCCCTCCTTGAATGGAACGACCCATGTAACCGTCTTCCCTGAAAGATCGAGGTTCGCGTGCACTGTAGGTGACCATGCGAAGCATGAAATCAATAGGCCTAGTATGAGATTACGCATGCTATTTTCTCCGTATTATTCTACTAGCTTAATAGACAAACAACCTTCTTTAAGACACGTATCGATTAATGACTCGCAGAAAGCAGTCCTCCAAAGTGACTGAACCTTTCGGCTCTAAAAATACACTTTTATTTTTTGAGACCGGTCTCATTTTCGATTAAAAAAAACGAAAACTTGATCGCTGGCTTGAAAGTATCAAAAGATTTGGTAAAGAGTCAACCAAGGCAATCAAACATCAACTTCCGCTATTGGGCCGCTAGAATCACGGACCACCAAGGTGCATTCAACGAGCTCATTGATAGGCTCATTTTCCATTGAGTGCTCGCTATTTATCTGTTTTAAAAGATTTCTAGCAGCTTGCGCGCCTACCTCGAAACGATGTTTTGACACCGAAGTTAGTGCCGGAGACGCACTCTCAGCCGAGAATAAATCATCCATCCCAACAACCGATAGATCTCGCGGAACCTGAAGGCCTTCAATCTGGGCCATTTGCAATGCCGCCAAACCAAGTATGTCGTTAGATGCAAAAATCGCTGACGGACGTTGAGGTGAGCGCATCAGATCAACGATGAGTTCCTTCGCCATAATAAAAGTGTCACTTGCCCGCGTCTTAAACGGCACGTCAACAATCAATCTTTCCTCAACTTTCAAACCAGCGCCTTCATAAAAATCCAAGTAAGCTCGCTTACGATTAATAATTTGCGAAACCGAGCCACCCAGTAAAATTCCGATTCGATCGTGACCCATCGAGTGCAGGTAGGTAAGCGCCTTCTTCACGCCCCCTACTGTGTCAGTACTCACTGTGTTTCGGACTGCTGAGAATACTTTGTTGCTGGTCAGAATCACTGACGGAAGATCGGGGAGCTCCGACACGTCAAGCTCGTCGGATGGATCTTGCAAAATCAGACCGTCAAGCTGATTTCGAACTACCGCCCGCAAATTCTTTTTTTCCTTATTAGGGTCCCAATCACTATTAAAAACAACGAGATCATATCCATGTTGCGCAAGCTCATCTTGTATTCCTCGAATTAACGACGGGGATGACGGATTGGTGATGTCATGAATGCACAAAGCTATTAAATATGTTTTTTTCGATCGCAGACTGGCCGCAGACAGGTTGGGCGAATACCCCAACTTATCAGCTGCCTCAAGTATCCTAGCCTTGGTCTCTAACCTTACGTTTGCTGATTTACTTCGACTAAAAACACGAGCGGCTGTGGCCTTAGACGTATTCGCAAGTTTTGCAACGTCAACAAGCGTGGGGGATTTCTTCATTGGATGGCTCATTGAACGTTTACGACGATAACTCGGAATAGCGATACCTTACAAAAAACCAGATCGTTTGTAATTAGAGTCCACCATTTTGGTCCCCAAGGTTTAAATTAATTACCGGGTTAACTTACAGCGATTTGACTTAGTGTTTTCCGGGTGTTACTACTTTGAGACCGGTCTCAAAAACAAATTTTTTGGAAAGTTATGAACGTTAAAAAACATGGATCAGGATTCCCTGAGGTACAGCTCAAACATAAACCGAGAAAGCTTCGACAAACCTGGATCAAAGATGTTGGATACCACGAGGCACCCCACTATCTTGAGAGGATGGGACTGCTAGAGCTGGACGACTTCTTGCAAGTAGCCGCTGACAGAATCGATTATGCGAAGCTCACGACTCCCCAGGTTCTGTACTCTCCTCCAGAGTGGCTTTCGAAGAAGCTAAAACTTTACAGGGACTTCGGTGTAGAACCATACTTGGACCACACATACTTTAAATTTGCTTATAAAAAAAACTGTGTCGAAGAGGCGATCAGGCACGCACGGAACCTTGGATTTTCGCTGATGGAGTTTATGAACACGGGCAACGATGTGAGCGAAAAACAATGGATGCAGTGGAGACGTTTCGCAATAGACAACTCGATGCGATTTATGTACGAGCATCATCCACTCAGGAACTGGAAAGAAGGAAGCCCAGATCACGCCTCATCAGCGGAAGACATTCTTAACACCGCAGCCCCGTTTCTCGAAGACGGGGCCGAATACATTGTGTTAGATCATGAGGAATTTGAGATTCAACAGGATCAGGCGAAGGTAGTTTTCGATCAGGTAATTAAAAATGTGGGTCTGGAACGGCTCTGTTTTGAGGTAACCTCACCAAGAGAAGGACTCAAGCAGTGGCTCGCAGACCTCTCGGAGTACGTCAAACTTTTCGGTCCCGATTGTAATACTTGCAACATCATGCCAAGCCAACTCCTACAAGTCGAACCGATCCGCGACAATAACTTACTCAGGCAATTTTAGGTTTGACACTTTTATGACTCTAATTTCTAGTGTCCAAACCCACATCTTAGACCACAAGCTCGAGACAGCGTTCGAAAGCGCCTCGACGAGCTTTAACCGCCGACAACATCTTCTTGTCGAAATTGAGTGCGAATGCGGAACAGTTGGTTGGGGAGAGTGCTTGGGGCCGGCGCTTATAAATGCTGCAATCATCGATCAAATGAGAGGCCGACTCATCGGAAAGAACCCACTAGATACAGAGGTTGTTTGGCTTGATCTCTATCATACATATCGGGACCAGGGACAGCGGGGTGTAACAGTCACTGCTATTTCTGGCATCGATGTAGCGCTCTGGGACATCAAAGGGAAACTTCTAAGTCAACCGATCTCGATACTTCTTGGGGGACGTTTCAGAGAATCTGTCCCGGCGTATGCAACAGGTGCATTTCGGCGCGAGGGAGTGGATCGTATCTCCGACGTCGTCGCTGAAGTTCTGCGCTACAAAAATGAAGGCTTCCACGCGATCAAACTTAAAATTGGTTTTAATGCGGACGAGGACTTGGAGTTGATCAGACAGGTCCGCGATGCTGTCGGTCCAGATATGAGGGTCATGATTGATGCCAACCACGGCTACGACGTGACGGAAGCGGTAGCGATTGGTCGCGCTGCGAGTTGTTACAATATCGATTGGTTTGAAGAACCAGTATTACCGGAGTTATTGGACCCTTATCACGATGTACGATCAAGGCAACCAATACCAGTCGCCGGTGGTGAAACTTGGCACGCGCGTTGGGCCATGAAGGCAGCTATCGAGGCTCGCGCTGTAGATATTATTCAACCAGATGTTTGCGGAGTCGGCGGGTTCTCTGAGTTCAAACGGGTGGTCGATCACGCTCAAATGAATGGTGTTAGGGTGGTTCCTCATGTCTGGGGCACGGGTGTCCAAATTGCTGCAAGCTTACAAGCGATCGCCGCTATCCCGTTCTCACCGTACCGAAGAGAACCGTTGGAGCCAATTTTTGAATTCGATAGGACCGAAAACCCATTCAGACAGGCGGTTCTCAAAAAACCTTTAGAGCATCAGCGAGGGACTATGAAGATTCCTGATTCGCCAGGGCTTGGGATAGAGATCTGTCGCGAATCGCTTGAGCACTTCAAATACAAACCGTGAGTATTGAACGTACTCTTACCGGACGAGCATCTAGGCACGTCCTCCCCAACGGAATTATCGACACACAAAGTCATATTTATGCCCCAGATTTCCCCGCAATGCCCGGTGGGCCGTGCTTACCCGTTGGTATGCCCGACGAAAAGCAGTACCGACAATTATGTAGCTGGCTGGGTATTTCAAAAACAGTCATTACTGTAGCCAATGCTTACCAAAGAAATAATGATTGTCTACTTCATGTATTACAGAGATTTGGAATAGATGCACACGGCGTCGCAGCAATCTCCCCAAATATTGATGATAAATCATTAACGACCCTGATGGACAACGGAATCGTTGGAGCGCGGATAATGGATCTACCCGGCGGCGCGTACGATTTTTCATACATAAAGGATTTGGATCAGAAAACCGCCGCCAACGAACTTATGATTGCGGTGCAGTTCGATGGGAACACTATTACTGAAAAGTTTTCGGCATTGGTGAATCTAAAATCTAATTTTGTGATCGATCATCATGGCAAATTTTTTAAGCCTTTAGAACTAAACTCCATCGAAGTTGATCGTCTTAAGCAGCTGGTTGATCGAGGCAATTGCTGGTACAAATTCGCAGGATGCTATGAGTCATCAGCAATCGGTGCCCCTCGCTACACGGATGTGGCCAAAATCGCTAGTTTAATCGCCGACTACGCACCCGAGCGCATAATTTGGGGAACGAACTGGCCCCACAACGGTGCGAAGTCACAAGAAGATTACCCAGATGATATGGACCTGTTAGACCTGGCGTTAGATTGGGTACCAACTGAGCATCATAAGAGATTGCTGGTCCACAACCCCGCAGAACTGTTCAGGTTTGCCTAGCGCCAAGGCGACTGCCACCAAAGCTGTAAGATCGTAAGGATACCACTCCAGGGTTCGAATACATTGGGCCTGAAGCACCTCGGTATTGGTCAGTCGTTTCGCCGTTCTTGCTATTTTTAGTAACACCAAAATCAGAGAAAATATTGTTACTATCAGTGTTACTACAAAGCTAAAATCTTACGAAACGTCTTAGGATGTCTTAGACCTTGGATTTCAAATAACTGTATGAATTTTAGAAATAAAAAAGCTGCCCTGAGGCAGCCTTAGAAGTGATTATGGTGGAGACGGCGGGATTTGAACCCGCGTCCGTCAGTCCGCTACCAAACGCTCTACATGCTTAGTCGCGTTTTTTTATTTAAGTCTGGGTCTCCCAACGCACAGGGATTGCCGTTCCGAGTCCAGTAAAAATTTAGCTTCTCAACCCCGGACAAAGCGCTGAAGCGAGTCTCTGTTTCGAACCCTGTTGATAAAGACCAGAGACGATCCCCATCCAGGGTCTAGCTTATGCTGCTAGAGCGTAGTTTTCGTCGTTGGCAGTTATAGCTAACGAGTCCACAGTTGGGTTTACGAGCACTGTAGAACTACTCGGCATGCACATTTGGTTTTGTAACCGGCGTCGAATCCATATCATCCCCATAGGCGCTATTATTACTCATTTCGACTAAACTTGATATCTCTTGCGTAAAAATCCAGAGCCCTGAGAAGATGAGCAGGTATCCAATGATCCGATTGATGATTCGAATACGGTTTGAATCGAGTGCCTGTCTCAATGCCATTCCGGTAATCGCAACGCACACATAAATGAGAGCATCGATTCCTCCGGCGAGAGCGCCCATTGAGAGTTGTGTATTTAGCGAATGTGTCGGTTCGACGAAAGGCCCGAATACGGCTAAAAAAAATACCAAAACCTTCGGATTTACAATAGCGATAAAAAAACCGGCAATAAAACCTCCTTGAGTTGTTAATCGCTCGGGTAAGACTGGCGAACCGGCAGTGACCAGCCGGTATCCGAAATAAAGAAGTAGTGATAATCCGAAGAATGTGAGAGCTGTCGTAAGCTCGGGCAATGCGCTTAGCAATACAGAAAGTCCAAAGACAGTGGTTAAGGCAAAGATCGTGATTCCAAGTCCGTGCCCGAGGGCTCCACTAATTCCAACCTGCATACCTCGAGCCGCTGACATCGATAAAATTAGTAGCCATGAAAGACCGGGAGATGCGGCTCCAGCAAGACACAGCAGAGCCAGTTTCGCCCAGTCCGCTTCTGTCACTAGCGGGCCCGATGTCGCACAGTACGTTGCTTTTCAATATTCCACTCGCGATCTCGAATGGTATCCCTTTTGTCATGCTGCTTTTTCCCCCGCGCGAGACCAATTCTGATTTTTACCAAGGGACCTTTCCAATACATTTCGAGCGGAACACATGCATGTCCTTTCTGACTGAGGGCGCCGTAAATTGTCGCTAATTCTTTTTTGTGTAGAAGTAACTTTCGGGTACGGGTTGGATCCGCAATAACGTGCGTTGATGCGGATTCGAGCGGGGTAATTTGTGAATTCAAGAGAAACGCTTCGCCATTTCGAACGATCACATAGGTATCGCTCAAATTGGCCTTGCCAGCTCTGATAGATTTCACTTCCCATCCGTGGAGTTGCATGCCAGCCTCGAATGTCACGTCGATATGGTAGTCAAATCGTGCTCGCTTATTCTGCGCGATCTGGTTACTACTGCTTTTTGTTTTCTTGGCCATGGCGCGCGACTTTACGTATATTTACTGATTCGTCAAACGATTGGGGAATCGATGCCTAAAATTACACGGAACGCCATAGTGTCTCACACTCGAGAACAAATGTTTGACTTGGTCAATGACTTTGCACGTTATCCGGAATTTTTACCATGGTGCGGTGCTGCCCGCGTGGTCGATAAAACAGATACGACAATTGTCGGAGAATTACGCATACAGAAAGGTGGTATCCAGCAATCTTTTACAACCAAGAACACACTGATGCCGCCGGAACGAATTGATCTATCCCTAGTTGAGGGCCCGTTCAAATCTCTCGCCGGATATTGGCGTTTCGAAGCTGTTGGATCGGGAGCCTGTCGCGTCTATCTGGACCTAGAGTTTGAATTTTCGGGACGTCTAATCGCAATGGTGATCGGAGCTTTGTTCTCTCAAATTGCCGGCAGCTTGATTGATGCATTTTGCGACCGTGCGGATCAGCTTTATGGACAGTGACTCGTGAAAGTAATGGTCGTTTATGCTAAGACCGATCGCCAGTACACCATTAAATTAGAAGTTGCTGAGGGTACGACCGTTTTTCAGGCCGCAGAACAGTCGGGCCTGGCTGATCTTTTCCCTGAAATTGATCTTAAAACAGTCCCGATGGGTGTATTTGGTGTTCGTGTTAAAATGGCCACCACCACGATCCTTCATCCGGGCGATCGGGTTGAGTTGTATCGATCTTTGATAGCGGATCCGAAGGAGAACCGCCGGACTCGCGCTGAAAATCAGAGACTAGGTCGTTCTTAAAGTTCACAATTAAATAATTGTTTTGCTGTACCTTGCCATCGAAATCTATGCGCTCCAAATAGATCCAACGGTCTGGATTAAAGGTGTTGACTGTGATTGGTGATCCTAGAAGGAACTGAACCTGACCTCTAGTCATGCCTATTTCTAAAGATTCAATTCGCTCGGTGATCAGTTGGTTGCCTTGCTTGATACGATCCTTGTGGATGCCAGGAAAACTGCACCCTACTAGCACAAGCGCGGCAAGCAAAATATGGATGGAAATCGGACGCATCAATATCTTCCTACAAAAATTCTTGGCAGAATGATAAAGATGACTAGCTGATGAGTCCATTGATCATGCAATACGAAACCGATGAGTTAAAAAAAGTAGGCTTGAAAGCGACGCTACCAAGAATTCATGTGTTGCAACTGTTGCTGTCCAACGAAGGTGAGCACATGTCGGCTGAAGTCGTTTACCGAAAACTTCATGAATCGGGTGTAGATGTAAATCTAGCAACGATTTACCGCGTCTTGACTCAATTTGAGGAAGCAGAACTAGTGGAGCGCCATCAGTTTGACGCGACAACAAGCGTTTTCGAGCTGAAGCAAGATGATCATCATGATCACATGGTCTGTGTGCGATGCCACCAAGTTATTGAATACGTCAACGCCGAGATTGAGGCGTTGCAGGAAAGTATCGCAAAGCAGCATGGATGCGAAATTGTTGACCACAAGCACGTCATGTATGTGATATGTCACGAGTGTTCGGTAAAAAAATAATGGATTCGAGCCCTCTTCTAGACCCTGGTGTTCTCTTTTTTATCCTCGGATTATTTGCGGGTCTGGTCCGCTCAAATCTTGAAGTGCCACGTGCAATCGCCCGTTTCTTGTCTCTTTACTTGCTCATGGCGCTGGGTTTAAAGGGTGGGTTTTCGCTAGCTGAGAGCGGATTTAATCCTGCGATCTTGAGAGATTTGCTCTTCGCAATAGGGTTGGCTTTAACGATCCCATTTTTTAGTTTTATACTGTTGAAACGCATCGTTAACCCGCTGGATGCACTTGCAATTTCTGCTACCTATGGCTCTGTGTCCGCGGTAACGTTTATCACAGCGACACAATTTTTGGAGACTAATGGTCTCGAATATGGTGGCCACATGGCGGCGGCAATGGCTCTCATGGAATCCCCAGCGATTATTTTTGCAATTCTGATGGCGAATTTGTACCGGAGCCAAGAGGTGCGGCAAGAGCATACGGGATTGTCGGCTGTTCTCAGGGAATCATTTACTGAGGGTGCCCAGATTCTATTGTTAGGTGCCATGGTGATTGGAATTATCACCGGTGGTTCTGGTAAAACTATTATGGACCCATTTACGGGTATGATTTTCAAAGGCATGCTCGCGTTTTTTCTGCTGGATATGGGTGTCGCTACGGCGAGAAGGCTTACGGACTTACGTGACGTTCCCAAGCGTTTGGCATTCTATGGGGTGCTAGCGCCGGTTACTCATGCGTCTGTCGCTTTGTTACTGTCCTGGGTTGGGGGATTGTCGGTTGCCAATGCTACACTTCTGGCGGTGCTGGCTGGCTCCGCATCGTATATAGCGGTCCCAGCTGTGCTGAAGCACGCGCTGCCCGAATCGAGCCCAAGTGTGTACCTTGGACTTTCACTCGGACTTACATTCCCATTTAATATCATCGTAGGTATACCACTCTACTACTGGGCGGCTAGTCAATTAATTGGTAGTTAGTCCCGCAGTAATTCAGCGGCCGCTGAGCGAGTGCTGTTAGTGATGAAGTGACCTCCCAACATTCTTGCAATTTCGGCGATACGCTGCTCGCGATCGAGTAGGCAGGCTTTTGAGATTGTGACATCTGAATCTGATTGCTTCTGCACATGCAGATGTTGGTCTGCCTGACCAGCGACCTGTGGCTGATGGGTGACTACTAGAACCTGCGAATTATGAGCCAGTTCGGTGAGTAATTCGCCAACCTTGGCTGCCGTCTTCCCTCCAATACCAACGTCCACTTCGTCGAAAACTAGGGTTGGAGTGGCTAATCTGGTTGCCGCTATGACTTGAATGGCAAGACTTACTCTCGATAATTCGCCACCTGAGGCGATTTTCGAAAGAGGGCCACCTTGTTGTCCAGGATTTGGTTGGAAGAAAAACTGAACCGTTTCGGCGCCAGTCGCTTTTAGTGTGTCACTTGGCATCATTTTGATCTCAAGCAGCGCATGCTCCATACCAAGTCCTCGGAAATTGGTGGTTACTTCCTGAGAAAGTTGCTCTGCTGCCGCCAATCGGATTGCCGTTAATTCAGTTGCTCTTTCATGAGTAGCCGCACCAAGTTGTGCGACTTCACTTTCAAGGATTGGGATACGGTCACTCGCTTCGGCAATACCCTCTAGGCGAGATTTAAGATTCTCATGATGTTGAACTAATTGCTCTGGTTCGATCTTATGTTTTCGAGCAAGCTGAAATATCTGTGCAAGACGGTC
>PBZS01000056.1 GCA_002730235.1 Gammaproteobacteria bacterium | reverse complement strand
TCGCCTCGAACGAAAGTTAGGCATCATGTACCCCGCAATGCTTCAACACTTTCCACTCGATCAAGCCCTCGAATCTCTTTAAAAGTGAACCATCCCCAGACGGACACAACCAAGCCAGCAAAACCCCCTAGAACCGCTGTTGGTACCGGGCCAATGACCGACGCCAGCCACCCAGCCCGGAATGCACCAAGATGATTAGAAGACGACGTACACAAAGAGTTGACCGCATTCACACGACCACGCAGGTCATCAGGCGTGCCCAGCTGTACCATCGACATTCTAATATTCACGCTCACCATGTCGACAGCACCATACACGAACAAGGCTAGACAGCTTAACCAGAGTATCTCAGAAAATGCGAACGCAAGGATTGAGAACGAGAATATAATCAAGACAAGAAAAAGTTTCTGTCCAACATGGCGCATCGGGCGCATCCTCGCTAAAGTGAAACCAACGATCACAGATCCGATTGCTGGCATCGCCCGCAGGAGCCCGAGACCATCTGCGTCTGTCTCAAGGATATCAATCGCGAAAATTGGCAGGAGAGCAATCACGGAGCCAAATAGAACGATCACCAGATCAAAAAGGATGGCACCTAGCACCATCACGTTGGCCCGAAGGTAATATATTCCAGCAAATATCGCTTTTAACGTTCTCAAATTTTCTGATTCTGGTACCGGTATATTCGGCAAGAGACCATACAGTACCGGACAAATCAGAACGATAGCAGTTATCAACCAATACACATCTCGGTCGATTACAGTAATCAAAATACCGGCCACAAATGGACCAACGGTAGTCGCGAGATGCCCCATGGTGGCATTCAAGGCTATCGCCTTTGGGAGAATCTTTGGTGACACCAAGTTAGCGAGGAACGCTGCTTGAGCAGGAGCAAAGAACGCATGAGCTATCCCGTGTACAAAGACAAAAAGATAGACCCAATCAAGCGACACCTGTTGTGAAGTCAACACGACCGCCATCCCGATGAGGGCAACCGCGTCGAGAGAGGTTGCCCCGACAAGAATATCTCTGCGCCTAAATCGATCTATCACAAATCCCGTCAGGAAGAATAAAACGAATATGGGAACAACGAAGACCAAGCCCACGAGCGCAAGCTTCAAGGCTTCACCTGTGATCTCATAAATATGCCAACCGAGTGCTACCGCCACCATTTGCATGGACAAGCCAAAGCAAATCCGAGACCCCAAAAACGCTAATACAGGCAGACCAAAGTTTTCGAACGGTGTATGCATTAAGGACTTCATTTCTTGCAAGCGTCATTATACCTCGCGGCGACGCTTGCCAGACGTTAGTGATAAACAGTTTTGAACTCTAGGGCACTAAAAAAAAACTTCGAGGCCAAATCGATGGTCCCGTATTATCTATTTTTTAGGGAAGTGTTTTGGAAAAAATCAACCACCAGTGGTCCCCGCCGATTTGGATACTCTCTCTGGGCGCGGGGCTAGCGCCTTTTGCTGTAACGCTCGTTGCCCCAGCTATCCCATCGATGGCCATCGACCTCAAGGCCGACTCGAATATCACACAACTAGTTCTAACCACACTTCTACTTTCGATCGCTTTCGGACAACTAATCGTGGGACCTTTGTCCGACAGGCTCGGAAGAAAGCCTCTGTTCCTTGGCGGCGCGGTCGCGTTCTGTGCGGCGGGTTTTGGGGCGGCGTTCTCACATACAATTGAGGGAATAATTTTCTTTCGAGTCATTCAGGGTTTTGGTGCCGCAGCGGCTGTCGCAATGTCCCGATCAATCGTAGTCGATTTCTATGGTCTTGATCGCGCGGCGGGAGTGATGTCGACGATCATTGCTATGATGGCAATCATACCCGTCTTTGGTACAGCGCTTGGCGGAGTGCTGACCGATCTCGTTGGCTGGCAAGGCTCCTTCTGGATGCTGGCATTTACGGGACTGATACTGATCTACTTCGTAAATGCAGAGATTCAAGAAACCCATAAGCCCGAACAAGTATTTACCTTTAAGGATGCGTTGGCCGGCTACGCTAACCTTTTGAGTACCGCAAAATTCCTTTCGCCCGCGCTTACCACAGCATTTCAGACCGCGGTCTTCTTCGCGATGATGGGATTTATTGGATACTCGTTCGAACGGATGAGCATCAGCGCTAAAGAGTTCGGTGTATGGATGGCGACCACCTCCGTCGGCTACATACTTGGAAACCTAGCAAACAAGCGTCTTCTGAAAGATTACCGAATTGAGATAATCACGCTAGTCGGCGCCTTCACGTCACTTGCAAGCCTCGTCATCATGGAGATCTGGCACGTGAATAGTCCCTTGTCACCACTAGGATTAGCTGTGCCCATGATCTTCGTCGGTCTCTCCAATGGCGTCATTATCGCGAATTCGATCATTATGGCGTCGTCAGCCATCCCGAAGCTGAGAGGCTCGGCCACAGGTCTCGTTGGCGCCCTACAAATGAGTGCCGGAGGAGTATCGGGGACCATCGCCATCTGGCTGGGTGCCGATCAGAACACCGATGTGGGAATAATCACCCTGATCGTGATAAGTTTTTTTTCACTGGTCTCGGCCTGGTGGTCGGCCCGTCTCCAGCGAATTCAATAAATTCAAATACATAAAACAGGTATTTTAAATTGCTTGTCGCCCTGACCTAAGAATACTATTAATTTGAGAAGAAAAGAGGACTAAAGAGAGCGTCCGTGGACAGAAACAAATACGAAAAATATCAGTCCGACATCATCGTTGATTTACTCAAGCAATATGACATCAAACATATTTCGATGAACCCGGGCGCAAGCTTCCGCGGTCTCCACGATTCTGTAATTAATTACGGCGCTAATGACCCAGAGCTGATGGTGTGTCAGCACGAAGAAATCGCGGTACAGATCGCCCACGGATACGCCAGAGCAACCGGCAAGCCGATGGGTGTGATCCTGCACAATCTGGTAGGCATGTTGCATGCCCAGATGGCTGTCTACTACGCCTACATAGACCGTGCGCCTATCTTCATCATGGGCGCCACCGGACCCATGCATGAGGGGAAACGGCGTCCTCATATCGATTGGTCCCACTCGGCACTTGTGCAAGGCGAGTCGATGCGTAACTACACCAAATGGGACTACCAGCCACATGCCATAGAGGGGGTCCCAGAGAGCTTCATGCGTGCCTACAGCACCATGGTTACCGAACCAGCGGGGCCGATATATATGTGCTATGACGCCTGGCTTCAGGAGGAAAAGCTGACCTGTGAGAACCTCGGGATGCCTCCAGCGAATATTCAGAAGGCCCCTGCACCGATGGGCGCAGACCCCGACACCCTCAACGCTATGGCGGATGTCATTCTGAACGCCAAATATCCCGTCATCTTGGTTGATTTCATCGGCAGGCAGGCCGGTAACTTCGAGAAACTAGTCACGCTCGCTGAGACTCTGGGCTGCGGGGTTTGGGATATCAATAACTCGCTCGCATTTCCCAACCAGCACCCACTCTGTATTTCGTTGGACCACGAGTCCTTAAAGAATGCAGATGTCATTCTCGGTATCGATGTCCGTGACTGGGAAAAACCAACGCATAAGCTTGTCTCCACGACCCGAGAAGTGTCCTCACGCGTGCCGGAGGACTGTATCTGGATGGAGATTGGTTTTGCGGAACTCGAGATGTCTGCCTGGGCCTTCGACTACGGCCGGTACCAGCCGAAGCAACACGTGGCACTGGGTGATCCGAGACTCGCCATGCCTGAACTGGCTAAAATTGCTCAGGACAAGCTTGAGAATAACACGGCTCTAGTGTCGGCCCGAGACACCCGTACTCGTGTGTTTAGCGACAGACACCATCAGATCTTTGGGGACTGGAAGGCCGAAGCCGAAGCAAAATGTGGATCGGATCCAATTAGTTACGCCGAGCTAACGCTCATTACCTGGGACGTGATCAAAAACGAAGACTGGGTCCTTGCAACAGGTACTGCTCGTGAGTGGGTAAGAAAGTTGTGGGACTTTGATAAGCCCCACCGCCACGCAGGGCGATCTCTTGGTACATCGACCCAGATCGGAATGTCCCTCGGTGTCGGGCTTGCGTATCGAGGCACTGACAAGCTGGTACTGAATTTTCAACCGGACGGGGATCTTATGTACGACGCGGGAGCATTATGGACCGCAGCAAAGCACGAAATTCCAATCCTGATCATCATGTGCAACAACCGGGCTTACTATAACGATTGGGAGCATCAAGAGCGGATGGCTCATCTCAGAGGTACTGACGTAGAAAAAGCGCATATAGGTATGGATATTTTCGACCCCGAGCCGGACTTTGCGGTGCTAGCCAAATCAATGGGCATGTACGGCGAGGGCGCTATTATCGACCCCTCAGAGATCGCAGCAGCATTGAGACGGGCAATAGCAGTTGTTAAGTCGGGAAAACCAGCACTAGTTGATATTGTAGTAGCGCACCGCTAACTGAACCAACCAAAGCGTCAGGCTTTAGAATTAGCGAAACTTTAGGGCTCGATCGGTAGACGCATCGGTCGCAAAAAGGCCACTATATGTAGCGCAACAACCTTTGCGAGAGACGGACGTTATCAATGCAATTTCATTTGAATGGCTACAATACTGGTGATCCCCGAATCCTTGATCCACAAGACCGAGTTATTCCGCCACCGATTAAACGACCGCTACCCAAATACTGCGACGTCATGATCGTTGGGTGTGGCCCTGCTGGCCTGAATCTCGCGGCACAGCTTTCGCAATTTAGTGGTATTCACACAGTGATCACAGATCTCAAAGACGACCGGCTAACCGTCGGTCAAGCCGATGGCATGGCCTGCAGAACCCTTGAGATGTTTCAAGCCTATGGTTTTGCTGATCAGGTCATACAGGAAGCTTATGGTGTTAATGAGGTCGCGTTCTGGAAACCGGACCCTGACAACTCAGAACGCATTGCCCGAAGTAGCAAAATCGACGACGTTGCAGAGGATTTATCTGAGATGCCTCACGTCATCATCAACCAAGCGAGGATTCATGATTACTTCCTCGGCGTTATGAAGAATTCGAAGACCAAGACTGAGCCCCACTACTCCAGAAAGCTTATCGACGTAACAATCGATAATTCCGATCCAGATTACCCTGTCACCGTAACGTTTGAACGCGCCATAACTCACTCACAATTTAACCGAGAAGAAGAGACCGTTAAATGCAAATACGCGGTCGGATGCGACGGCGCCCGGAGCCAGGTCAGGAAATCAATCGGTCACGAACTGGTTGGCGACGCACTGAACCAAGCGTGGGGAGTGATGGATATCCTAGCGGTCACTGATTTCCCCGACATACGCCTTAAAGCAGCAATACAGTCTATTAACGAGGGCAACCTCCTGATCATCCCTCGTGAGGGCGGGTACATGGTCAGAATGTATATCGAGCTTGACAAATTAAAACAAGACGAGCGTGTCGACCGACACAACATGAATGTCGATGTCTTGATCAAGGCCGCCAACCGAATCATGGCGCCATACACTCTGGACGTAAAAGAGGTCCCGTGGTGGAGTGTCTATGAGATCGGCCAGCGACTCACGACCGCGTTTGATAATTCGCAAACCGGAGAAAGTCCGCGAGTGTTCCTAGCCGGAGATGCGTGCCATACCCATAGTCCAAAGGCAGGACAAGGACTAAACACTTCGGTCATGGATACATGGAACCTTGGCTGGAAACTTGCGCATGTTTTAATTGGTCGATCACCTCAAGCGCTTCTCTCGACCTACTCCGCGGAGCGGTCAGATATCGCCAAAAAGCTGATCGACTTTGACCGAGAGTGGTCAAAGATGTTTAGTACTAAACCAAAAACCAAAGATAACCCGGATGGAGTTGATCCGGCTGAGTTTCAAAAATACTTCGAGCTATTCGCACGATTTACTGCTGGGGTGGGCATCCAATACCAGACATCAGTGATTGTTGGTGAAGACACATATCAGCAGTTAGCGGTGGGGCAACTAATCGGACAACGGTTTCACTCGGCGTCCGTCATCCGACACGGTGACGCAAAGCCGGTTCAACTTGGGCATTGCCACACCGCGAATGGCGCCTGGCGTCTGTATGCATTTGCTGGATCAGATGATCCCTCGTCAGATTCGTGTCGGATACGGAAGTTAGCGGACTTCCTTGCTAGTGACCCCGATTCTCCGGTCATGAGGTACACACCAGAAAGAGACGACATCGATTCAGTGATTGATTTTAGGGTGATCTATCAGACGCCCCACCGTGCTCTTGAGCGGACTGATGTCCACCCATTTTTAACCCCAACAAAAGGGCTTCACGGGCTGAAAGATTACGAAAAAATATTCTGCGTAACCGATGACAAAAATATCTATGAGATACGAGGCATCGACAAGGTCGATGGCTGTATTGTCGTGGTACGTCCAGACCAATACGTGGCCACGGTACTACCGTTGACTGGTCAAAGGGAACTTGTCGCCTTTTTTAGTGCCTGTCTCACCGAACGCTTGGAGACCTCATTTTAAAAAGCCGAAGCTTGGCCAGACAAGGCTACGCAACCACAGCGCGGTCTTGGATTGGTCGCTCACGCACCGGTAGATGCACCACCGCAGACAAAAGCCCGGTCCCCACGCCGACCCACCAAACCACGTCGTAGGAGCCAAACCGATCATAAAAATCACCCCCCAACCACACACCAACAAAGCTCCCTATCTGATGAGAAAGGAACACTAACCCGTAAAGAGTACCCATGTATCTAAGGCCATAGATGTAGGCCACGAGGCCAGAGGTAAGTGGCACCGTTGCGAGCCAGAGGGACCCTATCAATGACGAGAAAATCAGCACAGTCGCTGGGGTCATAGGTGTCAAAATAAACCACGAAAACAGCACAGTCCGGGCCATGTAAATACCAGCGAGAAGGAGTCGCTTGGGGTACCGTCCGCCGAGGGCCCCGGCAGTAATAGTTCCGAATATATTGAAGGTCCCGATTACGGCGATCGATAATGCGCCGAGATCGGCCGTTTTTTTGACACCCATCTTGGCCAAGAGCCCGTTAGGATCAATGGTCGCGCAAGCCTCGGTTACAAATGCCGGGAAGTGCGCGGTGATGAAGGCTAACTGAAAACCACAGCTGAAGAAACCAACGAAGATCAGCATGTAACTCGGATCTCGAACCGCTACATTGATGCTCGACATGAGAGATTGCTCGAGCTCTGATTTTGAAACCTTTGGCGGTGCCTTCAGGAACGGTAGACTTAGTAGTGCCAGCAATATCAGACCAGAAAAAACCAAAAAAACATCCTGCCAGGTCATGGAATGCAATAGGTATTGAGTCAGCGGTGGGCCAATTATTTGGCCCGCACTTCCAGCGGCGGTGGTTATTCCTAACGCTAGCGATCGATGCTCGTCCGAGGCGGCCCTTCCGACCACGCCGAGAACGACACCAAACCCGGTACCAGCGACACCGACACCCACCAAGATCTCCAGCATCTGATGACCGCTTGCCGTGGTCGCGATAGAGCTTAATGCTAGTCCAAGCGCGTAAATAAGGACCCCAACAAGAATTGCTTTACGGTCTCCTAGTTTCTCGGCGAACGCCCCAAAAAATGGCGTCGCTATACCCCAAGAAAGATTCTGGATCGCGATAGCCAAAGAAAATTCAGTCCTAAACCAACCAAGATCATTAGCTATTGGAATCTGAAAAATACCAAAGCTCGCGCGGATCGCGAAACTAATCAGAAGGACCAGAGACGCCGCTATCAGGATCGGTGTAAAGACTTGACGGATCACCATAACGTCTTCAACCCCAACTTCCGAATCACTTTGATGCGCTCTCGGCCGCAAGGAGGTGGCCTCTGTGATGATTAATTTTCAATATCATTCTCCCATAGCGGCATGAGATCACGAGATCTTCTTATCCACAATCATTAAATGTTTGTGGTTTAATCGCGCAAACTTGCCAGATAATCCAGATGTTTCAAATTTTCATTAATACGCTACCGTTCTTTGCCCTGATTATGCTGGGCTATGGAGCCGCACGGATTGGGCTATTCTCCAAGGATGCGACCGTACATTTAACCAAGTTCGTATTCTACTTCGCACTCTCGGCCATGCTATTCAAGTTTTCCTCGAATTTGGCTCTAAAAGAGATTCTCGAGTGGGATTTCATGGCTGCCTACCTATTGGGATCGCTGGCCGTCTATGTAATCACCGCCTCGATCGCTCGTTTCCGGAGCCAGTCATTCGATATCGCAGTCATAGAGGCCCAGTGCTCTGTGATCGGTAACATGGGGTGGATGGGGCTCGCAATGATTCCCATACTTCTGGGTGAGCAGTCGATCAGCTATGTGATCATGGTTTTGATCGTTGATCTCATGGTCTTCGGTCCATTGATCGTGATCTTACTGGTCGGGCATCGAGAGGGACGTCTCGGACCACAGGTGCTCCGGACAATCGGTATCGGTCTTGGAAAAAATCCTCTCGTTGTATCGATCTCGACCGGTCTAGCGTGGGCGGCTTTTGAGATCCCTGTGCCCGATCTACTCAATAGCTTCATGACTATCCTCGGGGGAGCATCCACACCCGGCGCACTATTCGCTATCGGAGCCTCGATGGCCTTCGCCGCCAAAGGTCAATTTTCCACGCCCATTTATCTGGCCACCAATAAGCTATTAATTCATCCGCTCGCTGTGGGAATCGCCGCTGTTCTGCTATTCAGCTTAGACCCTTTCGCCAGCGCGGTCATGATTTCATGTGCCGCGATGCCAGTCGCGGGGAACGTCTACATGATAGCGAATCATTACGGAGTGCAGAGCGAGCGAATTTCGATCGCGATTCTAATCTCAACCACTGCAAGTATTCTTTCTATCTCAGCAATCGTGGGTCTGGTCACAGGCTTCTACATCTAAAATCCACGAGTCCTATGGATCAAGTTATCGTCGGAATTAGAGCCCGCAGCGCAAACTCACGTTATCAGTGGTTGTTTTCGTTAGAACGAAATCCTACGATTTAAAAAACCAACCGGGACTTAGGCATTTTATGAACAGTGTAATCAATGACCAAGATCGCGAAGACCTGCGTGTTGAAGAACTCCTCAGCTACGAGATCATGGGCGCGCCAGCAGAGTTCGCGTTTGATGATATTGTAGATTTCGCGACCGAGATCACTTCTTGCCCGGTGGCTTTTGTCCACTTTATCGATTCAGAAAAGCAATGGGCTATGGCCGCGGCTAACGTGCCAAGAGAGACGTCAGAGTGCCAAAAGGAAGATAGCATTTGTAACGTCGTCATTCGTCAGAATGATGTGGTCTTGATCCCAGACACACTCGAGGACGACCGGTTTAAAGATATCCCTTGCGTATGTGATACGCCTAGCATCAGGTTTTACATGGGAGCACCCTTGATAAATGCAAACGGCTTCGCTCTGGGCACATTGTGTTTGGTTGATTTCGAGCCAAGAACAATGGGTTACGAAAAAGTAGAGGCTATCAAAGTATTGGCTCGGCAGGTTGTGGCTCACCTCGAGTTGAGGAAACAGGTCGGGTTAGCCGCTGAATCACAACAACAACTTAAATCAGCACTCGACACCCTTCAACAAGAAAAAGAAAAATCGGAAAAGTTCCTGAGAAATGTGCTTCCCATACAAATCGCTGACGAGTGGTTGAACCGTGGCGAAGTGACTCCGCGATACTGCCAGGATGTAACCGTCGGATTCACAGACTTCGTCGGCTTCACTCAAGCCACTAGTGCCGCTGAACCAGGTCGCCTCGTGGCGACTCTTAATCAGTTTTTCTCTAAATTTGATGAACGCTGTTCCAATCTAGGGCTCGACAGACTCAAGACAATAGGCGATTCCTACATGTTCTGTTGTGGGGTCACCGAAAGACAGAGAGCTCACGCCGCATACGCGTGTCTGGGCGCCTTACAGTTTATACAAGCAGTATCCGAGGTTAATGATAATCGTCGACAGGAAGGTTTTGATCCATGGGCGATGAGAATCGGTCTGCACAGCGGTCCCGTCATGGCTGGAGTGGTGGGGGAAACCAGATTTAGTTATGACATTTGGGGAGACACAGTCAACGTTTCATCACGGCTCGAGCAGGCAAGCGATTCAAACCGTATAAATATTTCTGAAGCGACACATCATCGAGTAAAAAATTTCTTTGAATGCACTCCGAGAGGTGAAATTGAGGCGAAAAATAAGGGAATGCTCAGCATGTATTGGCTGGATCGGATAAAGCCTCAATACTCGAACGACGATAGAGGACTTGAGCCTAATAAGCAGTTATTGGCGATCCTTGGACTGAAATAATCGACAGATCAATAACATAATTTTGATTTGCAGTGATGCGGATCGAGAAAGGACGCGTACCCAACAGTGAATCATTTCGGCGGTGATAGTCGACAATTCCTGTTAAATATTTCTAATCGCGCCGACAGAAGGTATTCTTTTTATTTGTGCGACCACGGAGCTAGTAGTAGAAGCATACTATGGCCTCGAACCCCTGCTCGCCGCTCGATCACGAAGAAAAAACTTGACTGACGGTACCCAATAGAAGAATGGGTACTGCAAAGTTAGATATCTTAAATCGAGGCAACAGGGATAACCCTCAATAACACCGCAAGCTATTCGTGGTCCTAGAGCCGGCTCGTGTAATCGCCCACCCCCGCATAGGAAAGCCGAGCACGCTCTTTAATCGGTCTCTATTCTCACCATGATTCATTGGAACCATCTAATAAAAAATTAAACTAGTCTAATTTTTAAAGTTATCAAATCTTTACTTCAACAGCCATTACCTGACAGTTTATACTTCGTAATGATATTAGGAGAGTTATGATGAAAAATTATATGGTCGCACACACGTTCAAGTCTGAAGAGCACCGCTCAAAGCATTTTGAGGCGTCAAGTCAACTGACCCCAGAATACATGCGTGAGCACATGAAAAATGACAGCGCGTCTTTCCAAATGAATTGGGGCAACCCCGACGAAATGGTTACTTATTGCTGGTGGAAGGCAGAAAGCCCAGCCGCGATATTAGAGATGCTGGGAGAAATGGCCGAGCTCTACCATAACGATATTAAAGAGATGCCGTTGGTGGCTAATGTCGCCGATTGAACTTTCCCCTAACCAGGTGAAGCCCTAACAGATTCTGGGCCACGTTGCATCCACGACATTGGTTCCAATTTTTTTCGCTCTAGATTCGTTTGACGCAACTTTAATAGAAGGCCTTGCATCGTGGGTTCTGGCTCGGATAGGTAAGGGCGGAGCGCTTCGACAAACTTAGCGCTCGGTCTATGCCACTTCGAGGACCAACTGGCCATTGCGAATAGCACTGGCACGAAATCAATGCCTGACTCTGTCAGGTAATAAAGTTTCTTTTGCTTGTGCTCGGCCGCTCTAATGGAGGAAATCAGGCCAACATGTTCTAGCCGCTTAAGTTTAGTAGCCAGAGAACCTGATGAGATACCCTCTAAGTTATTCTTAAGTAGTTGGTTAAATGTACGACGCTCTAGAAGGCCAATGTCTCTCAAGATGATTGGCATCCACTTATCACACGCCAACTCCGAGGCCAAGCCTATCGGACAAATCTGCGTTGACCATTGCGACAACTCACTCATAAAGACTCCTAAACTTAAACTAGTTTAAAAATATTAACCCAAACCACGAAGACTTTCCAATAGGAGAATCTTTCACACGGACCCCCCCTATCAGACCAGCCGCGCCACGCGCTCCTTTACTCGGCGTAGCGGGATCGATGACTCTATGGACGCAACCCCCTCCACCTTCGTCAGCTTCCGTGTCAAAAATCGCTCAAACTCGTGTAAATCAGAGACAGCAACACGTAAAAGATAATCAAAGCCCCCAGTCATTAACCAACAATCAACAACCTCAGGATAACGGGCGACAGCCTGCTCAAATGTCAACAACCGGTCATCGATCTGCTTATCGAGCCTGACGGATACAAAAATACTGAAGCCGAAACCGAGCTTCTCTTCATCGATCAGGGCCGTGTATCCACGAATGAAGCCCCCAGTCTCTAATTTTTTCACCCGACGGGCGCACGGTGTCGGCGAGAGCCCGACCTCCTCAGCCAGTTCGAGCTGAGAAAGCCTACCATTTCGTTGTAGCGCTTTTAGGATTCTTTCATCAATTCCATCAATCACGACATATTCCACTAAATATTAACATTAATATAGCAATATTCACTATTTTTATTCAAATATTTATCTGTATTCGCCGAAAAAAACTCCTTTAAAGCTTTTATAGTGAGGTGGGTTAGAAGGAGGTGCGTGATGACCCAGTCAATTGAGCATCTGATCCCAGATCAATTTGATGAGGAAGCACGGCAAGAGTGGATTGACGCCCTGCGATCGTTAACACGGGAAGAAGGTAAACAGCAGGCAAAGCTACTCCTAGATGCTCTTGATGATGAGGCCCGTGTGCTGGGTATTAACCGAACAAAGGTGCCATTTTCCGCGTACCGGAACACTATCCCACTCGAGGACCAACCGACCTTCCCCGGTGACCTGGAGATCGAAGAACGACTCACCTCAATAATGCGCTGGAACGCCCTAGCCATGGTCATCAGAGCAAATAGAGCCCATGGCGAACTTGGGGGTCATATCGCATCGTACGCTTCTTGCGCTGAGATATTTGAGATCGGATTCAATCACTTCTTTCAGGCACGAACAGATGACTTCGACGGGGATCTTGTCTATTTTCAGCCGCACTCGGCACCTGGTGTGTATGCCCGAGCTTTTTTGGAAGGCCGGCTCACCGAGGAGGATCTAAAAAATTATCGACAAGAGGTCCCGGAGCAGGGACTAAGCTCCTACCCCCATCCATGGCTCATGCAGGATTTCTGGCAGGTACCGACCGGATCAATGGGCTTAGGCCCGATATCTGCGATCTACCAGGCGCGATTTATGTGCTACCTCGAAAATAGGAGGATGATACCGGCCCAAGACCGATACGTTTGGGGGGTCTTCGGTGACGGCGAGATGGACGAGCCCGAGTCACTGGCAGCGCTGGCCCTTGCTGCTCGAGAGAATCTAGACAATCTTACTTTCATCATCAACTGCAACCTTCAACGGCTTGACGGGCCAGTCCGCGGCAACGGACAGATTATTCAGGAACTCGAATCACTCTTCATCGGCGCGGGGTGGAACGTCATAAAAGTTCTATGGGGATCCGAGTGGGACACGCTCTTTGCCCTCGATCGTGACAACGTTCTACTGAAACGTTTCGCCGAGACCCCTGACGGGGAATATCAAGATCTCGGCTCGAAAGATGGCGACTACAACCGACACAAGTTCTTCGAAAAAGATCCCAAGACAGCCGCCCTCGTAAAGCACATGACCGACGCGGAAATTAATGCACTGAAACGCGGTGGTCACGACCTCAAAAAGCTCTACGCGGCCTTCTCCCAAGCTAAAGCACACAGAGGCCAGCCGACCGTTATTCTGGCAAAAACCAAGAAAGGTTACGGGTTGGGCGGAGCCGGAGAATCCAAGATGACTGCCCACCAGGCAAAGAAGCTCGATTTGAATAACCTGCTCGCCTTTCGCGACCGGTTTTCACTTCCGCTAACTGACGAGCAGGTAGCGAACCTCGAATTTGTAAAACCGTCACCCGACTCCGAGGAGATTCGATACCTACAAGACCGAAGGGCAGTTCTTGGCGGATACCTACCCAAACGTTTCCAGCAGGCAGAGACCCAACTCCCTGAACGGCCCAGTTGTCGTGCGTACGCGAAGGCAGCACTAGAGGCCGATGGAAAAGAGATGTCAACCACTATGGCGCTTGTTCGCATCCTTGGCGGACTCCTGAGAGACCGCAATTTTGGCAGACATCTGGTACCAATCGTCGCAGATGAGGCCCGCACATTCGGGATGCAGACCCTGTTTCACCAGATCGGCATCTACTCACCTCACGGACAAAACTATGAGCCAGAGGATGCGGGCTCTATAGTCTCGTACAAGGAAGCAAGCGACGGACAACTTCTCGAGGAGGGGATCTCAGAAGCGGGCGCGATTAGTTCATGGACCGCCGCCGCGACAGCGTATTCAATGCACAATATCGAGCTACTTCCGATGTACATCTATTACTCAATGTTTGGATTTCAGCGCATAGGCGATTTGATTTGGGCGGCCGCTGATCAACGCTCTCGGGGTTTTCTGTTTGGTGCGACCGCGGGCCGGACCACGCTTTCCGGTGAGGGCCTTCAACACCAAGACGGTTCAAGCCATCTGATCGCTGGGACGATACCAAACTGCCGGGCCTATGATCCCTGCTTCGCTTACGAGCTTGCTGTGATCATCGAGTATGGAATTCAAAGAATGTTCGATGACAAGAGAGACGAGTTTTTTTACGTCACCTTGATGAATGAAAATTACTCGCACCCCTCTCTCCCGACCGGTATCGAGGATGACATCGTTCGGGGGATCTACCACTACGACTCGTTAGGTGATACCAGTAGCCCTCGCGTTCGGCTGCTAGGCTCAGGGACCATCCTCCAGCAAGTCATCAAAGCCGCGGCGCTGGTGAATGAGCAATTTAGTGTGTGCTGTGATATCTACTCGGTCACGTCCTTCAGTGAACTCGCACGAGACGCTCAGACTCTTGAGCGAGCCCTACGCCTAGAAAGATCAAAAGGGGCATCTCAGATTGATAAATATCTCAGTGGTTCGGCGCCTATTGTTTGCGCGACAGACTACGTCAGAGCAGTGCCGGCGCAGATTAGTCCCTACCTCGAGGCACCATTTCGAGTACTCGGTACCGATGGCTTTGGGAGATCAGCCGACCGCAAATCCTTACGGGAATTTTTTGAGATTGATGCGCCGCAGATCGCTTTTACTGCCGTAACTTCTCTCATCGACGCTATGCTGCTGCCGCCCACCGCCCGAAACGTGGCTGTTCAAGCGTTTGGAATCGATACCGAGCGGCTACGAACGGTCCCCTGGGAACGATAACGTCTAGACAAGATCGGAAACCTATAACCCAAGAAACCCACGGTTTTTCATTTGACTACGGAAGGCGGCTCTGCTTTACTGAATTCAGAATTCAGAACGCGATATGGTTAGATTGCATGCAGATCCAGAAAATTGATCTCGTCGACCAAGTCTACGATGCGATCAGAAAACAGATACTTATGGGTGCCCTGAACCCAGAATCACCTCTCCGGCAGGAGGAACTGGCGGAGCAACTCGGAGTCAGCCGTCAGCCGATTAGTCACGCGCTTGTATTGCTAGAGCGCGAGGGGCTGGTCTCTGACTATGGTCGCAAGGGCAAGATGGTTGCCCCGATCATACCTGAGCACCTGAGGGACCTGTATCAGGTCCGTGGCGCGATCGATGGGCTAGCAGCTTATCTTTGCGCGCAACGCATTGACAGCGAACTCAAAGACCTACTGAGCAAGCTGATAGACCGGGGTAACTCAGCGTCACAGGATGGATCGATCCAGTCGCTTGCGCTTGCTGATATCGCCTTCCATCGGGCACTATATGAGCGGTCTGGAAATCCAGAAATAACAAGGCTCGCCGACCAATCTTGGAGCCACATGGTGAGATCAATGCACCAAGTACTCGAAAATTACGATATCCGGTCCGGGATCTGGGATGAGCACCGCCTCATAGCCGAAGCGATTATCAGCGGAGACCGGGAACTGGCCCGTGACAGAGCGAGCGAGCACGCCTATTCGGCCGGTCAGCTGACATATCGGTGGCTAACAGAGTCCTAGTAACAAAAAGAGGATACATTCATGGAACTGACGCAGGAACAATTAAAAAAATTCGATCGCGAGGGCTATCTATTCTTTCCTAATCTTTTTTCACCTGAGGAGGCCGCCTTTTTGAAGGCTGAGGCCGAGACAATTTATGGGATGGATCGAGAAGAAGTCTGGCGTGAGAAAAGTGGTGTCGCACGCACAGCATTCGCGGCACATCAATATAATGAGGGATTCCGTCGACTGGGCGCCCACCCCCGCCTCATCCAACCGGTGGAGCAACTTCTCGACGGAAAGGTATACATGCACCAGTACAAGGTCAACGCGAAGGCGCCGTTTGATGGTGCGGTCTGGCAGTGGCATCAAGACTACGGCACCTGGAAGCGCGACGACGAGATGCCCGAACCACGAGCGATGAATGTGAGCGTGTTCCTTGACGACGTGACCGCTGCCAATGGTCCACTTTTATTCATCCCTGGGAGCCACAAACAGGGCGTGGTCAAGGCCGGGCATGACTTGGAAACCACGAGCTACCCTCTGTGGACGCTGGATCGCGATACAGTGACCGACTTGGCTGAACAGGGTGGCTGCGTTGCCCCAACCGGTCCCGCCGGAAGCATGCTATTGTTTTCGTCCCTCCTGGTTCACGCAAGCCCGCCAAATATCTCACCGTTTGGCCGGACCATCGTGTACCTATCACTTTGTGAGGTCAGTAACCATATCCGCGCATTCAACCGCGAGGAGTGGATTGCGCACAGAGACTTTGCACCCATCGAAGCGCTCGAGGACGACTGTCTTCTGGAACTGCTCTCTGAGAGCGCCTAAGGGACATCAATGTATATCTATGACGAGCTAGTCCAACGCGTCGACCGACCAGTGCAAGTAGGTCTCATTGGCGCCGGTAAGTTTGGCTCCATGTTTTTGAGCCAGGTGCCTACCACCAAAGGACTTGAAGTCAAGGCGATCGCTGACCTAGACCCTGAACGGGCAAGGGAGGCGTGTCGCTGCGTCGGATGGTCCACAGATTTAATTAAAAAGACGAAATTCCTCGATAGCGCCCAGGCCATGATTGACAATGGTGGTCTCGATGTCTTGGTTGAGGCGACAGGTAACCCCATAGCAGGTATCGCGCACGCAAGGATGGCTATCGCGAGTAAGACACACATCGTAATGGTTAACGTAGAGGCTGATGTGTTGGCTGGTGGCATTCTCGCAAAACAGGCGAAAGAGGCGGGAATCGTTTACTCGATGGCTTATGGAGACCAACCCGCCCTAACCATCGAACTCGTTGAGTGGGCTCGCGCTACCGGATTTGACGTCGTTGCTGCGGGCAAAGGTACGAAGTACATGCCCGAGTATCACTACTCGACCCCGGACACGGTATGGGATCACTACGGACTCACCTCCGAGCAGGCCGCAAAAGCCGGCATGAATAGCCAAATGTTCAACAGCTTTCTTGACGGCACGAAGTCTGCGTTGGAAATGGCCGCAATCTCCAACGGTACAGGGCTCAAGGCCCCTGACCAAGGACTGATGTTCCCACCCGCCGGGATGGATGACCTAGCACAGGTACTGAGGCCTCGGTCCCGGGGTGGTCAGCTTGATGAGAGCGGCTTGGTCGAGGTCGTGACATCCGTGGAGCGTGATGGCCGATCGGTCTACCGTGACCTACGATGGGGCGTATATGTCGTCATCGAGGCGCCCAATGACTACGCCTCGGCGTGCTTCAAACAGTATGGGATGAATACCGACTCCACGGGTCGCTTCTCCGCAATGTATAAGCCATTCCACCTCATAGGTCTGGAGCTGAATATTTCGATACTGTCAGCGGCTCTGTTGAAGAAGCCGACAGGGTCCACGCTTGACTTCAATAGCGACGTCGTGGCGACAGCAAAGCGCGGTCTGAAGGCCGGAGAAATACTGGATGGTGAGGGCGGATTTACGGTCTACGGTAAGCTGATGCCTGCCAGTAAATCTCTCAAGATGGGTGGCTTACCGATTGGGCTCGCGCATCACGTTAAACTGAAAAATAATGTCAATATAGACCAGCAAATTTCGTGGGATGATGTCGAAATTGACCTCTCAAATAAGGCTGTATCCGTTAGAAAAGAAATGGAGACGCTCTACAGTTAAAAGATAGCCCGTAATCGATAAACCAAGGTAATCATTTCACGACAACGAGAGATTATGTGAACCCGATCGGAACGTTCAGGGGATCTCCAATTGCAAAAGAGGGGCATGTTGTTGCGCGCCGTATACGTCGCTCTCGCCCAGCGCGCCCGACGACCGCATCCGCTTGATCGTTATCTTGATAGCCAAGGCCGGCTCAAATTCGATAACCGACAAAACATCGTCGAGTGCTATTCCGTACAGTGACGCAAATGATTGAACCGATAGCTGTCCCGACCGAATAACTCTCTGGTAATCAGACGGATCGCTAAAAAGAACATCGAACGTTAACTCAAAGGGTCCCGCGTTCTTTGAACGGACAACCGTTGCCAAATCGGATAACACCATTACTCCAACCCCATCAAGCTAACAGTAACCGGGAAAAGGCTAACCGGGTCGTCAACATCCATCAGATGGTAAAGGCTAAATTCATAGACGACCCCATGCGAGATATCCGAAGGTGAATAGGGAAACGCGAGATTCCCTGCGGTTGACTGTCGACCCGGATAACCAAAATGTAAAAGTGTCGACCGAGCGAATGAACAGATTGTGTCTGCCAGTTCCTGCGTCTCCGCGACAACCTCTATAACCAAACCAATCTCGTGAGGAACGAGATGCCGTAATGGCTCAAGCTTACCCATCACGGCATCCCTGCCGTAACAATGAAACATAACGGATACCTCAGTCTCGTCGATAGATTCAAAGTTTTGGAATACTATTTTCCTGACATCCTCTAGCACTTGATCGAGTTGGGGAATCAGATCCGGCGCCCTTATTCCTGCGAGGGCTATTGTCCGAAAACCAATCGGCTTGGCCCCCTCTAGCTTGACCGTGTAGTGCTCTGAGGGAATGAGCTGTGTACCCATGACACGGACCCGCCTCTGGTCGATTTGCTCAAATCGACAACTGGTCAGGTCAAGAACCCCGCCTGGTCCTGGCAAATAACGAGGATCGCTCTTTTCATACAATGTATGGGCAGCGACGGAAGCCACTGTGCAGCGACGGTCTGGATTTAATGCCTCCAATACAAAGCCTTCATGGTCCAGTGTTCCGAGCATGCAATCTGCCCCACTCCCCGGCACTGCTGCAATTGCGGCACACTCAAGAATCTTTCCCATATGAAACGCGAGCGCTTCAGGATACCCTGCTTTTATTGGAACAGCAGCGAATACAGCCGGGTCATAGCAGCGCCCTGCAACGATTATATCGGGGCGTTGATTCAACGCCTCAATGACAGGCTCCACACCCATTTGAGCCACTATGCAGGTCGAATCATTAATATCTTTTTCAGTCAATGGCTCGACCGGCCCCAATGGACTGATTCGACCATCAGTTAATGCCTTTATGATGTCATCTGCAGACTGATCCGCAGCAATGCGTGCGACGCGCGCGGACCGATTCGCCTGACATAAGACCTCCTGAACAATATCAAGGCACCACCTGAGATGTGTAGCCGCACCTGCCCCTCCTGCGGTACCAATCAAGACAGGAATACTCAGATGAAGACCAGCTGCAATTATTGGTGCCAGGTCACGCTTCACGGCATCTCGATTGGTAAATGACTGGCCCGCACCAAGATAATAGGGACCCGGATCTGTGGAGCCCGCGTCCACTGCTATCGCGTTTGGCCGCCTTGATAGTCCTTCTTGAAATGAAGCCTCAGGAAAGCCGTACCCTAGAATTGCAGTCGGAGAAAGAATGGTGATATGAGTCGTCAAGATCGGCACGCCCCACTGATTACACGCCTGACCGTCAATCAAGCACTAGCTTTGAAGTTTACAAGTAGAGATGCCCAACATGGAATAGAGACCACACCGTTCAAAAAGTCCCGTCGCAAGAGGGAAAAGGCCGATCAGACCCCAGGACCCGATTGCACCCACCATAACGAGACCCAAAAAAAATGACCCGCCAAGAATCCGTGCCCACTTATCGAAACCACCCACATTTGCTTTCATAGATATCTCCTAACTTGGGAGCAAAATAATAAACGCAAAATGTGGGACTTGAGAAGGGTCAATCGAGAAGATTCCATTTTTCTGTGGGGAGAATAGATCGCATCACCATTCGATATGTGGAACATCGCCGCATCCAGTAGATTAGGCCCCACGGATACAGCCTTAGCACTCAGGCCGTTCTAGATAACTCCCCTTCCAATCGAAAGGGGAGTCTGAACCAACCTATTGCTTTATCGACCTGACCGAGAAGCCCGGGTACTACTAAATAAAGCTACCGGCTGTGTCGCTCTATGACGACAAACAGTCTTTCAGGGCTTTGGCCATTTGTCGGATTAATGCTGGATACAGATCAGTACCAGGTTTCAATTCTGCGCCCAAAGGATCAAGCACGCCGGTCCGTGCAGTAGTTCCCTCGGTAATGGCGTTGATAAGCTTTGGCTCAAACTGCGGCTCAGAGAAGATACACGTCGCGTTTGAGCCCTTAACCTTTTCCCTCAACTCTGCAAGACGCTTTGCACCCGGCATCACGTCCGGTGATACGGTAACGGTGCCAATAGCCTTCACCCCGAAACGGTTCTCAAAATATTGATACGCATCATGAAATGCGATGAATTCACTACTCTGTAGCCCACTCAGTTCTGCCTTTATTTCCGCCAAGAGCTCGTCAAGGCCGGCCTCGGTCTTCTTTGCATTTGACTCATATCGCGCCGCATTTACCGGATCAATCGATGCCAACTGCCGCTCTATCGCTCGGACCATGACCTTGGCGTTCACTGGATCCAACCAATAATGCGGATCATGCTCACCGTGGCCATGATCATCGTGTTTCGCGTGGTCATCATGCTTGTCATGATCGTCATGCTTGTCATGATCGTCATGCTTGTCATGATCATCGTGCTTGTCATGATCATCGTGCTTGTCATGATCATCGTGCTTGTCATGATCATCATGCTTGTCATGATC
>PBZS01000055.1 GCA_002730235.1 Gammaproteobacteria bacterium | reverse complement strand
GTCGAAATCGGAATATCAGTGGGTGAGGCACAGATAATCGTTGTGGAAAACACTCCCACGATACATAACTTGATTACATGTACTCTTTGCTCATGCTATCCGAGATCTATATTGGGTCAGCCGCCGTCTTGGTACATCTCAAAAGCCTACAGGGCGAGAACGGTCAGGGAACCGAGGAAGGTGCTCGCTGAATTTGGTACTGTTTTGGCAGACGAAATCGAGCTCATGGTTCACGATAGCAATGCAGATATGCGTTATCTCGTATTACCTGAGCCCCCTCATGATCTCCATGACCTGAGCCCTGCCGAGATCGGAGAGTTTGTTACACGAGACCGACTAATCGGCGTTGTCAGATAGTCCGCAGTCTTGGAAATCATTGAAAAGGAGTAAAATAAGCATGCCGAATATATCAGCTGATCCTTATGCTTGGCCTTACAACAGTGACCTAAGACCAGAAAATACGGCCCTAATTATAATCGATATGCAGACAGATTTTTGTGGGCGGGGCGGCTACGTTGATAGTATGGGTTACGACTTAAACTTGACTCGTGTCGCGATTAAACCGATCAAATGTGTTCTCGATCTCATGCGTCAAAAGGGATATCACATCTTTCATACTCGTGAAGGTCATCGTGCGGATCTAACCGACTTACCAGCTAACAAACGGTGGCGTTCTCAGCAAATTGGTGCTGGTATAGGGGATGCGGGCCCTTGCGGACGTATCCTGGTAAGAGGTGAACCTGGCTGGGACATTATTGCCGAGTTGAGTCCTGAGAGTGGTGAACCGATTATCGACAAACCAGGGAAGGGTAGTTTCTTCGCCACGGATTTAGAATTGATGTTACGAGTAAGGAATGTTCAAAACTTAGTGCTTACGGGAATAACAACGGATGTCTGTGTGCACACAACTATGAGGGAAGCCAACGATCGTGGGTTTGAGTGTCTCATACTCGAGGACTGTTGCGGCGCAACTGATAGAGGAAACCATGAGGCAGCTATTAAAATGATCAAGATGCAAGGTGGTGTGTTTGGTAGTGTCTCCGACAGTCGTACATTTGTTTCCCAAATTCCGTAGACAGTATGTCTCCCCAGTCGAACATCCTGAATTGGGAATATTAGCAAGTAAGTTTCGAGTTGTGAGAGCTCTATAAGCTAGCCTTACTCGTGTTGCATATGTATAGGTTAACCTGGTGGCGTACTGAATAGTGCCTAAGCAGTGCTACCCATTTCTCGAGGTACTGGAAGCGCTGTTATTGATGCGAATGCGATCAATACTGTGGATGTCCACAAGCAAGCCAGCTAGGTGGACTGAGTGCGGCATGGCCTGAAGTCGCCGCATTTACGCAATCTTTTAGTGATCCTAGCCGCGAGTGTCGATTACTTAAGCCATGTGCATAATGTGCGTATTTTCCAGAATTTGTCATTAAACCCCTTGCATTGACAGGAAATATTGGTTCGATAATTGAACACCAGCAAAGATCCACCATCAATTGTATGCCGGCCTTTTCAAGAATTTCGGTGATCCCCTCACTATCAACTTGTTTTTTAATATATCTTGCGGTGGTAATTTTCACTTGAGTGCGTGGATGACACTGTCGACCATTTAAAAGAGTTACAACTTTTCTTATTTCATCAATTGACGCATGCGGGCTACCGATTGCTACTAGATCTATTTGCTCAAGCCCTCTATTTAATTCAAACCATGCTTCTCTTAGGTTATGTAGGTTAATTTTTTCGGTTGGTAAGTTTTGCTGTGTCTGAATTGATGCTTCAGGCGTGTGGCCCAGAATGTGGAGCATTGGTGCGCCTGATGTGGTTCCGAAGGCGGCGCACAGAGCTTTCAGGTCGTCAGTGGTAGGCGTGAGATTCTCTAAGCCCAAAAGCGAGGGAATTGTGTCGGGTGCGAGCTTGCCCGCAAGCCACCCTATCAGTGGCCATATAATTTCCTCTTCGGGAGGCCAGTCTTTTGGTATATCTATTTCGACCTTGACCTTCGCAGCTCTTCCAGATGTTGAATACACACCAACCGCTGGGGCGCGACCGGTTATGGCTATGAATAGATCGAGATAGTCGGGATGCTTTTGTGTTCTAGCACCTAAAACAGTGTTTGCAAAAATAACGGCATTCGATTCTGACCATCCAATTTTTTCACCGAACTCGGGCTTATCTTTTAGAAGATAAGGGGCGCAAGTAAAAGTCGGTTTGACGCCCATTGTTATATAGGCGTCGGCTAAGCGACTTGCTCGCTTCCCGAAATCAGATGAGAGTCCAGAGGTCTCCCAATTTTCTCTGTCAACTGATATGGCATTAATGGTTGTTGGAATCGCTACTCGTGCTTCGAGTTGAACCATTTTTTCTGCAAAAATGAGATTTGCGTCATGCGCCAGGATGCATCCGTCAATGTGCCCTTTGCTTACGTTCACTAACTCCGATGCGTTTTCGACCGCGCCCATTATACAAATTGTTTCCATCGCAGCCTTGGCGGGTTGACCGTGATCACCGCGAAGATATGCTCGATCTGTGTCAGACATTTTCAACTGATCTGGCAGAATCGGTTGTAAATCAATTTGTTCGTCTCCGATCAGAATGTGATGGCCATGAAGCTCTATCCAGGTGCAATTGGCTGCGGCCTCATAGCAATTTTTCGTTAGGCGAATGATCGGAATTTGGACCGAAAAGATCCGGTCGCAAACGATAGAACCCAGCGTTAAAACTTGTTCCGACTCATTAAAAATAATCATAGAGGGCGCCAGCTTATTTAGAGCTAGTTGCAGTAACACACCGCTACCACTGCATGAGCCTCGCGATGTCGGCATTAATAAACATTTTCTAGCAACACAGTCTCCGTGATTAGGATGATGTGCGTCGATGATTATTCCTGTATTTGGATCAACACCACCCCAAAAGCTCAATCCCTCTGCACACACAAGCACTTTACCACTGGCTTTTCCTTCCACTATTAACTGATTTGCTGCGCTTGTTTCGCTCTCGATTTCTTTCATACGTAATGGTGCCTATACGACGAGGTCGCTTACTTTGCTCAATTTCGTAACGTAGGGAATGACGCCCACAGTGATTTTTTTGGCGCCTAGGATACGGGCTTGAAAGAGGCCTGCTGATTGATCCACTTTGACAGACTCTCTAAACCGGAGGGTTTTGATTAGCCCTTGCCCGTCTAACTTCGAGATCGCCTCTCTCACTAGGGTCAGGCTCTTTTGAATTGATCGAGCTATTTCATCCTGACGAAATGGAGTTCCGGATGCGACATTACTGTCGAGAATCTCCTTCCCGGGTGAAAAAAAGATTATCAAAGCCGAATATTTTTTTGAAATATCAATGAAATTAACTTTCAACTTTTTCTCTCATTAGAATCTTGTACATCGGATAAAGTATGCGATACCGTCGGATGTGGCAATAATGCTAATAACAACCATGGTGGATAATAAAATGTTGAAAAAACTTGTAAGCATGGCGGCAATGTCGATATTGATCGCCGGGACTGCAGCGGCAGATACACTGGACGATGTGATTGATCGCGGTACTTTGAGATGTGGAGTGGTATTGGACTTCCCTCCAATAGGCTATCGAGATGCTAACAATCAGCCAGCTGGCTTTGATGTCGAGTACTGCAAAGACATGGCTGCGGCATTAGAGGTTGAACTTGAGTTACTTGAATTGACTTGGGCCGATCGCTTACCTGTAATTGTCACAGGCCGCGCCGATGTTGTATTTGGTGCAACGTCAGATAGTCTCGCCCGGGCTAAAACTGTAGGGTTTTCGGTCCCATACGCTATTTATTATGCTCAAGGTATCGTTAATTCCAAGAGCGGAATCAAGACCGTGGAAGATATTCGGGGTAAGCGTGTTGCGGCTGCGGTCGGAACAGTCCCAGAGCAGGAATGGCTGAAAATTGCCAAAGAGTGGGGCGAAGAAAATTTGTACCAGGGCTATCAAAGTGAAAACGAGGTTTTTCTCGCTGTCGCTCAAGGCAAGGCCGATATAGGGATCACAACAAATACGGCGGTTAAACCAATTGCCGACCAATACGATACTGTCGACGCTGGTCCTCGGATGCCATGGACCACTGACTACACCTCAGTTGTTGGTAAGAGACAGGATATCAGCTGGCTGAATTATTTAAATCTGTTCGTAACACACCAGGTGCGGTCAGGTCGGTATCAAGAGCTGTGGGGTAAGTTTGTTGGCGGTGAAGCGCCCGAGCTTCGTATACCTGGCGTCATGTACTAACCGCGGCTACCTCGAGGCGTTCTATCCTAATCGGATAGAATGCCTATCGAGATTTAAATGTTCGAGTATAACTTTCATTGGCGTCCTGTTTTTAAAAGCCTACCTGATCTTCTTGAGGCGAGCATTACGACGCTTCAGGTAGCTTCGCTGGCGATGCTACTAGGCATCGTTATAGGCTTCATTCTTGCGGTGAGTCGTTTACGAGGAAATGGTTCTGTTTACTGGATCGCCACTGCGTGGGTGGAACTCGCTCGCAACACCCCTGCGTTGTTTCAACTGTTCTTCTTCGGTTTTGGTTTGGGTGCGCTTGGCATTCATTTTTCACCCTACGCAATAGTTTTAGCTGGTTTGACCTTCAACACTGCTGGTTATTTGGGCGAGAATTTTCGAGGTGGGTTTGAAGCTATTCCACCGACCCAGCTCCGTGCTGCCCGGAGTCTCGGGATGAATTCTTGGCAGGCTTACACGAGGATCCTAATACCTCAGGTGATTCGCATCGTTTATTACCCAATGACAAATCAATTTGTTTGGGTAGTCTTAATGTCTTCGCTGGGTATGTTAGTGGGCTATCGTGAGCTGACGGGGGAGACCCAGTTTTTTGCTAGCAAGACTTACAGGATCTTTGAATATTTTGCCGTTACCGCAGTTATATATTACGTGATGGTGAAGATTATTTTGGGCCTTTCCAAATTTTGCGCTTCGCGATTCTTTAGGTATTAGGTAGCTCAATGGAACAATCGGTAACTGTTTTTAGTAGTTTTAGCGTCCAGGACCTTTCTTTTTTGGGCGAAGCAGCACTGAGAACACTTTGGATCTCGTTTTTGTCCATAACAATAGGATCTGTCCTCGGAGGTTTTTTTGGGTGGGCTCTGTACGAGATGAAAGTTTGGGGGGCAATCTTTCTTAATCCCATATTAGATGTATTCCGTTCTGTACCTTTAATAGTCCAGCTTGTTTTATTTTATAACTTCGCGCCAATTGTAGGCCTAAATTTGGATGCGTTTGAATCTGGATTGGTGGTGCTGACACTCTACACCTCGGCTTTGGTTGCTAACGTAGCTCGTGGGGGCATAGAGGCTGTCGGGAAACCAATGCGGATTACTTCTCGCTCTCTAGGTATGTCGTACTTGCAAGATATGCGTTATGTGGTTTTTCCCATAGGCGCAAGGGCTATTTTCCCTTCGTGGGTTGGTGTCGCTTTGGGGGTAATGAAGGATAGTGCTTTAGTGTCGGTATTGGGTTACGTCGAGCTCGTAAAGGCCAGTCAGGTCCTTATCACACGGACGCAAGAGCCCCTTTTGATTATATTGGTTGTGGGCGCTTTTTACTTCGCCCTTTCATATCCCGTATCTAGATACTCAGCAAAACTCGAAAAAAGGTGGTCGCAGTGATCAGCATAGATGGACTTCACAAATACTTTGATAATCTTCATGTTCTGCAAGGAATCGATTTAGAGGTTCAAAAGGGCGAAGTTCTCTCTGTAATTGGGGCATCAGGTTCGGGTAAGTCAACATTTCTGTACTGTATCAACGGTATTGAGCCCGTTCAGCAAGGATCAGTCCTTGTTGACGGTATCGATGTACATGCTAAAACCACAGACCTAAATAAGCTTCGACAGAGATTAGGCATGGTCTTCCAACAATGGAATAGTTTTCCGCATTTGACCGCGATACAGAATGTGGCTCTGGCTCCGCAGATTGTTAAAAAGATGAGCAAGTCTGAGGCAATAGAAGTTGCAGCTCGACAACTTGAGCACGTCGGACTTGGGGATAAATTTAACGTTTTCCCGAACGCTCTGTCGGGTGGCCAGCAACAACGTCTCGCGATCGCCAGAGCACTAGCAATGGACCCGCAGTATATGTTGTTTGATGAGGCTACCTCGGCGCTAGATCCGGAGTTGGTTGGAGAGGTGTTGGATACGATGCGTATCTTGGCTGAGGAGGGTATGACGATGATCTGTGTGACTCATGAAATGGGATTCGCTCGTGATGTATCAGATCGTGTCGCCTACTTTCATGAGGGGATAGTTGAGGAAATTGGGTCACCTGAGCAGATATTTAATGAGCCCCAGTCTGAACAAACGAAGAAGTTCCTAGCAAAAGTTCGGTGATCCAATTAAGTCACTCTGCGTGATCGACACATGAATTTATTTGAGGAAGGTAAAGAGAATGGACAAAACTATATTTTCCGGAAGTGTTCCGGCTTTGATGACCCCCTGTGATAATCGAAGGAATCCAAATTTTAATGCCTTGGTTGAGAAAGGGTTGGAATTAATTGAGTACGGCATGTCGGGAGTTGTGTATTGCGGATCGATGGGGGATTGGCCTCTATTAAGCGATGAGCAAAGGATGGAGGGGGTGAGCCGGCTTGTTGAGGCGGGCATTCCAGTCATTGTGGGTACGGGGGCTATCAATTCACAATCAGCTACTGCTCACGCGGCTCATGCCCAAGAAGTGGGAGCTCATGGGTTGATGGTCATCCCGAGGGTACTCTCGCGAGGTAATTCTATAGAGGCGCAACGACTCCACTTTAAGGCGATATTGAGCGCGGCCCCTGACCTACCCGCTATTATCTATAACAGTCCCTATTATGGCTTCGCCACTCGGGCCGATCTGTTTTTTGCATTGAGGTCGGAGCATTCAAACTTAGTCGGCTTTAAGGAATTTGGTGACTTCGAAGACCTGCGATACGCGTCTGAACACATCACTTCTAAAGATCCAGATGTAATGTTAATGATTGGCGTCGATACGGCGGTTTATCATGGTTTCGTAAATTGTGGTGCTCTTGGTGCAATCACAGGTATCGGGAATGTTCTGCCCGGCGAAGTTTTGCTGCTGACGGAACTTTGCAAGAAAGCTGCTGCGGGTGATGTTGTCGCTCGTCGCCGAGCTCGGGAACTTGATGATGCGATGGCTGTTCTCTCAAGTTTCGATGAGGGGGTAGATTTGGTCCTGTATTACAAGCATTTAATGACCCTTTCTGGAGATGAGAATTATACGTTACATTTTAATGAGTCTGACTGCCTCACGGATGCTCAACGAAATTATGCTGAATCTCAGTTTTACTTATTCAAGAGTTGGTTTGACTCCTGGATTAAGATTGAGAGCATTGCATGAGAATTATCGACAGTCACACAGAGGGTGAGCCTACTCGAACTATATTCAATGCCGCCCTTGATCTAGGTCCTGGTCCATTATCGGAGAAAGCAAAGGTATTTGAGAAAAAGTATCGGGATTTTTGTGGCTCTATTCTTAAGGAGCCGAGAGGCAATGACGCCTATGTTGGTGCGTTGGTCGTAGAGTCCGAAGAATCAGACTGCGCTGCTGGCGTTATATTTTTTAATACTATTCAAAATTTAGGGATGTGCGGTCACGGCACGATAGGGTTATCTGCGACGATGGCTTATTTAAGACAGATTGAGCCAGGCAGACACAAATTCGAGACCCCGGTCGGTAAAGTCGCGATCGAACTTAAAACGCCCAATCGAGTATCGGTTACGAACGTTGAGAGCTATCGTCTTGAAAGCAACGTTTTGGTTAATGTTGAATCTTACGGGGAGCTTACCGGCGACATTGCTTGGGGAGGCAACTGGTTCTTTTTAGTACAGGAATCGCCTGTACCGATTAAATTAGAGTATCTCAGACAACTTACCGACTTAAGTCTTGAGATACGCAACGACCTTGAAAACAAAGGTATTAAAGGTTCTCAAGGAGCTTGGATAGATCATATTGAATTATATGGTCCCCCAGAATTAGATGAGTCAAATAGTAGGAGTTTTGTTTTAGTTCCGAGTGGCTCATATGATCGATCTCCCTGCGGGACAGGATGTTCAGCGAAGATGGCCTGTTTGGCAGCCGATAAGGCATGGCCTGTCCGAAAGACCTGGATTCAGGAGAGTGTCATAGGTAGTACCTACTCTCTTTCTTACGAACATGGGGAAACCGGGGGTGTGATTGTCACGGTCGAGGGATCGGCTTACGTTACAGCTGAGGTGACACCAATATTTGATAGCCGAGATCCTTATCGAACGGGTATATGAGCATGGCTGGTGATCTTCGCCTAAATAGCAGTGATGAGGTTGCTAGCTGATCTTATGAGCTCGAAACAGAATATCATCGTGATTGGGTCGGGGGTTATCGGCATTAGTGTCGGTATTGCGCTTCAGGAAGTTGGTTTTCAGGTACGAATTATTGATGAGCAAGAGGCCTCTCAAAAGGCATCAGAAGGTAATGCTGGGGCCTTCGCGTTTGCTGATATTGTACCCTTGGCGACCCCTGGAATTATAAGAGCTGCTCCCAGATGGTTGCTTGATCCGTTAGGCCCTCTCAGTATTCGTCTTTCATACGCCTTTTCTATTGCCCCTTGGCTGATGAAGTTTTGGCGAGCTAGTTGGAGTGATAAATTCCCAGCTTTAATGGAGGCCCAAGCCGAACTGATGGCGCTGTCTAGATCTGCTTTAGAGCGTCAAGCGGCATTGCATCGTGGAGAAGCTCTTCTGAGGCGAGAAGGTCAACTGCGATTATATGATACGGAAAGCAATTTTCTTGAAAGCGCGTCTTATTGGTCCGCATGTAAAGAATTTGGTATTGGTTACACGCTGCTTACATCACGCCATGAAATCAACGAAATCCAGCCGGGACTCCACAATAGATTTGAGCACGCTGGTTATACACCGGATTGGGTGAACGTCTGTGATCCAAAATTGTGGTTAAGGAATCTTAATGATCGATTTTTAAGCGGTGGTGGCTTCGTTGAGCAGAGGCGTGCGCGATCACTGAGTTTTTCTTCGAACAAGGTAACAGTGCAGTGCGATGATGGCGATTTATATTGCGACTTTGTGGTAGTGGCGGCTGGAGCTTGGTCGAAGTCCTTAGCTCAGACGGTTGGAGATTACATTCCTCTTGAGACTGAGCGTGGATATAACACTACTTTTGATCCAGGTGAGTTTGACTTGCGTACTCATTTGACTTTTGCTGATCACGGATTCGTTGTATCCAGGGTCGGTAAGAGCATGAGAGTAGGTGGGGCTGTAGAATTAGGTGGATTGGAGGCGCCTCCAAATTTCGAGCGGTCTAGAATTTTGTTATCCAAAGCAAAACAGTTCTTACCGTCCATAGATCCTATTGGATGCGAGGAATGGATGGGGTTTAGACCATCCATGCCTGACAGTCTCCCTGTGATAGGTGCGTCTCGGAAACAACCAAAAGTCGTTTATGCTTTTGGCCATGGTCATCTTGGCCTAACACAGTCGGCCGCAACTGCGGAATTAGTGAGAGATACTATACTTGGGAAGCCCTGGCCAATATCGTCAGCTCCATTTTCGGCGGCGAGGTTTACGAGGCTATCATCTATTTGACGCCCGCAAGTTCTCTTCATCGAGAAGGTTTTTGATGTGCGTAGCTACTGCTAAATCGAGATGCGCCCCTCCTCCATTTTTGAAAACAGTAATCTCCGAGGCACGCTGTCTGCCTGGGTTTCCACAACACAGTCCATAAAAATCATCGACCACGTCACATTTGGAAATGACCCCATTCGCGAGTGGTATACCGAGTTCACCAATATCATGTAAAGCGGTTCTATATGAATCCACAAATATAGTGCCGCGGAGTATGGCCGAGTCGTGTGCTTCGCGCATGTCAGGCCTGAAGGCCCCGATCAAATCAAGGTGACAACCTTCTTTGAGCCATTCCCCTTGAATAAAAGGTGCAGTAGTAGTTGTCGCGGAAGATACGATATCGGCGTCTTGCACTGCGTTCGCAATATTTTCTATGGGGATCACATCTTTATCAGCAGCCACTTGAACAGCTTTTTCGAATCGATGATTCCATAAATAGATCGTTTCGAGTTTAGGGAATATTTCTCGATATGCATCGATCATTGATTGTGCAACCTTACCCGCGCCTAGAATTGTAAGCACTCGGCTCTCTGGTTTTGCTAGTAATTTAGCTCCTAGAACGGAGTCACCTGCAGTCTTCCACTTGGTCACAAGATTGCCATCGATAATCGCTTGAGGAGCCCCTGACTTATCATCGAAAAGAGTGACTAATGATTGCACAGTAGGCAGATCAGGAGAGCAAGTTCCGTTTTCTGGAAAAATCGTAGCTGTTTTTACAGCTATGCCATGGTTTTTAATCCAGGCAGCCCTAGTCAAAAGTGAGTTGTTACCTGATTTAAAAAGTATGTCATCGATCTGTGCTTGAGGTTTCTGGTGAGCTGCAACAAGGGCTTCAATGACTCCCGACCAATTTAACAACTCACCTATTTGGGTTTCAGAGATGAATGGAATTTCTTTCATAGATCAGATTGGTCGGATTGGCCACGTGTCAGATATTCGATAACCTTGTGGCCACGGATCAGAGGGATCTAAATAATGTTGATATGTGCCAGTAATCCATGCCCGCCCAGAAATTTCAGGCTTTATCATGGGGATGCCAAAGTCTGTAAGTTTTTCAAGTATTTTTCCTTGAAAACACGATCCAATGATCGATCGTGCGATCACCGGTTCCCCCACGGCGAGTTTACTCTTCGCATGTAAAATTGCCATGTGGGCGGAAAGGCCTGTTCCAGTTGGTGATCTATCCAGTTTCCCAGGGTCGATTACCACAGTATTCGTGTAACTCTTTACCCCATCAATTTTCTCGAGATCAGAATGGATTTGACTAAATGAGAAGTGAGTCCAGTCTTTATTGGTAGGGTGTGCGAATGTTAGTTGCTCGTTTGCTGCCTTAGTAATTTTGCGACCAATTTCGACCAAATCTTTGGCTTCGTCAGGAGCAATTTGAAATCCAATTTGGTTCCTGTTTATGGCAACAAAACTATCGCCCCCGTAAGCTGTATCGACGGTAAGTGTACCCACTGATTCGACCTCGAGCTTTTGGTCAAGCAAACCAGCGAAGGATGTGACGTTTTCGACATAGACTCGTTCGACCTTGCCGTCGTTGCATTTTGCTCTAATGTTTATTAGGCCCCCTGGAGCTTCTAGAATCATCTTCGTCTCAGGCTCTTCCATTGGAATAATGCCAGTTTCGAGCAGCACAGTTGTGACACAAATGGAGTTCGATCCTGACATTGGCGGTGTATGACTTGGTTCCATGATAATCCAGCCCATCTGAGCTTTATCATTTTTTGGTGGCACCAGTAAATTGACGTGCCGAAACAGACCGCCACGGGGCTCGTTGAGGACGAAGTTCCTTAATTCGCCATCGGAGTGTATGTATAAGGCCTGCTCCCATACAGTGTCCCCCGGCGGTGGAGAAACTCCTCCTACAATCACGTCTCCAACTTCACCTTCCGCGTGACAGCCGATAATGTATATAGATTTAGAGGACCTGATTTAATGCTCTCCGTAAAATAAAAATTGTCGTTGTTGTTCTGCGGTTATGTTGCGCCCCTTGTTTAAAAGTACTACAACATTTACTTAGCACAAAAGTAAAGACTATTCCGCTAATTATGTTCATGCAAAAAGTCCGGTTGTTTAGCAAGGGTTGCACCACCATTAAGCGAGTAATTAAAACCGAGGGGGAGAGATTCCATGGCGTACCAACTGAAACAAGAGCACCTAATCGCTGGGATGTGGATCGGGAATTCTGATCGTTTTGCATCCTCACCGGGCTCGGGTCCCACGCACCATTTTCCTTATGGGTCGCCTGAGTTGGTTCATCAAGCGGTTGAGGCTGCGGAAGAAGCATTTGTTACGTATTCTCAAACGACTCGTGAGGAGCGGGCCCATTTCCTGCGATGTATTGCTGAAGAAATTGACGCGGTCGGCGCTGAGATTACTGCAATTGCAGGCGAAGAAACTGGCTTGCCATCTGCGCGATTAGAAGGTGAGCGGGGTAGGACTTGTGGGCAATTGAGAATGTTTGCTGAGGTTTTAGGAAAGGGCGATTACTTGGATTGTCGTAAGGATGTGGCGCTTGCTGAGCGTACGCCCATTCCTCGCCCTGAACTGCGTTTGATGCAACTTCCAGTAGGCCCTGTAGCGGTTTTTGGAGCATCGAACTTTCCATTGGCGTTTTCGACGGCAGGGGGCGATACCGCGTCTGCTCTGGCGGCAGGGTGCTCAGTCGTGGTCAAGGCTCACCAAGCGCATCCTGGAACCAGTGATGTTGTGGCCCAGGCAATTGAGAGAGCAATTCGGCGCGCGGGAATGCCGAATGGAGTATTTTCAATGATTCACGGCGGTAGCCGTGCAGTGGGAGAGGCGCTGGTGCAGCACCCTCTGATTACTGCTGTTGGGTTCACTGGAAGCCTCGTGGGCGGCCGTGCGTTATTCGATTTATGCGTTAGCCGCGCAAACCCGATTCCTTTTTACGGCGAGCTAGGCTCTATTAATCCTATGTTTCTTTTACCAGGAGCGCTTGCTGCGCGCGGCGAAGAAATTGGTAAAGATTGGGCTTCGTCTTTAACTATGGGGGCGGGTCAATTTTGTACAAATCCAGGAATCGTGATCGCTATCGAGAATGAAGAAACAGAGAAGTTTATTAGTGCAGCGAAAGAAGCGCTTGAAGGGGCGAAACCGCAAACAATGCTAACCGATGGTATTGCATATGCATATCGAGAGGGTCAAGAACGTATATCAGGGACTAAAGGTATTCGCAGTCTGCTCGACACGGTTTGTGAGCAGCGGCAAGCCACTCCGTATCTTTACGAGACAGATTGTAAAACTTGGCTTGCCAATGGTTCACTTGGCCACGAGGTGTTTGGACCCTTGGGTCTTATCGTCAAAGTATCGGATTTTGTGCAGATGATTGAAGTGGCCAAACGCCTCGATGGACAGCTTACCTGTACTCTGCACGCGTCCGATGCTGATATTGATTTTGGACGTTCGCTGATGCCAATTTTGACGCGCAAGGCCGGTCGTGTTTTAGCAAATGCTTACCCCACTGGCGTGGAGGTTTGTGATGCCATGGTTCATGGTGGGCCTTATCCAGCGAGTACCAATTTTGGTGCAACGTCAGTTGGGAGCATGGCTATCCGTCGGTTCCTGCGTCCGGTCTGTTTTCAAGATATCCCGGAAGCGTTATTACCTGAAGATCTTCGTTGATCAGATGATATTGTCAGCGTTCCAGATGCTAGCGTTGATCCCTGTGATTACTGGACCTTTTTGGCATGTAGAATCAAGTCATTTTGTTACGGTGATGGTTCGTTCTGCAAGGATCTAGATTAAAGAGGACCTCACCGAAATTTTATCGCGCACTTTTTTGCACACTTTTATTTTTATCAATCAATACTGGGGTTTGTGTGTTACGCAAGCTGATGCAAATCCGCGGAAATCGATTTGATGCTGGTGCGAGCCTCCAATCACAGCAGTACTTTCAACGATACCTTTTCCATTGTAATTTGGGCTCTATTGAGTTCTGCGAGATCGAATTTAATCTAAATTACGAACGATTCGTGGTAACCTGAAGCCACGGCATCCGGTAGTAATAATTGTATGTTTGGTTCGGGCAGCGGTTCTACTCTGCCTATGGGGGAAAAATGGAAAAGATATTCAAAGCATTTGAAAAAAATGGATGGATCGCGTTGGGCAAATTTGGTTTTGGGTTACTGGACTCTACAAAAAACGCGCTTAAATTTGCACCTATGGAATATAAGTATTTATTGAGTATTTTATTGGCCGCTATGTGGTGTATTGCGTTTGGTATCTACACTGTTGAGTTGTTCTATATTGGGCATAATATCATCGGACATTGGGTGATCATAACAGCAGTATTCTTTACGTTTTTGGTATTCAGAACGGAAAAGGCTCGCACTCCTAAGTCTCCGCAAAATGTTGTGAAGTGGGACTTGGAGAAAGAGGGGTGAGGGGACTCGCAGCCCGCTATCTGTGACAGACTTGACTGTCGTGAATTTTCTTACGGCATTAAATGCGTCCCTTGCGTGAGTCGCATTAAAGAATATCTAGTAATGATGGCTTCGCAAAACTGCGGAGCCACCTTTTTTTTAGTCTTAATTAAATGCTCGTTTTTGAACTACATTTTTAGCCTGGGCCATCAATGCCTCATACAAAGCCAGATTACCGCCCGCTTTAGCTTTTTTGGCTTCAGCTTGCAGTTGTTCAATTTTTAGGGCGTCACTGGCCGATATCATCGGCGCACTATGAGTGCTGCAATTGCCAGAAAAACTTGCGGTCGAAACCATCGATAATAATATGCCTAATATAATTCTATTCATAATTTTGTCTCCAATAAGGCTGAAAGCTTCTGCCGTGACTCGAATTACTTATAGAATGTTGAAGGTGTTTGAGTATTTTGCAAGGAGGTATTGAACGAAAACTGGGAAAAACTTTGTAACGCCGTTCTCGTTTAGATTGGAAGTGAGTCAGCAGCGTCACCCAGTTTCGGAGTGTACTCAGGTACCAAGAAATAAAGCAGGGCTCGGAATCTCAGAGGTCTACTTAATCGTTAACTTTTGAGTGCAAATGTGAGTGTGAGCCACTATTTAAAATTGCAAAATCAAGAGTTTATGGAATG
>PBZS01000054.1 GCA_002730235.1 Gammaproteobacteria bacterium | reverse complement strand
GTGTTGATGAGGCGCAGGTACTTGAAGGTTTTGATCATTGGAAGGCCGAACAAACAGGTGGGCCTCGACAAGCTCAACCTTCTAACTCAAGAATCAAAGCAGCCCCAACAGGTCCGAGTCGGGTGACTTTGATTGTGGCCGCACTGACTGTAGCGGGCCTCGTCGTGGCTGGCGTAGTTATTTCCTATCTGGACTCTAGTGACCAAAGATTAGCAATCACTGTTACTGATGAACCACTGCCAACTACAGAACCAGCTGATTTGAAAGCACGGATAGGTGAAACCGTCATCCAGAGCGAAAAAATTGCAGTCGCAGACACGGCTGATTCACCCCCGGCTATAGGAGGATATTCAGCTAAACAATCAGTTGAGGATGAACCTCAAAATATTGAGGTGACACAACCTGGAGACACCCTATCTAAGGAGACAACGCCAGAGATTTTATCGGAAGCAACGGGACCAGACATAGCCGAGGCGGAGAAGGAGCCATTCGTTTCTGCAGCTAAAAAACCAGAGTTTGAGCCAAAGGCAGAGCCTCAGAAAAGGTCAACTCCAGTCAAGAAGCCCAAGGACATCGAACGCCTTGAACCCGCGGCTGAAAAGGTGCGGAAAGAAGATAAACCGGTTGTAGTCTCTTCCTCGAATGTAGTGTCCTCTTCGGTGAGTCCAGAAGTACCTGCTGAGCCCGTGCCGAACGCACAAAATCTGAGCCAAAGCAGTCGGGTAATTGCGGAAGCAACTGGACTTGCGCCCTTAGATGATGGATTAAGAGTTTCGACGCAGGCTGTGACGACCCCTCCCTCGTCTGATCAGCTTGCGATGGGCGCACGTGGCCGATTGGAAATTGACTTTTCGGGTGAGTCGTGGGTAGAGGTTCGTGATGCGCGCGGGCGACTTGTACTCGCCGATTTAATGACCCCCGACAATGGCGTTGATCTCCAAACGTACGGGCCTGTCGAGGTTCTGGTTGGTGCAGTGAGCGTCAGTGACGTTACCTTTAATGGCGAAACACAAAACCTAGAGACAAGAGCCTTCCAAGATGTTGCTCGAATTACGTTAGGAGCTGAGACGAATTGATCGACTCTCCGATTAAGCGCCGTCTTTCTCGTCAAATACAGGTAGGTTCTGTTCCAATCGGAGGTGAGGCACCCATCGCTGTGCAGTCTATGACTAACACCAACACATGTGATGTTACGGCCACGGTTGAACAGATCGAGGGACTTGTGGATGCTGGTGCAGACTTAATAAGGGTTTCGGTCCCAACAATGGACGCGGCAGACGCGTTTGGCAAGATCAGAGGAAGTGTTTCTGTGCCCCTGATCGCTGATATTCATTTTGACCATAAAATTGCCTTGCAAGTTATCAAGCGTGGTGTTGATTGTTTACGGATTAATCCGGGAAATATTGGAAGAGAAGACCGAGTGCGAGCTGTTGTGTCGTCGTGTCTGGATCAAGGTGTTCCCATACGTATTGGTGTGAATGCGGGATCATTGGAAAAAGATTTACAAAAAAAGTACGGGGAGCCGACTCCCGATGCGTTAGTTGAGTCAGCCATGCGTCATATTGATATTTTGGATCGTCTTAATTTCCAAGAATTTAAGGTGAGTCTTAAGGCAAGTGAGATTTTCATGACTGTCGCCGCGTATCGAAAAATTGCTAATCAAATTGAGCAACCACTGCATTTGGGAATCACGGAGGCAGGCGGACTCCGCAGCGGGACAGTAAAGTCTGCTGCTGGACTTGGCTTGTTATTAATGGACGGAATCGGCGATACACTAAGGATATCGTTGGCGGCCGATCCATTAGAGGAAGTCAAAGTCGGTTTTGACCTGCTCCGGTCGCTTCGGCTTCGATCACACGGTATTAATTTTATTGCGTGCCCGAGCTGCTCGCGCCAGACATTTGACGTGATTGCGACTATGAATCAACTCGAGGCGCGCCTTGAAGATGTGAAAACCCCCCTGAATGTTGCGGTAATTGGATGTGTGGTGAATGGGCCAGGAGAAGCAAAAGAGGCGGATATTGGTTTTACTGGAGGTAATCCAGAGAGTTTGGCGCTATTCATCGAAGGGAAACCGGCTGCTCGTCTGCCGGGTACTGGTTTTCTTGACGAGTTGGAGTCGGTGATTCGTCAACGAGCCCAAATCAAAGAAAAAGAGCGCACTGCACTCATCGCGCATTCCACGGATACACAATAATGATAATTCAATCGGTCCGGGGAATGTCAGACATTCTCCCTGAGCAAGCTGGCGCGTGGCGTTACCTCGAGCAAACAGCCCAACGTATTTTTAGTTCCTACGGTCTCACCCAAATTAGAACACCAGTTGTTGAAGATACTGAGCTCTTTGCGCGATCGATTGGAGATGTCACCGATATTGTCGAAAAAGAGATGTATACATTTGAAGATCGTTCGGGCGATAGTCTAACCCTTCGACCTGAACTCACAGCTGGTGTGGTAAGAGCAGCCATAGAACATGGCCTATTGCACAATCAAACGCAGCGCCTCTGGTACCAAGGACAAGCGTTTCGACATGAGCGACCACAAAAAGGACGTTACAGACAATTCCATCAAATCGGCGTCGAATGTTTTGGTATTGCAGATGCCTTGATGGATGCGGAACTCATTGAAATGACCGACCAGATGTGGAAAGAGTTGGGTATCCGTGACGCTGTCACACTACAACTGAATTCTATTGGATCGCCAGAGGCGAGAGCCAATTACCGGACCGCCCTAGTCGATTTTTTGGTGGCACGTAAAGATCAACTAGATCAAGACAGCTTGATACGTCTAAAGCGCAGCCCACTGCGAATCCTAGACTCCAAAAATGAGTCCACACAAGCGCTACTCTGCGATGCGCCATCATTGATGGATTATTTGACCGAAGCAGATAGAGAGCATTTTGCTCAGCTGACACGCGCACTGACAGATGCTGACGTTGCGTTTGTCATTAACCCTCTTCTAGTGCGAGGGCTTGATTATTATGGTCGTACAGTTTTTGAGTGGACCACTGAGGCCTTGGGGTCACAGGGGACCATTTGTGGCGGCGGTCGATACGATGGCTTGGTAGATCATTTAGGTGGAAAATCAACCCCGGGTGTTGGGTTTGCGCTTGGTGTGGAACGCGTTGTTTTATTAATGAAAGCGCTCGAGGTAATACCAGATATTTATCAAACTCAAGCCGATGTATATTTGATGTCACAACAAATAGCGTGTGAAGAGAGGATCAGAAAGCTAGCTCGCCGTTTGAGGCAAGATTTTCCTGCACTCCGTGTGATGACTCATATCGGAGGAGGTAGCTTGAAAAGTCAGTTAAAAAAAGCCGACAAATCTGGCGCACTGATAGGACTTATTATCGGCCAATCTGAACTCGCAAGCGGACAAATTGTATACAAACCACTTAGAGGCGGTGAACAAGAAACTCTTTCAGAGATGGGACTTTTGAACCGAATGTCGAAACTTAGGGACATGTAATGGATTATTTGAAAACTGATGAAGAGCACGGCGAGGCGCTCAAACGCTGGCTTGGACAGAATGGACTCGGTTTATTGGTTGCAATCGCGGTGGGCGTTGGCTCCGTACTAGGATATCAGCAATGGCAACAGCATCAGGTGAATCAGAAAACTGACGCTGCGGGCCGTTATCAGGAACTGATTGAGCTAGCGGCCATTGACTTTTCCATCGAAGAGACAGGTGCAGATTTTAAACGTTTACTTACGGTCGCTGATGGTTTGCGACAGGCTCACCCAGATAGCAACTATGCAGCAGTTGGAGCCAGTATCGTTGCTGCGCAGGCAGTTGAACGTGGCGATTTTGATTTGGCAGTGAATCAACTTACCTTCGCAGCGTCACAATTGCAGTTACCTGAGCTGCAAGTCATGATCTCGCTTCGGTTGGCTAAACTGGAGCTTGAGTTGGGGCAGGGTGATGCCGCTTTAAGACGGGTTCGTGGTCTATCAGCTGGATTTTTTTCGGGGTCTCGTAACGAGCTTGAAGGAGACATACTGGTGGCGATGGATAGACTGATAGAGGCACGAGAGGCCTATTCGCGGGCGCGCACATCACTTACTGAAGCGGGTTTGAATACGGCGGTGATTGATCTTAAATTATCTTCATTACCTGAGGGTTGATAATGCTTCGTTCACTTTATTTGGTTGCAGTGGTGTCCCTTGTCGGTTGTTCAAGCGTCCAGGAAAAGCCAGAACCGACTCCACTTCAAAGAATTAATGCAGTTGTGGAATTTGACGTGGTCGAATCGATCTCACTAGGTGGTGGTGACCAGACCGGATTGGCTCCGGCGGTTCAGGGTGAGGTAATTGCTGCAGCATCTGCTTCGGGTCAAGTCTATCTTCTAAACTCTGAACTTGATGAATTGTGGGATGTCGAGCTCGACCGCGCCATCATGGGTGGAGCGAGCTTGAATTCGACAAATGTGTATGTGGTCACATCTGACGCTACATTGGTTGCACTCGCGCGGGATGATGGGGCTAAAGTCTTCGAAGTACTTCTCCCAAGTAGTGCAACAGTGCCGCCAGTTACAACAGATTCTCTGGTCTTCGTCAAAACACAGATTGGTCGCATCTTGGCAATTAACGCGCAAACCGGTGAAATAGTTTGGGTTGAGGAGGTGAAGGAATCCGGTGTGGGTATTCGTGGCGGCTCTCCAATGACACTTGAAGGCGACACGCTATTCGTTCTTTGGGGCTCTGGACGGATTTTCGCCTATCAGGCGGATAGCGGGCGTATTATGTGGGAACGTCAAGTGGCTGTCTCGCGAGGCCGTAGCCCGCTAGAGAGAATTGTTGACTCTAAAGGAGTGCCATCGGTCCGTAATAATTACGTCGCAACAGCAACTCGAAACGGACAAGTGAGCCTTTTGGATGCAAGAAATGGACAACTTATCTGGAGTCTTGATTCCGATGCTTATCCTGGAGCATTGCTAGCATTTAATTCGGTTATTGTAGTTGAAACAGACGGCACAGTATCGGCTTACAGCGCACAATCTGGCGAATCTCTCTGGAGCAACGCGGCACTGAAACACCGGGAGCCCAGTGCTCCAGTTGTGATTGATGATTTTGTAGCGGTTGTCGATCTAGAGGGGGAGCTGCATGTCTTCGCTCCCGCTACGGGAGCAATTGTTGGCCGAGTGGATATCGGCGGCGAAAAGGGGCAAGTAGCTCCTGTTGTTTCTGATTTTGGTGTGCTTGTACAATTATTGGATGGCCGTTTGAGCCTTGTGGAAGTGATTCGTTGAAAACACCGGTCATTGCGCTTGTTGGTCGTCCTAATGTTGGTAAATCGACGCTCTTCAACCGCCTGACACGCAGCCGAGAAGCACTAGTAGCCGACTATCCCGGTCTGACGCGCGACCGAAAATATGGACGGGCTATTTTATCCGGTCATCCATTTCTTCTAATTGACACAGGCGGTCTGGCAGGCGGTGAGGCCGGGATTGGTGCAGCCATGGCGGAACAGTCTCGCGCCGCTATAGAAGAGGCCGACGCTATCCTCTTTATGGTTGATGCCGCCAGCGGTGTTGCCGCATCGGACCAGACGGTAGCACATCTATTAAGGCGGACCGATAAGCCCGTCTGGTTGGTCGCAAACAAAATCGATGGGCAAAACGCAGAAATTGTTTTGTCAGAATTTTTTGGACTCGGTTTTGGCACACCTCTGGCGATAGCCGCTTCCCACGGGCGAGGGGTGGGCGCACTGAGTGATCAGTTGCTTGCCCAGTTCAGCTTGCTTGACGTGGAACCATCAGATTCCAACGATGCACGAGAAGATGCCCCGGGGATCCGAATTGGTGTAGTAGGTCGACCGAACGTTGGTAAGTCGACTTTGGTCAACCGCATGCTAGGCGAAGATCGGGTAGTGGTATTTGATTTGCCGGGTACCACGCGAGACTCGATTTATATACCTTACGAGCGTCACAACGAGACCTATACGCTGATCGATACTGCAGGCGTGCGTCGTCGAGGTAGAGTAAGTGAAACTGTAGAGAAATTTTCGATAGTCAAAACGTTGCAGGCTATAGAAGATTCGAATGTGGTGATTTTGATCGTCGACGGGCAAGAGGGCCTTGTGGAGCAGGATATGCACCTTATGGGGATCGTTGTGGATGCTGGTCGTGCATTGGTTGTTGCAGTAAATAAGTGGGATCATTTAGATCCAGATATTCGCGGAAAGATCCGAGAAACATTGAAGCGTCGACTGAGCTTTATTACATGGGCGAAAATCCATTTCATCTCTGCACTGCACGGCACCGGTGTTGGTGATTTGTATGGGTCGATTAGAGAGGGTTACGATGCGGCTACTACCAAATTCTCTACAAATGCTCTTACCCGGATCTTGGAGGATGCGGTTACTGATCATCAACCTCCTTTGGTTAGAGGCCGTCGTATCAAGTTACGCTATGCGCATCAGGGGGGCATGAATCCACCGCGTATAATCATCCATGGTAACCAAACCAAGGAGGTGCCAGAAGCCTATCGACGTTATCTCGAAAACATCTATCGTCGTGTTCTCAATATTTTCGGTTCCCCAATAAAAATCGAGTTCAAGTCGAGTGATAATCCATTTGCTGATCGCAAGAATAAGCTAACGCAGAGGCAGATTCAGAGAAAGCGCCGCTTGATGAGGTTTGTGAAAAGAAAAAAATAGGTCAGGTTCGTCCCCAACGATCGTCATATAAGCCGACGGTGACAGCATTCACCGCACCAACGCCACCATCCGATCGACGTGCGCTAGCAAATGCGACGATGTTAGGGTTGCCTTTGAGCCATCGGTTGATATATGCCTTCAGAAGAGGACGACCATGCTGACTGTGCCGGCCGACACCGTGAATTATCCGGATATGCGTTAATCGACGTTCATTCATGACTTGAAACAGGGTGGCTATCGCATTGGCCGCTTCATCAACCGTATGGCCGTGAAGATCTACCTCATATTGCGCTGGGAATGGGGCCTCATCTAATAACTCCAGTACGCGACGATCGACCTGATAGGCAATATAATCCAATGGTCTGGTATTATCCATGGGCGCTGGTTCATCAGTTGAAAGGCCGTGACCTGCCGAGGTTGTAACAGCATCTACAGCATGAGTGCGAGCAGTCTCAATAGCTTCAGACGACCTTTTTTGGGGAGGGCGGATGCGAAAATCACGACTAGACTGTTTAACCCCGGTCTCAAGCATCAGTGCTTTGAAAGAATCATCATTCATAAGCAATTGTAAGGGGAAACTTCAAAGTTTCAAAGTCTGCTTGCCCTCTGAACAGCATCTGTCTAGTCTTCCGGCATGACTGAACTTCTTACGATTCGTGACTTTCTCCGATTTGCGTTGTCTGAATTCACACGGCATCCGATTGAACTCGGTCACGGCACTGATTCACTCTGGGATGAGGCACTTGCACTGGTTTTTGGTGCCTTAGCATTGCCTCCGGATGGTGATGAGCGCTTACTTGAAGCAAAACTAATCTCAGACGAAAGGAAACTTTTGTTAGATCTCATTGATCGGCGTATTCACTGCCGCATTCCTGTGCCCTATCTTACGAAAAAGGCGTGGTATGCAGGGTTACCATTTATTGTCGATGAGCGCGTTTTGATTCCTAGAAGTCCAATATTTGAACTGATTCAGGCTGACTTTAATCCTTGGTTCGAAGCGCCGGTGGACCGTCCTCTTCGGTTTCTAGACCTTTGCACCGGCTCGGGATGTCTTGGCATTACGACAGCGTTGAGCTTCGAAGAAAGTACGGGTATCCTCGCTGATCTTGACGATGGGGCCTGTGCCGTAGCGCAGGATAATGTGAACTTCCATCAACTTAGTCATCGTCTCGAAGTGATCCAATCGGATGGGTTCGATGGGCTATTGGACAGCGTGTTCGATATCATTATTTGTAATCCGCCTTATGTAGATTCTGAGGATATGGCTAATTTGCCTCCGGAATATCAAAAAGAACCTGAAGTTGCCTTGACATCAGGTGTAGACGGATTAGAACTCGCTAGACGCTTATTGAGTCAAGCTTCAGGTTGGCTGTCTGACGAGGGCATTATGATTCTTGAGGTTGGCAACACTTGGGGTCTGTTAAATCGAGAGGTCACCGCTTTTACCGGTGAGGCTATACAATGGCTCGATTTCGAGCACGGAGGTCATGGTATCTGCGTGCTCTCAAAGCACGAGCTGAACACGTTATACTCGGCGTTTTAATCGGAAGGTACTATGAGCGGAAATATCTTTGGAACCTTTTTTACTGTTTCAACAGCGGGCGAGAGTCATGGCCCTGGGCTCGTTGCCGTTGTTGACGGTTGTCCACCGCAAATACCACTTTCCATAGAAGATCTGCGGGTTGATTTGGCTCGCCGTAAACCTGGTCAGAGCAAACACACAACACAGCGGCGAGAAGAAGATGAGGTCGAAATTTTATCTGGTATTTTCGAGGGGATGACAACGGGTACCCCGATAGCCCTATTGATTCGAAATACCGATCAGCGGTCAAAAGACTATTCGCAAATCAAAGATGTATTTCGCCCAGCACATGCTGACTATACCTATGAGCACAAATATGGAATTCGTGATTATCGCGGTGGTGGTCGGAGTTCGGCGCGCGAGACAGCAATGCGTGTAGCTGCGGGCGCGATTGCTAAAAAAGTTCTTGCTCATCTGTTTTCGGTTAGGGTTCGAGGTTGTTTGACTCAGTTAGGCCCGATTACCTGTGTGATCAGAGATTGGTCAATTGTAGATTCTAATCCGTTTTTTAGTCCTGACCCCGATCGTCTAGACGAGCTTGATTCGTTCATGAATCAGTTGAGACGTGACGAGGATTCTATCGGTGCACGTTTGACTGTCGTCGCCGAAGGTTTGCCACCGGGCTGGGGCGAACCCGTATTCGATCGATTAGATGCGGATATTGCTCACGCATTGATGTCAATAAACGCAGTGAAGGGTGTTGAGATAGGTGAGGGTATGGCGGTTGTAGACCGTCGTGGTTCAGAGCATCGCGATCTGATGACTCCTGATGGGTTTTTAAGCAACAACGCTGGCGGTGTGTTGGGTGGCATCAGTACTGGACAGCCACTCGTTGCGCATTTGGCATTGAAACCAACAAGTTCGATTACGACACCCGGAAAGACAATTAATAAAGACGGCGAGTTGACTGATGTTATCACGAAGGGCCGGCACGACCCCTGCGTCGGAATCCGTGCTACCCCAATTGCCGAGGCGATGGTCGCTTTGGTACTACTCGATCATGCACTCAGACATCGCGGTCAGAATGCTCATGTTATAACTCAAACCCCGATTATTCCTGGACTCGCCTCTACGTGACGATCAGTGTCCCAAGTGCAAGACTTGGCGGTCTTTATGGTCTGTACTTTGCCGTTGTTGCTCTCAGTGTAGGCTGGTTTGGTCCTTTTTTTCAGTCCCTTGGGTTCAGTGCTTCTGAGATTGGTATCGCGATCGGTGTGCTAACAGGCTCTAAAATTGTTGCGCCCTATTTATGGGGTATTCTGGGCGATCTTGTGCCGAATCGTTTGCGGGTAATGCAGGTCGGTATTATTGGCTCAACATTTGCTGCAGGGCTACTACTACTTGACGTTGATTTCGTCGGTTTATGTCTTGTGCTTACACTCTTCGGTGTGTTTTGGAATGCGATCATCGCCCAATTCGATACTTTGACTCTGGAGTATTTGGGTGCCGATCACCATCGGTACTCGTCTATTCGGGTTTGGGGCTCTGTCGGCTTCATAATGATGATGCTTGCCTCGGGGTGGCTTTTTTCTGATATTGAGTATGGGATCCTTCCATGGCTGATCATCGTCGGTTTAGTTATCTCAGTATTGATATCTTTGACACTTCCCAGACGGGCAGCGGCTTATTCAGTGGACCCCGAGCCCGAGGGCATCACTAAGCGACTGACCAACGCATCGGTACTGTTGTTTCTCCTTGTCACGGCACTGAATCAATTGACCCACGGACCGATGAATGTATTTTTCACTCTGTACGTCCAATCGCATGGTTATACTGCCTTTGAAGCAGGCCAGCTGTGGGCTCTCGGTGTTCTCGCTGAGGTGGTCTTATTTTTCGTACTACCTCATTTTATCCGATCTATTGATTTACGATTACTTTTAACTCTTTCATTGGTCTTTGGGTCAATGCGATGGACTCTCATTGGGATTTATCCAGACTGGCCATGGCTTTTAATTGGATTACAACTTTTGCATGCATTTACCTTTGGTGCAATTCACTCGGTCAGTATTGAATTTATAAGAAGATGGTTTCCTGGGAAGCTGTCAGGACGCGGGATGGCGCTCTATAGCGGATTCGTTTTTGGTCTAGGCGGCTCCCTGGGTGCCACTTTATCTGGGATTACCTGGGAAACGCTTGGCGGTAGCATGACATTCATCGCTTCAGGGATACTGACTGGATGTACTGCCTTAATAGCTTGGTTTGGCCTCAAGAAGGCTCAATTAGGTGTGCAATCTTTATAGCCAAGAGTCTTTGGTATCTTAGGTTTTCTGATAAACTATTTCGCGTGTTTTCCATGGAGATTGAAATGGCCGGCCGCACTCTATATGACAAGCTTTGGGATAGTCATCTCGTTACTCAGCGAGACGATGGCAGTGCGCTGATTTATATCGATCGTCACTTGCTACACGAAGTGACCTCGCCTCAAGCATTTGAGGGTCTGGCGCTCGCAAAACGAAAGCCTTGGAGGCTGTCGGCGAACTTAGCGACCGTCGATCATAACGTGCCGACTGAGAATCAATCGGCGGGGGTCCAAGCTATCGAGGATTCAACAAGCCGTTTACAAATTGAAACACTCGACCAGAACTGCCAATCATTCAACGTCATTCAGTTCAAAATGGGCGACCCGCGTGCGGGTATTGTGCACGTGATTGGACCCGAACAAGGCGCAACGCTTCCGGGAATGACGGTGGTATGTGGGGATAGTCATACAGCGACCCATGGAGCCTTTGGTGCGTTGGCTCATGGGATTGGAACCAGTGAGGTAGAGCATGTACTTGCCACGCAATGCTTAGTCGCGAAAAAGATGAAGAATATGCGTGTTACGGTGACTGGGCCCCTAGGGTTTGGTGTGACAGCGAAAGACGTAATACTTGCGACTATCGCCCAAATAGGTACAGCTGGTGGAACTGGCTGCGCCATAGAATTTGCGGGCGAGGGGATTCAGTCATTATCGATGGAAGGACGGATGACTGTCTGCAACATGGCAATCGAGGCGGGTGCCCGTGTGGGACTGGTAGCCGTGGACGAAAAGACTATTGATTACGTTAAAGGACGCCCGTTCGCACCAAGAGCTGAGGACTGGGGCCGGGCTACTGAGGCCTGGACAAATCTCGTTAGCGATTCGGGTGCTTACTTCGATTATGAAATCCTTGTAGACGGTACCTTGATCGAACCACAAGTGTCTTGGGGAACAAACCCTGAGATGGTCACGGGTATCTCGGGGCACGTGCCAGACCCACAACTGGACGATGATCCGATTCGTCGCGGTTCGATCGAGCGTGCACTGAAGTACATGGGCCTCGAGCCCAACCAACCTATTGAATCCATTCGATTGGATCGGGTGTTCATCGGCTCCTGTACGAATTCTCGAATCGAAGATTTGCGTGAGGCGGCTAGAGTAGTAGACGGAAAGTGCGTGGCTGAGTCAGTTATTCAAGCGATGGTCGTACCAGGATCTGGATTGGTGAAGGAACAAGCCGAAAAAGAAGGTCTTGACATTATTTTTCGTGAAGCTGGATTTGAATGGCGTGATCCTGGTTGCTCGATGTGTTTGGCAATGAACTCCGATCGATTAGGCCCAGGTGAGCATTGTGCTTCTACGTCTAATCGTAACTTTGAAGGACGTCAGGGTGCAGGAGGACGAAGTCATTTGGTCAGTCCGGCTATGGCAGCTGCTGCGGCAATTGCAGGACATTTTGTTGATGTGAGAGAATGGTTGTAAGGACCAAGCCATGCAGAAATTTATTAAACAAACCGGTTTGGTTGCTCCTTTAGATCGTTCCAACATTGATACCGATCAGATCATTCCAAAACAATATTTGAAGTCCATTAAACGGACAGGTTTCGGTGTTAGTCTTTTTGACGACTGGCGTTATCTCGATCCTGGTGAGCCAGATATGGATCATTCAGTTCGTCGGTTAAATCCTGACTTTGTGCTGAATGATAAAAAACTCGCTGGTGCAACGATATTGCTTGCACGGGATAATTTTGGATGTGGATCGAGTCGTGAACACGCCCCGTGGGCCATTCTTGAATACGGATTTAAGGCTGTAATTGCTCCATCCTTTGCAGACATATTTTTCAATAATAGTTTCAAGAATGGTCTGTTGCCGGTGGTTTTGACTGAGTCTGAGGTAGATACCTTATTTGGACTAGCAGATGCTGAAATACCCATCGAGATATCGATTAATCTAGAAACGCAGCAGGTTACAGGTCCCAATAATTTCAGCGCCTCATTCGATATCGACGTGTTCCGAAAGACATGTTTACTCGAGGGTTTGGACGAGATCGATTTGTCGTTGAAAGATACGGATGCGATTAATGCCTATGAGACTAGGCGTGCGATCGAAGCCCCGTGGTTGTTTAGAGAGTAAATACCAAATATGCCAAACATTCTTTTATTGTCAGGGGATGGTATAGGACCTGAAATTATATACGAGGCGAGCCGCGTTCTTGATCGAGTGAATGATCGGTGCTCGCTTGGTTTGACGATGGAAAATCGCATGATTGGCGGTGCTGCCATTGATGCCACCGGTGAACCATTACCAGCAGAAACTTTGGCCAAGGCAAACCAGTCAGAGGCGGTGCTTCTTGGCGCTGTAGGGGGCCCTAGGTGGGACTTGTTGACGATGGATAAACGTCCTGAGAAGGGGTTGTTAAAAATCCGAGCAGGGATGGATTTGTTCGCCAATCTCCGACCAGCATTGCTGTATCCGGAATTAGCGGCAGCATCGACACTTAAAGAAGATGTTGTAAGTGGATTGGACTTATTGATTGTTCGAGAGCTGATCGGGGGAATTTACTTCGGTGAGCCTCGTGGAATTGAGGGTGAACCAGGTCAGCGCGTTGGATTTAACACCGATCGTTACTCGGAGTCCGAGATTGAGCGGATTGGTCGCATCGCATTTGATGCCGCAATGGCCAGAGACAAAAGACTGTGTTCGGTCGACAAGGCGAATGTGCTCGAAGTCACAGTGCTTTGGCGCGAAGTGATGGAGCAGTTGAGTAAAGAGTATCCCGAAGTCGAGCTGTCACATATTTACGTTGATAATGCAGCCATGCAACTCGTTCGCCAACCCAAGCAGTTCGACGTGATGGTGACAGGCAACCTGTTTGGAGACATATTGTCGGATGCAGCCGCAATGCTGACTGGATCTATTGGGATGCTCCCGTCTGCATCTTTGAATCGTCAAAAACAGGGGCTTTATGAGCCCTGTCATGGCTCGGCTCCAGATATTGCAGGACTGGATATTGCCAATCCGTTGGCAACCATTCTATCCGTATCGATGATGTTATTTTATTCGCTTTCGGCGCCGAAGGCAGCTGCTGCAATCGAAGAGGCTGTAAAAAATGTATTGGCTTCTGGGTACAGAACAAAAGACATCGTGACAGGTGCATCGGGCGAGAAGATCGTCGGATGTCGAGCGATGGGTGAAGCTGTGCTTGATGCACTGAATTAAGGAAAAAGAATGCGAGCAGGGTTCGTGGGATGGCGGGGCATGGTCGGATCGGTTTTGATGGATCGGATGCGTACTAATAATGATTTTTCTGATATGGAGTCTGTGTTTTTCTCAACCTCTCAGGTTGGTCAGGACGCACCGGATGAGGCAACTGAAGCTGTCTTACTCGATGCGATGTCTACGGACGAGTTAGCGGGCTGCGATGTTATCGTGACCTGTCAGGGCGGCGATTATACCAAATCAGTGTATGGACCACTTCGAGAATCGGGATGGGACGGATACTGGATTGACGCAGCATCTACTTTACGAATGTCTTCAGAAAGTGTGATTGTGTTGGACCCTGTAAACCGTAGCGTTATCAACCAGTCCTTGAGCGATGGGTGTAAAGATTTTATTGGTGGTAATTGCACAGTAAGTCTCATGCTCATGGCTGTGGGCAGCTTGATTCGGCAGGGTTGGGTTGAATGGATTACGGCCATGACATACCAAGCTGCCAGTGGTGCGGGCGCTAATCATATGCGCGAACTGCTGTCGCAGATGGATCATTTGCAGTCACGAGTTTCCAGTGAGTTGGCAACACCATCTTCTGCAATTTTAGATATCGATCGTAAGGTAACTGACGCCCTGCGTGGGGATGAAATTCCAGTAGAGTATTTTGGTTATCCTTTGGCTGGTAGTCTGTTGCCTTGGATAGACGCCAGGCTAGAGAATGGTCAAAGCCGTGAAGAGTGGAAGGCGATGGCTGAGTGCAACAAAATCCTTGATCGAGAGGGGATCCCAATACCGATCGACGGAACTTGCGTGCGTATTGGTGCGATGCGCTGTCACAGCCAGGCGCTCACAATCAAACTCACATCCGATGTGCCGATCGATGAGATTAACGATGTACTTGCAAAAAGCACCGAATGGACTGACCTCATCCCGAATGAGCCTGGGGATTCTATGGAGCGGTTGACTCCAGTAGCTGTCACAGGAACGCTTAGGATACCCGTGGGTCGTGTTCGTAAAATGAATCTAGGATCCGAATATATCAATGCTTTTACTGTGGGGGATCAGCTACTGTGGGGTGCCGCCGAACCACTGAGGCGGATGCTTGCGATCCTGAGGGATGCTCAGTGATTGAACTTGTTGTTACAGGCGCAGGGACTGGTCTTTGTGATTCGATACTGGAGACGATTGATTCCATCGAAGGTGACTATTGCTTACGACTGATTGATGCGATGGAGTCGGCCGGGGAAGCACGACGGTTCCAAGGACGCACTCTGGTGATTGAGCTTGATAGTGAGGCTGATCTTGAAAGTGCTGATTTGGTGTTCGATCTAAATCAGACTTACAGTGGGCATGCTGTTGCTTTTCGTCCAAATCTCTCATTGTTACCGATGCTAGGACGAGTTCTCATGACTCTCGAAGCTGGTGACCTCAAAATGCTCCATGGTGTCGTAGGAGAGCCTGCAGTGGAACATGTTGGAGGTGTTGAGGCCCTAGCGTCACAGGTGACAGAGTTATTTAATGGCCGGGATCCAAATCCTGAGCCATTTGGCGGCATGTTGGCGTTCAACGCGCGAACACTAGATGAATCGTGCCACGTAGATGCACTCAGAGCGATTGATGCCTTAAGTGATGCTGTTATTTCTATAGAGCGGTTACAGACTGACTCCTTTTACACTGTACATGCAAGTTTGTGGTTGCAAGCATGTTCGTCCACCGTCGCAAATCTTATCTTAGGCTTCGAGACGGAAGCCTACACAGCAGGCCTTAGTGTTTCCCCTGATTCTGGTCGGGTAGCCCAGGATGAGGGCATTAGAGTAAGTACTCGTCGCGTAGCTGATGACTGGGTTCATATGATGCTGACTGCGGATCTGGAAAAGACGATTTGGGCCCAAGAGGCAAAAACTGTACTTGTCGATACGTTAGGGAAATTGTCATGAGACGTTTGGCTTTTATTCCGTTAATTCTTTGGTCATTAATGGCCAACGGATTTGATTGGAAGCCGCCAATTGCCGCGTCTTATCAGGGAGAACCACTAGAAGTACGGGTTGAGGTTATCAACTTGGCATCGGTTAAGCCAGCGCAATTGTTCCCACTTCTCGCGTCAGAAGTGGCGTTTACAGAGCAAGGTATTGATCGTCCCGAATATTTGTCAGGGCTTACCTACGCTATCGACTCGACCGGTGATCGTATTGATCTGGTCATTCGAACAGCGACTTCGTGGAATAAGTCAGATTTGACGACGCTCATCGAAGTATTTACACCCAATGGTCCGGTATCGATTCCGGTTTCTGTACAGATCGCAACGAAACCCGTTTTGACAACTCAAGCAGACTCTAAATTGGTTTCGCAAAAACCGGACATCAAAATTACAGCCAAGGAACGGCCAGTTTTGGCTTCGTCGTCAAAAGGTAAAAATAAGATTCTGATTGTTAAAGACGGTTCAACACTCTGGCGCCTAGCCAACAGCGTGAAGCCTGATGCTCTTACCATAGAGCAGGTGATGATGGCAGTTTACGACGAAAATCCAGATGCATTTGAATACAACAACGTCAACGCCTTAGAAAAGGGCAAAATACTCGTTGTCCCCTCGGTTGAGCGTTTGGCGAAGGAGTCAGCTAGTGACGCAGCGAAGCGTTTCAATGCGCATATGAAAGCGCCAAAGAAAAAATTCCCTCGTACACCGAGATCTGTGTCTGAGCCGATTGATCAAGAAGATGGGTTAAGGTTGATATTAAAACAACCAGCACCGGATACGATCTCAAAATCGGCTTTGACCAATGTGGTCAATTTGGAGGTGAGAGAGCTCCTTCAGAAGATCACTACCTTGGAATCGAAACTGGATGCAATGGACGTCAAGGTCGAAGAGATCGCAACTGAGGCGCAAGAGAATTGGCCAGTTGAGATTCGTATTCCTGAGTCGCAGGTGCCACCTGTAGAGTCAGATTTTGATGAAAAGATTTCGGCCTTAGAGTCGAAGCTGGACGCAATGGGCGCAAAGGTTGAGGTAATGGCAAATGAAGCCAAAGAAAACAGGGAGGTTAAGCTTCCACCAGCGGAGTTGATGCAGGTAAGCACCAACCCAGAATATGATTTTGCTGGGTGGTTACCATCACGAGCAAAGGTAGAAGCCTACCTCCAAACTGTGCTCTCCTCAGACTTTGATATCGAGGAATGGGTGTCGTCATGGGATCAGGTTGAGGTCTTCTTGGGCACTGACCTTGGCAAAGGCGTACTTATCTTTATCGCTGCGGTGGCCTTTATTATATTGGGGCTCCGTGTCTTCAAGGATAAGGGTTCGAGCGTCACATTGAATGGTCCGAACTCTGATTCGACCCCTCTCCAAGGATCTGAGTCAAACTTTGCAGCGACTCTAGAATCAGTTTCTAACCCAGAAGATACTGTTAATGCAGATGGAGAGGCTCTTGATTCGGCAATAGACCGTCTCAAAACTCAGATTGAAGAGTCGCCTGAGCACAAAGAAACAGCGGTTTCGGAAACGGCTATTCAGCGCTTAAAATCAAAGATTGAGGATTCTGAGAAGCAACGGGAGGCTGAAGAGCTTTACGCAGGAACAGATGATTCACTGATTGACGCGTTTTCCGCGGAGGCGCTGAATCAAAATCCAGAATGGGGTGAGGACCCTGACGATGAGGCCGATGTCGCATCACACCAGTTAGAGCTTGCTCAGAATTACCTAGACATGGGTATGACCGAGACGGCGATTGAGCTTCTTGAACGTGTGTTGGTATCGCCTGACCATGCGAGCGCAGAAAAGGCTCGCACTCTACTCGATGCCCAAAATAATTGATCGCCAGCAACGACGTGTTGCTATCTCGGTCGAGTATGATGGATCTGGCTATCGAGGCTGGCAGATGCAGACGCACGGTACCCCGGTTGTACAGACCAAGATTGAGCAAGCACTATCCAAAATCGCAGCGGAGAATATTTCGGTGACTTGCTCGGGTCGAACTGATTCCGGAGTACATGCAAGCTCGCAAATTTGTCACTTCGACACGCATGCGATCCGGGATCCGTACAACTGGGTAATGGGGGTCAATTCCCAACTGCCAGACGATATTTCAATATCATGGGCATCAGAAGTTGATCCTGCGTTTCACGCGCGTTTTGGTGCCTTGTCTAGGCAGTATATTTACCTAATCAAATGCTCTTGGTTGCGGAGTGCTTTACTAAAAAATGTGGTGACAATTTCACACAAAGGGTTGGATCCACAATTGATGGCAGTCGCTGGACGGTCACTGATTGGAACTTACGATTTTAATGCCTTCCGCTCCGCGCAATGTCAGGCGAACACGTCGGTGCGGTCGGTAACTCGTTTGAGCGTACATCATCACGATCAGTTGATCGCTGTGCACGTTGAGGCAAACGGTTTTTTGCAACACATGGTGCGAAATATTGTTGGTGTATTGATGGCGATTGGCGCCAAAGAGGAGCCGATCAGTTGGGCCGAACATGTTCTTTTGTCAAAAGATCGTTCTGAAGGCGGTGTGACAGCACCCTCACATGGCCTCTATTTTCTTGGACCGACTTATTGTGATAGCTATAATCTGCCCAATACCGTCCGAATTCCACAGATTGCCAGAGACATCTTGCGAACAGATCCGTTAGAGTGTGGAACATGACTCGGGTTAAATTCTGTGGATTGACGCATCTTGACGACGTTTTTGAGGCTGTGGAGAGCGGTGCAGACGCACTTGGATTCGTATTCTATGAGTCAAGCTCCCGCTATGTAACGCCTGAGCAGGTATCAGAATTAACGCGGGTGGTTCCTGCATTTATTACCCGAGTTGGTTTGTTTGTTGACGCTGACGCGGCCTTGGTTCGGGGGATCTTCCATCATGCGGGACTGAATCTGGTTCAATACCATGGCAATGAAAGTCCGGAATTCTGTGACTCGGTGGGTTTACCGTACATAAAGGCTTTTCGTGTTCAACCCGATATCAATATTCTGGCTGAAATGGAGCGTTATCCAAGCGCCTCTGGATTTCTGTTGGATGCCTTCGTTAAAGGGCGACCAGGCGGAACCGGTGAACGATTTGACTGGGGGTTGATCCCAAAGACGGACCACATAATCATACTCGCCGGTGGCCTAACACCGGAAAATGCAAAGGACGCGATTGAATTTGTCGCACCCTGGGCTCTGGATGTCAGTGGAGGCATTGAAACCGAGCCAGGACGAAAGGATCCTGATAAAATGCGGCGCTTTGTAAGCGCATGTCGCAACTAATTTGTGAGAATACTATGGCACTGACAGAACAGGAATTAAGAACGCTCGATTATGAACCTGATACCGGTGGTCACTTCGGTGATTATGGAGGTCGCTACGTTTCTGAAACATTGATGGCAGCTTTGAATGAGCTCGATCAAAGTTATAAAAAGCTGAAAAATGATCCAGACTTTCAATGTGAGTTTGATACTGATCTTGCCTCCTTTGTCGGGCGGCCCTCACCTCTATATCATGCAGATCGTTGGTCAAAGGCCATTAGCGGCGCGCAGATTTACTTTAAACGCGAAGACTTGAACCACACCGGCGCGCACAAGATTAATAATACGATCGGACAAGCGCTACTTGCGAAGTACTCAGGTAAGCCACGTGTGATTGCTGAAACCGGCGCAGGACAACATGGTGTTGCATCCGCGACTGTTGCTGCGCGGCTGGGGCTAGAGTGCGTGGTATATATGGGGGCTGAAGATATCGAGCGTCAATCTCCTAACGTGTATCGAATGAAGCTGCTCGGCGCCACAGTGGTTCCGGTCGAATCGGGATCACGCACGCTGAAAGACGCATTAAGCGAAGCGATGCGGGATTGGGTCACCAACGTCGATGATACTTTCTATATCATCGGAACGGTGGCAGGTCCCGCCCCATATCCTCAATTAGTGCGAGACTTCAACGCGGTTGTTGGTCGCGAGGTGAAGTGGCAATCGAAGGAAATTTTTGGAAAATATCCCGATGCGCTTGTCGCATGCGTTGGCGGTGGATCCAATGCCATAGGATTATTTTATCCATTTCTCAGGGAGGCTGAAGTCGCTATTTATGGCGTAGAGGCCGCAGGTCGTGGATTGTCCACTAACGAGCACGCTGCGCCGCTCTGTTCAGGTCGTCCGGGTGTATTGCATGGTGCGAAAACCTACCTGATGGATAACAATGACGGTCAGATTGCCCATACGCACTCAGTTTCTGCTGGTCTTGATTATCCTGGCGTAGGTCCTGAACATGCCTATCTCAAAGATATTGGTCGAGCCAATTACGTGGGTGCGACGGATGAAGAAGCGCTAGCGGCGTTTCACGAAGTATCTCAAGTAGAGGGTATTATCCCTGCGCTTGAGACTGCGCATGCACTTGCTTACACGAAAAAACTTGCGGCCTCTATGCGTTCGGATCAGACGATCGTTTGTAATATGTCTGGCCGAGGGGACAAGGACATATTTACTGTTGCCAAAATGGAAGGAATTTCGCTGACATGAGTTACACCCGCATTCAACAGCGGATGGAGGTATTGAAAACATCTGGTCGTAAGGCATTGATTCCATATATCGTTGCTGGAGATCCAGCGCTAACCGTGACCGTTCCTGCGATGCATGCCATCGTAGAAGCGGGTGCCGACATTATTGAACTCGGTATGCCATTCTCGGACCCATTTGCTGACGGTCCAGTCAACCAGCGGGGTGCCGAGCGTGCAATAAATAGCGGAACGACACTTGCGGATGTTTTAAAAGCGGTCTCCGAGTTTCGAAACGATGATTGCGATACCCCGATTGTTTTGATGGGGTATTTGAACCCTGTAATTGCTATGGGTGAGGCCATTTTCTGTGAGGCTGCGGCTGCAGCTGGTGTGGATGGTCTGTTGATCGTTGATATGCCGCCAGAGGAAGAGGGTGCATTAGTCCAATCCGCCAAGATGGCTGGGCTTGATCTTATTTATCTAGCAGCGCCAACGACAACAGACGAACGCTTACAGATCATCGGCAAAGCGACGTCGGGGTATCTGTACTACGTGTCGCTGAAAGGGATTACCGGTTCATCGAAATTGGATACAGCTTCCGTATCAAAGCGTGTTGTGCATATGCGACAGCATGTGACAGTACCGATTTGTGTTGGCTTCGGGATTCGAACGGCGCAGGATGCAGCAGCAATCTCCTCAACAGCTGATGGGAGTATTGTTGGTACTGTCTTGGTGAGTCAGGTAGAAGAATTAGTCGATCAGCCTGAAAAGATCCCTAGCGCATTGAAAGCGATCCTAGAACCTATGCGTCAGGCGATGGACGCCAACGGATAACTCGAGGGAGACAGCATGAGCAACTGGCTTGATAAAATAGTCCCAACTGTGGTCCGCTCGAAAACCGTGGATCGCAAAGTGAGTGTGCCAGACGGGCTATGGTCGAAATGTGCAGCTTGTGAGGCTGTTTTGTACCAACCAGAACTTGAGCGCAACCTCACTGTTTGCCCAAAGTGCGGCCACCATGGTCGTTTGGGCTCTCGCGCCCGACTAAATACCTTCTTGGATGAGGGATCTCAAATCGAGCTATTCGAAGAGTTGGTTGCTGAAGATAAGCTTAAATTCCGCGATCAGAAAAAGTACAAAGACCGCCTCTCCCAAGCTCAGAAGTCCACCCGAGAGAATGATGCGCTACTCGTAATGGAGGGGTCCTTAAAGTCGAAGCCAATTATTGCAGTCGCCTTTGAGTTCGCATTTATGGGTGGGTCAATGGGAGCAGTTGTTGGCGAAAAGTTCGTCAGAGCTGCTGAGTTGTGTATTGAAAAGCGATTACCTTTGGTGTGTTTTTCGGCGTCTGGAGGTGCGCGAATGCAGGAAGCGTTGTTTTCTTTGATGCAAATGGCTCGGACATCAGCTGTTCTCGGGAAAATGCGTGAACAGGGCCTGCCTTATATTTCTGTTCTCACCGATCCGGTTTTTGGCGGTGTATCAGCCTCCTTTGCGATGCTAGGGGATTTAAATATTGCTGAACCGAAGGCCTTGGTCGGTTTTGCTGGCCCTCGGGTGATCGAACAAACCGTTCGAGAGACACTTCCTGCAGGATTTCAAAGGGCTGAGTTTCTTCTCGAACACGGGACCGTAGATATGATTGTGCCCCGAACCGATATACGTGACACCATCGCTCGCTTGCTGTCTCGTTTGCATCATTGAATACTCTCTCTGCCTGGGAGCGTTACATCGAGACGCTCGCACCTCCATCCCAAATTGAATTGGGACTTGAGCGCATTGGGCAGGTCTGGAATTCACTAACGCAAGTCGCTCCCTCGCAAGTCATCACAGTGGCTGGAACTAATGGTAAAGGCTCAACGGTTGAAGCTGCCGGAGTGTTAGCTCAGGCGGAAGGCTTAACCTATGGCCAGTACACATCGCCCCATATCCACGCCATTCAGGAACGCATCCGCGTAAACGGCACACAGGTTTCCGATCACGAACTGGTCGGGGCATTCGAGATAATAGAGTCCGCCAGGGGCTCTATTTTTCTTACTTATTTTGAGTTTTTAACGCTGGCTGCTTTTGTGATTTTTGAGCGCAGAGACCTAGATCTTTGGATTTTGGAGATTGGTCTGGGGGGGCGTCTTGATGCCGTTAACATCATTGATCCGAGCGTTTCCATCATCACGTCGATCGGCTTGGACCACCAACTATTCCTTGGTGACAATATCGAATCCATTGCGCGTGAAAAGGCCGGAGTAATGCGAAGTAGTACACCCACATTGACCGCAGCAACGAACGTTCGCGCTGTACTTGAGGCAGAGGCGTTGGCGTGCAAGGCACAATTGGTCTGGCTGGATACCGCATTAGAACACGATAAGCTGAGTATATTAGCGTCAGGAGAACAGATTGATCTTTCAGGCATACAACTGCCGAGAGATGCTGTAGCGCTAGCATGTCTCGCATTTGGACGCCTTGGTTACGGGTTGACTCAAGCAATTGAGGAACCATTATCGCGAAGGATCCTACCTGGTCGTATGTCGCGGCATATGGTCTCGGACCGATCCTGGATATTAGATGTCGGGCATAATCCGGCAGCCTGCAAATTTGTGATAAGCACGTTAGCCCAATCAATTTCTGAGGATCGAAGGGTCGTGGTATTTGGGGCATTAATAGATAAAGATGTTGACGCAATGCTACCGATCTTAAGAGCTTTTACATCGAGGATTGTGTTGGTTGGAATCAGCAGTGACCGAGGCCGAGACGTAGAATCTTTAGAGAATAGCTGGTATTTACTTTTTGCACAGACGTGTTGGCGGAGTTTTGCTACAATCGAAGATGCTTTGGAGGGCTTGCCCTCAGAATTGAATTCCGAGGATCAGGTGTTGGTCATCGGCTCTTTTTTACTGGTAGCAGACTCACTAAAGCATGACCTCTTCAACTGAACAGACTCAAGCAACTCCATCGTCACATCGTCGAAAGCATCAGTGGATTGGTGCGGCGACCGTAGCCGCTCTAGCCGCATTGGTCCTTCCTTGGATGTTAACTCCTCAGTTTGAAACCATTCGACAGGAGGGGCCAAGTTTAGAGCGATTGCCTGAACCCCCAGTAGTCTCGACAGACCCCATTGTTTCGCCAGTGATTGATCAAAAAGCGTTAAGCGCGAGTAAAGAAAAGCTTAATACTTTGATGAACGCCCCAATTGGCAACGAGTCTCTAGCCAGTTTCATTTTGCAGATTGGTGCCTTTAAGAATCGCGAGAATGCACAGGCACTCAAAGAAAAGCTCGAAAAATTAGAGGTCGGACGTGTGTATCTGAGAACTGAAGAAGCACTCACGCGTGTTTATGTTGGCCCGCTACTTGATCGAGTAAGCGCCGAAACAGTGTTGAGAAAAATCCAAACTCAGTTATCTCTGAAGGCTCAAATTAAGCAATATGATGTGAGAGAGCACGGTCAATCATGACCGAGCAAGTCGTGTCGGACTTGGGGCTTGCACCGTTTGACTGGGCGATTATTGTGATACTGACAATCTCTACGTTAATGAGTCTTAGGCGCGGTTTTTTGAAAGAGGCATTGAGTCTTGGTACCTGGATCGCTGCTTTTGTCATTGCGCGTCAGTTTCATGCGCCTATGGACCAATTGCTTGAAACACAAATTATTGATTCCTTAATGCGCTCGATTGCCGCGTTCGCTGCTTTGTTTGTGTGTACTTTGCTGGTTGGCGCAGCGCTCGGTTTTCTTTTGGGAGCATTGATTGATGCGACTGGTCTCTCCTCAACGGATCGTGTGCTTGGTATGGTTTTTGGCTTTGCGCGAGGCACATTGATCGTAACCGTAGTGATTGGATTATTAAATGTTACACCATTGGTCAATGACACTTGGTACACTAAATCTACCTTTGTGCCTCACTTTGAGACAGTGGCGCAATGGGCCTTAGAACAACTTTTAGCCTCTGGCTTCAAAGCGCCAATGAGCTGACGAGAGGAAGGTCGATCATGTGTGGAGTTGTTGGTATTTTTGGCCGTGGTAACGTCAATCAGGCGCTATTCGACGCGCTCAACGTTTTACAGCACCGGGGTCAAGATTCCGCGGGTATGGTGACTTCAGCTAATGGTAAGTTTCATCTCCGAAAAGATAATGGCCTAGTACGTGATGTTTTTAGAATGCGTCACATGCAATATTTGATCGGAAACATGGGGATCGGTCACGTCCGATATCCAACTGCGGGAACAAGTTCGTCTGCTGAAGCTCAACCGTTTTACGTTAACAGTCCATACGGCATTAGTCTTGCGCATAACGGAAATCTAACTAATACAGCCGATCTCATGAAAGAGCTCTATGAAAACGATATGCGTCATATCAATACAGATAGTGATTCAGAAGTTCTGCTTAATATTTTTGCACATGAGCTCGAGGCACGTGGAAATTTCCGCCCAACACCTGACGATTTTTTTTCAGCAGTTGAGAGTGTTCATAGACGTTGCCGTGGAGCCTATGGGGTCGTCGCACTGATTAATGGCCATGGTATCTTAGGATTCAGAGATCCCTGCGGTATTCGTCCGATTTGTATCGGCCAGCGCAAAACCGAGCAAGGTGTTGAGTATATGATCTCTAGTGAATCGGTAGCCCTTGATTGTGCTGGCTTTGTGTTGATAGGAGACCTTGCCCCGGGCGAAGCGGCATTCATTGATAACGAAGGACATCTCCACAGGAAGCTATGTGCAGGCGAGCAAGAAGCACATCCATGTTTATTTGAATATGTTTATCTTTCGCGTCCTGATTCCGTGATTGATGGAGTGTCTGTTTATCAAGCACGGATCAATATGGGTCGAAAACTAGCAAATAGGATACTTCGCGAAATGCCAAATCATGACATCGATGTCGTGATTCCCATCCCAGATACAAGTCGAACTAGTGCGCTCGAGGTCGCACAAAAACTCGGCGTGTTGTTCCGTGAAGGCTTTATTAAAAATCGCTACATTGGAAGAACCTTTATCATGCCTGGACAGACTGAACGCCAGAAATCAGTCCGACAAAAGCTTAACCCAGTAGTCCAGGAATTTAAGGATCGTAACGTATTGTTGGTCGATGATTCCATCGTGCGTGGTACCACCTGTCATCAGATTGTGGATATGGCGAGGGACGCTGGCTCCAAGAAGGTATACTTTGCCTCAGCCGCGCCGGCCGTTGTCTCGCCAAATGTTTACGGGATCGATATGCCGGTCGCCAGTGAATTAATCGCTCATGGCCGCAGCGCCCAAGAAATCAACCAACTCATAGGTGCTGATGGCCTGATCTACCAGGAACTTGGCGATTTGGTGGATGCGGTGCGTGAACTGAATCCGGATTTACGTTCCTTTGAAGATTCGGTATTCTCGGCTTGTTATATCACCAAAGAAGTTGACGATGCTTATCTCGAGGCATTGGCTCGGAAGCGTAACGACGGGGCCAAGCGGGGAACACTTGCTGATTCTGAAGATGCATGCCTAGACCTTCGGGCAGATGCGTCATGATGGATCGCGATAAACGATTGAAGTCAATAGTCTCTAACCTCTCTGGAGAGACAAAAGCCATCCGTATTGGCTTGGATCGTACACCTGAGCGTGAGCACTCAGAGCCTATCTTTACAACCTCTAGTTTTGTGTTCCCTGACGCCTTGACTATGGCTGACGCCTTCATAAATAACTCTGGCCTGTCTAGCTATGGACGGGTTGATAATCCGACGGTTGATGGATTCTGTAAGCGACTGGCGGTTATGGAACGGGCAGAAGCAAGTGAGGCAACCTCGTCGGGCATGGGCGCAATACTGTCAACGTTGATGGCACACTGCCAAGCGGGAGATCGTATCGTAGTGTCCACAGGCGTATTCGGTGCGACATTGAAATTGGTTAAGGATTTCTTTATAAAATATGGGCTTGAAGTTGAGCTCGTGCCGCCTACCGATATTTCCGCTTGGGAGCGAGCTCTGTCTCGTCCTACTAAACTAGCATATTGTGAGACGCCATCGAATCCAACCATCGAAATTGTCGATATTGAAGCGCTGGGAGCGATTTGTCGAGCTCATCACTGCTTGTTCGTCGTAGACAACTGCTTCATGACACCGGTGCTTCAGAAACCATTGTTAATGGGCGCAGATTTGGTTATCCATTCAGCGACCAAATATCTCGATGGACAGGGTCGTGTACTAGGTGGTGCAGTTCTTGGCTCTGTTGATTTGGTGGAGCCAGTGACCTCATTCATTCGCTCGGGTGGTGTGACCATGAGCGCTTTTAACGCCTGGATATTCCTGAAAGGTCTTGAAACTCTGGATATCAGAATGAAGGCGCATAGCGAGAATGCGCTGCAACTTGCCACGTGGCTCTTGCAACAGCCACAAATAGAACGTGTTAATTATGCGGGTCTTACATCACACCCGCAAAAGCAATTAATTGATCGTCAGATGAAGTCTGGTGGTGGTGTCTTAAGTTTCACATTGAAGGATGGCAAGCGTGAGGATGCTTGGAAATTTTTAAATGCCACATGCCTGATGTCATTGACCGCAAATCTGGGGGACGTCAAAACCACGATCTGTCATCCAGCAACCAGTACTCATGGCCGGCTGGATGGCGCTGATCGCCAGTTAATGGGAATCTCTGAAAACATGATTCGTATCGCTGTTGGGCTTGAATCTGTCGATGACTTGATAGCGGACTGTGAACGCGGCCTCGTTGCAATCGCCCAATAAAATTTTTGAGTTAGTGGCTTCGGCTTGCCTCAAGAGCTGCAATCCGCTCTTCAAGCGGGGGGTGGGTAGTGAACAAACGTGTCATAGATCTACCGCCTGCACGTATCCCGAAAGCCACCATAGAATCAGGAAGCTCCGATGGTGATCCTTGCTCGGCTCTGAGTCGTTCTAATGCACCAATCATTGCGGCCCCGCCGGCAAGTCGCGCGCCAGCCGCATCGGCCTTGAATTCGCGTTGGCGCGAGAACCAGAATACGATCATCGAAGCGAGTATGCCCAAGATAATCTCGGTGATGAACGTAGTGATGTAAAAAGCAGGCCCGTGACCCCGCGCAGTTTTAAAGATGGCACGATCGATTGTGTGACCGATCACGCGTGAGAAGAACATCACAAAAGTATTCACAATGCCCTGGATCAGCGCTAACGTGACCATGTCACCATTGGCTACGTGACCGACTTCGTGAGCCATGACAGCGCGGGCCTCGTTTTTGTTAAAGCGGCTTAGAAGACCGCTACTCACTGCTACCAGAGCATTGTTTCGATTCCAGCCTGTAGCAAATGCATTGCTTATAGGGCTCGGGAAAATTCCAACCTCCGGCATTCCGATACCGGCATTATTGGCTAGTTCAGATACTGTATCAATGAGCCATTTCTCGTCCGCATTTCGGGGTTGCGAGATGACTTGTGTTCCGGTTCCCATTTTCGCCATGGTCTTGGAGAGAAGGAGGCTAACGACGCTCCCGGCCATACCGAAAACAAAACAGAACACCAGTAAGCTCGAGAGATTTAAATCTACACCGTTTGATGCGAGATATCCTTCAAAGCCAAGTAGGCTGAGTGTGATACTTGCAACAATCACAATCGCAAGGTTGGTTAAAAGGAACAATCCTATTCGTAGCATGTAGACCTCTCTTGAGGATGGTTTGCGTCGAAGATAAGATATCGGTTTAAGCGTAGAGTTCAAGTTATGCATGCACAAAAAAAGGTAAAAAAATCGGATGCGGAATGGAGAACTGATTTAAGTGATGAGTCGTACCGTGTCACGCGGGAGAAGGGTACGGAGCGCCCTTTTGAAAATGCTTATCATGATTTGAAGACACCTGCTGTATATCATTGTATCTGCTGTGGTACCCCGTTGTTTGATTCCGATCATAAATTCAATTCAGGTACTGGATGGCCGAGCTTCTTTCAACCAATAGCCGGCACAGCGATTGAGGAGTACGACGATCGGTCGATTTTCTTTATGCCACGAACTGAAGTTGCCTGCAGTATATGTGACGCACACCTGGGTCATGTGTTCAATGACGGGCCCATGCCGAGTGGACTTCGTTACTGCATCAATTCAGCGAGTCTACATTTGAAAGCAAAAGGCTAGGTCTTAGATGGTTCGCGTGGCGCTATAAGTCTCCAGCCTGGACCAGATGCTTTGATCTCAAAGGCAGTATTTATGGCCTCTAGCTCGTGAAAAAGTGTCACTGAAATCAGAACCCACTGACCTTCGATCGGCACTCGCTCTTTCGTAATCGCGCCGCGATAAAATGAGAAACTTGGCATACGGACGCCTTGTGATACAACATCAGCTTTTGCCTCTTTAGCAATCAACGCTGCCTCTTTCAATGGCTGCTGTCTTGCTTCCGATACGAGCGGAAGAATGATGATTGCAATACAGACTAGTTGGACACCTCCGAGTGTTATCAATCGTTGACTGAGGTGCCATTTGGGGATCATTAACGCGGTTAGGCTCAGGAGTAATAAGCTCAAAATCGCAGCTGTCAGTGGTATCCGCCATTCAGTCATCAACTGAATTAACGCAATGAGCTGTTCCTGATCTCGGAGGTGGCTCGGTTCGGGTAACAGATCGTGGAACAATCCGAAACCGAGTGCTGATATAGGTACAAACAACCCCGGTAATGCCCAAAGCCGTGAGGTAATGGTTGGCAGGACCCTAGCATAGAGCACGAATAACGGAGCGGTTGAATATAAGACATAGTGTGGTAATTGAGTTCCTGATGAAGACACTAATAGCAGCACGACGGCCACCCAGACCAGCGCAAATCGATTGACAGGGCACGCCCAGTATTCACGGATCCGTATAAGAATTGCTATCACCAGCCCACAGTAGGGCAATAAAACTAACGGCGTTACTAACAAATAGTACAGCGGATGGCCGCCATGACCATGCAGATTTCCATAGAAGCGCTCCACGTTATGCCGTAAAATAAATCTCTCGAAAAACACGTGGCCTTGCGCATCATAGACGCCGATCAACCATGGCGTCAGGAGAGCAACCAGTAAAGCCCAAGCCCCCCAGGATTTGATTGCATTCCAAAACAACGCCCACTGATTGGATAATAATACCCACAAGCCAAAAGCGCAGGCGGGGATGATTATTGCCACGGGCCCCTTGGTTAGGATTCCTAGACCCAACCATAAAAACACTTTGAGGCGAAGGGAGCTGCTTGGTTTACGGATATACCGGGCAATATCCGTAAAGAGGAGAGCAAGCCATAGATTCAAAACCGCATCGGCGGTCGCGGCGCGCGAGATGATCGAGGTGCCAAGGGTGGTTGCCAAGGCGAGGGTAACGAACACTCCAAGGCTTGGTTTCTTGGTGACCTCTGCACTGAAACGACCTAGAACCGTTGCCCAGAGGGCACCCGCGATAACCGATGGCAGTCTGCCTATCATTTCGATGGGAATTACCGGGCTGAGCCACCCGAAAAGCGTCAACGAAGATGCCTGAAGCCAGTAAGATAGTATTGGCTTATCATACCGGGGCTCTCCATCCAGCGTGGTTGCTGCCCAATGGCCATCGGCTAGCAGCTCCCGAGTTGCCTCTAAAAAAGCACCTTCGTCGAGGTCGAATAAAGGAACCCAAGTACCGATCAAACCTAGAATGACAAGGCAAAGAAATAAGCGCCAGTCGGACTTACTCGGTGCGGTCATCAGATCCTTTCATCCAAAGCATCGCATCGGTTTTTTTCGTAAGTAATGGCTGCCTACGACTCCGTAATCGTGTCAGCATCTCCGCGATGAGGCCGGTGGTTATCAGTTGAAGTCCGACCAATGCTAGCAAGACTCCTGTGATAAGTAGTGGGCGGTTCGCGATCTCTTCTCCAATCAATTTTAAGATGAAAAGATAGGTAAGAATTAACCCGCCAAGCGAACCAGTTATCAGGCCAGCAACTCCAAAAAAGTGTCCAGGGCGTTCTCTGAACCTTAGGAAAAACCATGCAGCCAACAAATCAAGTAAGACTCTCGGCGTACGAGAAATCCCGTACTTGGAGGCCCCTGCAGAGCGTACCCGATGGTTGACAGGAATTTCAGCGATGCGGCTAGGGTGAGTCAGATTTGCCACCCATAAAGGAATAAATCTATGCATTTCTCCACGTAGATCGAGCCCCTCAAGAACGTCACGACGGCCGACTTTTAGGCTGCATCCATAATCGTGAAGGGCCACACCAGTGACCTGTCCTATTAACCAATTAGCGATCCTTGACGGTAGGGTTCTGTCCAAACTGTCTTGACGGTTTTTGCGCCAACCGCAAAGTAGATCTAACTGATCGGATTCTAGCTTTTTTACCATACTAGGGATGTCGGCTGGATCATTTTGTAAATCACCATCCATGAAGGCTATGACGTCACCGCGGGTTACCTGAAGACCAGTTTGCATGGCTTGCGTCTGTCCGAGATTGCGTTTGTG